>NZ_PGEP01000001.1:1705000-1920000 GCF_002797445.1 Acidovorax sp. 69 | reverse complement strand
AAGTCCGCCCCAACCACCCAAACCGCAGAACGCACCACCTAAGCAGCACCTTCTGCCGACCAACCCACTGCAATACAGAGGTCTTGGTAGCGAAGCCCTCGAATATAGCACCACTTTCGCGTACCTGCAGGGAAAACCCGAGGAATTCGCACAATCGCATGCAGCGAACGGGACAGCTCTCTATGACAGCATCAAGAAAAAAAGGGCTTCGCCCTCTTTCTTTTTATGTGCTGGCCTACTTCCCATCAGACGCGCCACTTCTCCAGCAGCTTTGCGGGGCTCAGGCTGTCGTAGCCTTCAAAGGGCTGGTGGATCCAGGGGTTTGTGGGCAGGAACTCCACCGAGTAGTCGGGGGTGAACTTGGACATGCCCTTGGTCCAGATGACGGCGCTGCGCAGCTCGGTAATCGGTGTGTAGTTGGTCTTGAGCATCGTGATCACGGCCTCCAGGGTGTGGCCCGAATCTGCCAGGTCATCCACCAGCAGCACCTTGCCGGCGATTTCGCCCTTGGGGGTGGTGATGAAACGGGCAATGTCGAGGTGACCCTGCACCGTACCGGCTTCGGCACGGTACGAGCTCGTCGACATAATCGCCAGAGGCTTGTCGAAGATGCGGCTCAGAATGTCACCGGGACGCAGGCCACCGCGTGCCAGGCACAGGATGGTGTCGAACTCCCAGTTCGACTGGTGCACCTTGAGCGCCAGCTTTTCAATCAGGCTGTGGTACTCGTCATAACTGACGTACAGGTGTTTGCCGTCTTCGGTCAACATAGGCGAGGCTCCTGGGATGATGGCTTGTAGACAAGAGGATCACACGGCAGCAACGCCAGAGCAACCCCTCATCGCTATATAGAGAAAGTACAGAAATGCGTTCTGCCGCGCAGCCAAAGGGCTCTGCAGCACCGCCGTCCTGGCTTCGCGTCGGCCAGGGCAGCGACAGAGAGGTGTATCAGCCGGCCACGTAGGGGTGGCGCATCATGATCGTGTGGTCGCGGTCCGGGCTGGTGGAGATCACATCCACCGGCACGCCAGTCACTTCCGCAATGCGCTCCAGGTAGCGGCGCGCCGCTTCGGGCAGCTTGGCGTAGTCGGTCACACCCACGGTGGTTTCGGTCCAGCCCGGCAGGGTTTCGTAGATGGGCGTACAACGTGCGATGTCTTCTGCGCCCATCGGCAGCAAGTCGATCTTCTCGCCGTCGAGCTCGTAGCCGATGCACAGCAGCAACTCGGCCAGGCCATCGAGCACGTCGAGCTTGGTGATGCACAGGCCGGACAGCCCGTTGACCTGGGCGCTGCGCTTGAGCAGCGCGGCGTCGAACCAGCCGCAACGGCGGCTGCGGCCAGTGGTCACACCCTTTTCAGCACCGATGGTACTCATGTGGTAACCAGGCGTACCCGGAGTTTCCCAGTCGAGTTCGGTCGGGAACGGACCGCCGCCCACGCGGGTGCAGTAGGCCTTGGTAATGCCCAGGATGTAGTGCAGCATGCCAGGGCCCACGCCTGAACCGGCGGCGGCGTTGCCCGCCACACAGTTGCTGGAGGTCACGTAAGGATAGGTGCCATGGTCTACATCCAGCAGCGTGCCCTGTGCGCCCTCGAACAGAAGGTTGGCGCCAGCCTTGTTGGCTTCGTTCAGCTCGCGCGAGACGTCGGCCATCATGGGCTTTAGCAGCTCGGCATGGCGCATGGCTTCTGCGTACACCACGTCGAACTGCACTTTGCCGTCCTGGATGTAGGGCTTCAATGCATCGCCAAAGACGAACTTGTCCGAGCCCAGGTAGGTGGTGAGCACGTGGTTGTGCAGGTCCAGCAGTTCGCGCAGCTTGGCGGCGAAGCGGTCGGGGTACTTCAGGTCCTGCACGCGCAGGGCGCGGCGGGCGATCTTGTCTTCATAGGCGGGGCCGATGCCGCGGCCGGTGGTACCGATCTTCTCAGCACCACCCTGCTCGCGCGCAGCTTCACGCGCTACATCAATAGCTGCATGGAAGGGCAGGATCAGCGGGCAGGCTTCGCTGATGCGCAGGCGCGAACGCACTTCCACGCCGGCCTTTTCAAGACCTTCGATTTCCTCGAAGAGCTTGGCAGCGGACAAAACCACGCCGTTGCCGATATAGCACTTCACGCCAGGGCGCATGATGCCACTGGGAATCAGGTGCAGCGCCGTTTTTACGCCGTTGATCACGAGGGTGTGGCCTGCATTGTGGCCGCCCTGGAAGCGGACCACGCCCTGCGCGCTCTCCGTCAACCAGTCGACTAGTTTGCCCTTGCCTTCGTCGCCCCACTGGGTACCGACCACCACTACGTTGCGACCTTTGGTTACTTTCATCTCAAACCCAATTCAAATGACAATTGCTCAAACAGCCTGCACGACCCATTGACCCGCAACCTGAACCAGTTCACGGTCGCAATGAAATTCGTCCACTTCGCTCTCGTGCCCCGGCAAAACGCAAACCACCGTCTCTCCTGCTGAACGCAACTCGGCGATGGCAGCATTCACATCAACAGCCTCTCCCCAGGGCGCACGAATGGCTGCTTTCAATGCACGCGGCGGCACTACACCCACCACCTGCTTGATATCCAGGCTGAAACCAGCCGCCGGGCGGTTACGTCCAAAAACTGCACCAACTTCATCGTATCGACCGCCACGGACCAGCGCATCACTGGCACCGCGCGCATAGATCGCAAACCGTGCCCCGCTGTAGTAGGCGTAACCGCGCAAATCGGCCAAGTCAAAAGTGACCGTCGCACCATCCAACCGAGATGCCAACCATCTCAGATTTGATAGCACCTTAGACACACCAGATATCCGCTTAAGGACTTTTTCCGCCTCATTCAAGACAGAAATATCGCCATACAACTGCGGCAATGCAAGAAGACCTTCTCGGGACTCCATGGGAAAACTGCGGGTCAATGCTGCCAACTCGCTAGTATCTTTGGCAGCCAGAGCGGCATGGATGACACTCAACATCTGCGGATTCACAACAACGCCCGCCAACAGACTGCGAACGATGCGCACATCCGCCAGGTCAATGCTGGTGTCGCGAACATCTGCCACGCGCAAGCACTCTCTGGCTAGCTGCAATGCTTCCAGATCTGCCTCAAGGCCTGAATGCCCATAGATTTCAGCGCCAAACTGGAGCGGCTCACGAGTCGCATGAGGCCGATCAGGGCGGGTGTGCAATACCGGCCCGCAGTAACACAACCGCGTGACCCCGTTACGATTGAGCAGATGGGCATCAATGCGGGCAACCTGGGGCGTGGTGTCCGCCCTCAACCCCATCGAACGACCGGAAAGCTGATCCACCAACTTGAAGGTCTGTAGATCGAGCGCCTCACCGGTGCCCGTAAGGAGCGACTCAAGGTGCTCCATCAAAGGCGGCATGACCAGCTCATAGCCGTAACAACGCGCTGTATCGAGCAGCCCGCGACGCAATTCTTCGATGTGCCGCGCTTCAGACGGCAAGACATCGGCAATGTGATCCGGAAGGACCCAAGCAGACATGGAGAAAAGGGGAGGCTGTTAAAACCGTGATTCTACCGGCACCAGCGAAGAGTCCCTAGGGAATCTCCTGGCGATACTGGATGACGGCAGTTAGAACCAAAACATCAAGGCGCCAATAACGATGGCCAGCAGTGCAAAAAATCGAATCTGACCATCTTGCAGATGCGCTATTTGCAAAACGGCGCGCCTCCAGCTTCGCGGAGAAAGGAAGGGTACGAGCCCCTCAATCACCAAAACCAAAGCCAGAGCGCTCCATAGACTATCCCACCCCATTAGATGATTCCAAGAAACCCCAAATGGCTGGTATCTCCCTCAATTACTTGCGGGAAGGCATCGTAGCAGTGGCTGGTGCGCCACCTCGAAAAGCCTTGAAAAAGTCCGACGAAGAAGGATCAAGCACCATCACGTCGCTCTTTTTGTTGAAGCTCGACTTATAGGCTTCCAGACTGCGATAGAACTGGGCAAACTGTGGATCACGGCCAAAAGCTTCTGCATAGATGCGTGCGGCTTCTGCATCACCCTCGCCCTTGACCTTCTGGGCATCACGATATGCATTGGCGATCGCTATCTCGCGTTGCCGATCGGCATCGGCCCGTATTTTTTCGCCTTCCGCTGCACCCGTAGAGCGCAACTCATTCGCCACACGCTTGCGCTCCGCTTCCATACGGCGGTACACAGACTCCGTGATGGCCTCCACGTAATCTACGCGGGTAATCCGGACGTCCACAACATCAACGCCCCAAGGTTTGGCTCCACGAACGGTATCAAGAACTTCGCGCTTGACGTCGGCCATCAAAGCCTCTCGCTTGAGCGAAAGAAGCTCCTTGACAGTGCGCTTGTTGATCTCTTCCTGGAAGGCATTCCGGACCACGCGGTTGAGCTGCATGGCACCGGCACTCTCATCCAGCCCCACGTTCCGGATGTACTCCGTGGGTTCAGATATGCGCCAGCGCACATACCAGTCGATCACAACACGCTGCTTTTCAGCGGTCAGCATCGGCTCGGTATCCGTGCTGTCCAATGTCAGGAGGCGTTTATCGATATACGTTACGTTCTGAAACGGCGGAGGCAGCTTGAAATTGAGTCCAGGCTCCGTGATCACTTCTTTGATCTGTCCCAAAGCATAAAGAACACCAAACTGCCGTTGATCGACAACGAAAAGCATAGAGCTCATGAGAGCAAGCACCACCAGGAAGGTGGATGCAATAAATCCGACTCTGTTCACGAACTGCTCCTAGCGAGATTCACGTTCACGGCTGCGATTGGAGTCACGCGCCCTGGGATCGTTGGAAAAACTGGCCGACGGCACCGTGGGCACCGCAGCGGGAGCCGCACTCACAGCAGGCGCATCCAGAGCACCCGCTCCGGTGGCGACACCTTGCATGATCTTGTCAAGCGGCAAATACAACAGGTTGGAGCCTTGTCGCGAATCGACAAGAACCTTGGTCACATTCCCATAGATCTGCTGCATCGTGTCGAGGTACATCCGATCGCGCGTGACTTGTGGCGCCTTCTGGTACTCAGCAAGAACAGATGAAAAACGCTGTGCATCGCCTTGTGCCTGGGCCACGATACGTGCCTTGTAAGCCGCAGCCTCTTCGTTCAGACGAGAGGCGGAACCGACCGCGCGTGGAATAACGTCATTGGCATAGGCTTGTGCTTCATTTTTGGCACGCTCACGCTCTTGCCCCGCTTTCAAAACATCATCAAACGATGCTTGTACTTGTTCGGGCGGGCGGACACCACCTTGCTGCAAATTAATGCCAACCACCTCTACACCGACTTTGTAGCGATCCAAGATCGTCTGCATCAGGGAGCGAACCCGGGGGGCAATCTGATCGCGTTCTTCAGCAAGCGCCGTGTCCATGCGCATCTTGCTGACCACTTCACGCACAGCCGTCTCAGCAGCTTGGACGACGGCATCCGACGGGTTCTTGCTCTCGAACAGCCAAGCCCGAGCATCACTCAGACGATACTGCACTGCGAACTTGATTTCGACGATGTTCTCGTCTTCGGTGAGCATGGCAGATTCGCGCAAGCCCGTGCTTTTGATGACGTTATCGCGGCCCACATCTGCGGAACGAATCTGGGTCACAAAAACCAGTTCATGACGCTCAATAGGGTACGGCAGGCGCCAGTTGAAACCAGCCCCCACTGTGCTCTTGTACTTTCCAAACTGGGTAATGACTGCCTGCTGCCCTTCCTGAACGATGAAGAAACCCGTCCCCATCCAGATCACGAAAACAATCCCAGCAATCAACCCAACACCTACGCCTGCACTCTTCATATCAGGCTGAAACCCGCCACCAGTGCCGCCGCCGTTGTTAGGCCCCCGTCCCCCACCATTCTTGCCGCCGAACAGACCGCTCAGCTTGCGATTCAAATCACGCCAAAGTTCATCCAGATCTGGCGGCTGCTGACCATTGCTGGGACGCTGGTCGCCACCACGAGAACCGTTGGGCGGAGTTCGATCATCGGGACGCCCTGCATCGTCCGACTTGTCATCACCACGCCCCCAACGGGGGTCATTCAGGTTGAACATGCCCCGAATACGTTCTGGCAACAATGCCCAGCGTGGGGTGCAATTTTGGAAATTCATGCGCAAAGTCTCTGGTTCTCGGGTGGCGTCAATCAGTCTGTCATTGTGCCCAATCAGGGCAATACATCTGGCAATTCAACAGCATCACCAGGGGTCATGTCCGCACGTGTCGCAAGCACCCTCGCTGCGAGTGCATGGCGTAAATTTTCAAGACCCTCGCCGGACCGGGCACTGACAAATAATCGCGGCAATATATGCCCAGCGACCTCATACTGGTCCTGCAAATCTGCAGGGCGCCGCTCGTCAGGCATTGCATCCAGTTTATTGAAGACCAGTATCTGCGGAATGTCAGCAGCGCCAATCTCTTGCAAAACCCGCTCGACCTGCGCCATCTGTTCCGGAAAATCCGAGTTAGATGCATCCACAACATGCAGCAACAGATCTGCATCAATGGCCTCCTGCAACGTGGCCTGGAATGCATCGACCAGTCCGTGGGGCAGATCTCGAATGAAACCCACGGTGTCAGACAAAGAAACGGACCTACCGGCATCGGCGAGATACAACTGGCGGGTGGTGGTGTCGAGCGTTGCAAACAACTGATCAGCCGCATAGGCTCGCGCCTTGACAAGGGCATTGAACAGCGTGGACTTCCCGGCGTTGGTATATCCCACCAGCGAAATGTTGAAGGTATCTCGGCGCTCACGCTGCCGTCGTTGCGTAGACCGTTGCCGCTGAACCTTGACCAGGCGATCACGCGTACGCTTGATCGCATCACCGATCATGCGCCGATCCAGTTCAATCTGCTTTTCGCCAGGACCGCCGCGAGCGCCGATGCCACCCGTCTGCCGCTCCAAGTGGGACCACCGCCGAACCAAACGGGTACTCACATATTGGAGCTTTGCCAACTCCACTTGGAGTTTCCCCTCGTGGCTGCGTGCACGCTGGGCAAAAATCTCCAGAATCAATAGCGTGCGGTCGTTGACCGGAAGCTCTATGTGGCGTTCCAGGTTCCGTTGCTGAGCGGGACTCAAAGACTGGTCAAAAAGCACCTCGACAGCGCCATGCATCTGGGCCAAGGCACGGATCTCATCAGCCTTGCCACTGCCCACGAACAGTGCTGCATCAGGCGCCTTACGCTTGCAGGTGATACGCGCAACGGGGTGCATCCCGGCGGTTTGGGCCAGAAGCCCTAGCTCCTCCAGTTCACCATCGAAATGAGGCAAACCAAAATCTACCCCGACCAACAATACCGGAGCACTAACGCCCTGAGCAGGCACAGCGGAACTCAAAGTACGTCGCCTTCTTGTGGCGCCTGATTCACAAGCAGGAACCGCCTAAATAACAACAACTCAAGTGTTGCTGCTATCTGCATCAGGCGTATCTGCCGTGGAAAAATTCACCGCACGACCTGGAACGATCGTAGAGATGGCATGTTTGTATACCATCTGGGTCACCGTGTTACGGAGCAAAACTACATACTGATCGAAGGATTCGATCTGCCCCTGCAGCTTGATGCCATTCACCAAATAAATGGAAACTGGCACATGCTCCCGACGCAAGGCGTTGAGAAAGGGATCTTGCAAAAGCTGGCCTTTATTGCTCACGATATTCTCCGTGTTCAAAATGTTGTTGTAAACCAGCACCTTACCACAGCCAAGACATGCTTCCTGGCCGATTTGGCATGGCCCTTCTCAATGCGCGACTTTGTTTTCAGCCCTCGTCCTTGTCGGCAAAGGGGTTGTGGGAAGTTTTCATTTCAATTCGGAGGGGTGTTCCCACCAAGTCAAATTCTTTCCGGAACCGCCCTTCCAGAAATCGCTTGTAGGCGTCCGTCACATGCTCCAGGGAGTTCCCGTGAATGACAATCACAGGCGGGTTCATCCCCCCCTGGTGCGCATACCGCATCTTGGGGCGGAACATTCCCGCCCGCTTCGGACTTTGGAACTGCACCGCCTCCAGCAGCAGGCGAGTGAGCACCGGCGTAGACATCTTGCAAGTAGCTGCGCGATGCGCCTGGGCGATAGATGTCCACAGCGGGCCCAGACCTTGGCGTTTCTTGGCCGAGATGAAGTGCATCGAAGCAAACTTCAAGAAAGCCAACCGGGTCTCAATAGAGCGCTCCAGCAACTGGCGCTGGTACTCATCCACGGCATCCCATTTGTTGACAGCTAGGACCACTGCACGACCACTTTCCAGAATGTATCCGGCGATATGGGCATCCTGATCTGTCACGCCCTGGGTGGCGTCCAACAGAAGCAGCACTACGTTTGCAGACTCAATCGCTTGGAGCGTTTTGACCACCGAGAATTTTTCGATTGCTTCAAAAACCTTGCCCTTGCGACGCAAGCCCGCAGTGTCCACCAGCTCAAAGCGCTGGCCATTGCGCTCGAACGGCACCGTGATGGCATCCCTGGTAGTACCTGGCATATCAAACGCAACCAGCCGCTCTTCGCCCAACCACGTGTTGATCAGCGTGGACTTGCCTACATTGGGTCGACCTGCCACTGCCAATTTGATGATGCCCTTGTCCGCCAAAGCCTCCAACTCGTCGGGCTCTGGCAAATTCAAAGGCTCCAGCGCGATATCCACCAAGCTACGGATGCCCTGACCATGCGCAGCCGACACGGGATAGACCTCCCCGAGCCCCAGTTCGTAGAACTCTGCCAACTGCACGCCCTGCAACATTCCCTCAGCCTTGTTGGCAACAAGTACGCAGGGCTTACCCAAGCGGCGCAAATAATTCGCGATATCGTGGTCTTGCGCAGACACACCAGCACGGGCATCCACCACAAAAATGACCACATCGGCCTCCGCAACCGCCTGTTGCGTCTGCTTGGCCATCTCGCGGTAGATGCCGCTTGACGCATCAGGCTCGAAGCCCCCAGTGTCGATCACGATGTACTCGTGCTTGCCCTGCTTGCCATTGCCGTAATGCCGGTCACGCGTAAGCCCTGCAAAGTCAGCCACGATGGCATCGCGCGACTTGGTCATGCGGTTGAAAAGCGTGGACTTTCCGACATTCGGACGCCCCACGAGGGCGATAACTGGCTTCATTGAATAAGACCGATCAATCAGGACGGAATCCGTAAATACCGCCATTGCGGGTAACTACCACCAAGGTGTCAGCAGCCACTACAGGAGCAGCAGCAATACCGGAACCATCCGTGGCAACGCGGTTGAGAGGAGCGCCATCCGTGCGGGACAGCAAGTGAATCAGGCCTGCATCGTCGCCGATGACCACGGAGCGCCCAAGCAGCAGCGGCGCTGTCAGCTTGCGGTGTTTGAGCCTGTCGCTTCCCCACAAGCGCGAACCATCATTGCGACGCCAGGCGACCACCGTACCATTGCTTTCGACACCGAAAAGCGCATCAGCATCACCGTGAATGCCCTCGGCCCCGCTGGCAGGCTGCGTCCAAGCCACCGTCCCTCGGGCTGTATTCACACAACCCACAACCGTCTGAAATGATCGCGCGCACACGCTGTCGTCCACCTTGCTGGTACGCCCGACCAGCTCGACCAGACGTTCCACATCGTTGGTACCACGGGCGCTGGCGATGGGCGCTTCCCAGCGCACGCTGCCGTTGTCAGGATTCAACCCTACCAGTCGGCCAGACAGCCCGACCACCAAGGTATCGCCTACAGCCAGGAGCACGCCGGCTTGCCGCAAAACAAGGGGTTCGCCGGGACGCTGCTGAGCCCACAGCCGACGCCCCGTAGCAGCGTCATAGGCCGACACAGACCGGTCTGCAGCCAACACAAAAACACGCCCACCAGCGACCAGCGGTGGCGTAAAGACCTGGGAAGCGAGATTTTCGCGCCACCGCTCACGACCAGACTCCACAACAATCAGGGCATTGCTGCGCGACACCACAGCCGCCGACTTGCCATCGCTACCGACCGCTGCTGAAAGCGGCTCGCCCAGCGCCGTGCGCCAGATATCCCCACCAGTACGCGCATCAATGGCCGCCACCACACCCTCGGCGGAGGCAACCGTCACTACATTACCCGCAGCATGCACCTCCAGGGGCAAGCCGCTGACACTGCCCACACGGGCAGTCCACGCCTGCCGAACGCCAAGCACCGCGACATTCGCGCCTAAATCGGCTGGCACGGGCTTCGCGCTACCGCCACTCCACAGCGAACAACCGGTCAGCGCCGCAACAAGCACAACCAGAGCCGTAACGCGCATGAGGGATGGGCGGCCAGTCACCGCATTGGGAGTCAATGTCATTTTTACTTTGCTTCCGTGGAAGAAGTGGTGGCCGCAACCACCGTTGCGCTTTGTGGCGACACACCCAGCGCATTTAGCTTGATTTCGACCAGGCGCCGGTACTCGACACCTTCTTCAAAGCCCTTATAGGCCTTGGTGTATTCAGCAATGGCCTCCTGGCGTTTGCCCTGCAACAACAGGACATCACCTTTACGGTCTGCAGCGACGGACGCGAACTCTGGAGGGAAACTGCCAGAAACCTGCTTGAGCGCCTCATCGTAGTTTTTCTGGTCCATCAGCACGCTGGCCAGACGCAACCGGGCCAATGCCTTGAGCCCCTCGTCCCCAGCCTGCTCAGCCACCCAAACCAGCGCTTCCTTGGCGCCATCGGCATTGCCGGCATCCTGCAGGGACTTGGCGAAAGCCAGGCCCGCCTGGCCGGCCTGCGTGGTACTTGCATACTTGGATTTCAAATCACCAAATGCCTGCTCCATGCGCGATTTGTCACCCGATCGCGCGGCCACGTCCACGGCATCGAAAAGTGCAGCAGCTTGAGTTGCCTGTCTGTTTTGCCAATACTGATAACCGTTCCAGGCGGCAGCGGAGCCCGCCACCACAATCAGCACTGAGCTGATGAGCGTGCCCCAGGTGTTCCAGAAATGCTTGAGCTGGTCAAGCTGCTCTTGTTCTTCGAGATCGAGATGGTTGGCCATAGAGGTCAGCTGTTCTAATTAAGCGTTGGATTGTAGGGTGGCGGCCCATTGCGCCGCATCGGCCAGGGAGTGCTCCACCTGCGCGCCGCTGCCATCGCGCAAGGCCTTGACGGTGACTTGACCGCGTGCAAGTTCATCTTCGCCGAAGATGAGTGCATGGCGCGCGCCGCTGGCATCGGCCTTTTTGAATTGGGATTTCATGCTGCCCAAGCCTTCTGCACCGCCCGCATGCTGCACCACACTCAGCCCCGCAGTGCGCAGTGTCTCCAGCAATGCAATGACAGGGGGCAGCGGAGTGCCGGGAGGCACGATGGCATAGGCATCCACCGCCGCCGAAGGCATGGGCAGATTGAGTTCGTCGGCCAGCAACAGCAAACGCTCTATCCCCAAACCAAAGCCCACGGCAGGCGCACTCTTGCCGCCGAGTTGCTCGATCAGTCCGTCATAGCGCCCGCCGCCGCACACCGTGCCTTGCGAACCCAGTTGATCGGTCACCCACTCAAACACCGTCAGGTTGTAGTAGTCCATACCACGCACCAGGCGCGGATTCACGCGATATTCCAAGCCCACGGCTTCCAGCGCAGCCCGCACGGCATCGAAGTGAGCAAGCGAGGCCTCGCCCAGGAAGTCCATCAATTTCGGCGCAGCTTCGATCAACGCCTGCATTGCTGGATTCTTGCTGTCCAGTATGCGGAGCGGATTGCTGTGCAAACGGCGGCGCGCTTCTTCGTCGAGCTGTGCTTGGTGCTGCTCGAAATATCGGATCAGAGCATCCCGGTGCTCGCGGCGTTCAGCGCTCTGGCCCAGGCTGTTGATTTCCAGCCGCACATGCTGTCCTTCAATCAGGCCCAGTTCGCGCCACAGGGCGCGGGCAACCAGGATGATTTCCGCATCCACGTCCGGCCCGGCGAAGCCCAACGCCTCCACATCCAGCTGGTGGAACTGGCGATAACGCCCTTTTTGCGGACGCTCATGGCGGAACATAGGGCCATGCGTCCACACACGCAGCGGGCCGTTGTACAGCGCGTTGTGCTCAACCACAGCACGCACGATGCCCGCTGTGGCCTCGGGGCGCAAAGTAAGTTTGTCGCCGTTCATCGAATCGGTAAAGGAGTACATCTCCTTTTCGACGATATCCGTCACCTCGCCCAACCCGCGCACGAACAGCGCCGTGGGCTCTACGATGGGTGTCAGCATGTACTGGTATCCATAGCGGGCAAGCACCTTGCGCACCGCCACCTCGAACCACTGCCAGCGCGCGGAGGTCGGCAGCTTTTCGGTGCGAGGCACCGAGGCGGGCAGGATGTCGTTCATGCCTTTGACGGCGCTCAGCTTCTGCACTTTACTCACTACGATATTTTCCTGAATTTTTGAATGAAAATGGGCTCTGGCGCCCATAAATCATGCGCCAAAAGCTATCATTTTAGTAGCAAATCAATGTCGCCCGTAGCGCCGCTCGACGTACTGCTCGACGATGGCATGGAACTCATCGGCAATGCGTTCACCGCGCAGGGTCAGGGCCTTTTCGCCGTCAATAAACACAGGAGCGGCCGGGGCCTCGCCTGTACCAGGCAGGCTAATGCCAATGTCGGCATGTTTGCTCTCACCGGGGCCATTGACGATGCAGCCCATCACAGCCACCTTCATGCCTTCCACACCCGGGTAGCGCACACGCCAAACAGGCATTTGCGCGCGCAAGTAGTCATCAATCTGCTTGGCCAACTCCTGGAACGTGGTGCTCGTGGTGCGCCCGCAGCCCGGGCAAGCGGTGACACTGGGAACGAACACACGCAGACCCAGCGACTGCAGAATTTCAGAGGCAACCACCACCTCCTGCGTACGCGCTTCGCCGGGTTGGGGGGTGAGCGAGACACGAATGGTGTCGCCAATTCCCTCCTGAAGCAGGACCCCCAGCGCCGTGCTGGATGCCACAGTACCCTTGGTGCCCATACCTGCCTCGGTCAGCCCCAGATGCAACGCATAGTCACAACGGCGCGCGAGTGCCCGGTAGACAGCAATCAGGTCCTGCACGCCGCTGACTTTGCACGAGAGGATGATCTGATCGCCATTCAAACCCATGCCTTCGGCTTGCCGAGCAGACTCAATGGCGGAGGTAATCAGCGCCTCGTACATCACCTGCCGCGCCTCCCAGGGTTGTGCGCGCCGGCTATTTTCATCCATCAGACTGGCAAGCAGCTCCTGGTCCAGGCTGCCCCAATTCACACCAATACGCACTGCCTTGTCCCAGCGCATGGCGGCATCGATCATCTGGCCGAACTGCCTGTCGCGCTTGTCGCCCTTACCAACATTGCCCGGGTTGATACGGTACTTGGAGAGCGTCTGCGCACAGTCCGGGAAATCCGTGAGAAGGCGGTGGCCGTTGTAGTGGAAATCCCCCACCAGCGGCACGCTCTCACCCATCCTGTCCAGCTGTTCGCGGATATGGGGCACTGCGGCTGCCGCCTCCGGGGTATTGACGGTGATGCGGACAAACTCAGAGCCTGCCTGGGCCAGTTCCTTGACTTGAATCGCTGTACCGATAACATCCACTGTGTCCGTATTCGTCATGGACTGCACCCGCACTGGAGCATCACCACCCACGGTGACAATCCGGGAGCCCCAAGTAATCTTTGCCTGGCGTGAACGACGGGGCAAAGGAGCAGCGACCGCAACGGGGCCAAAATCACGCAAAGGGTTCTGCACTACTTCACCTCGAAACGAGCGACGTTTTCACGCGATACGGCGGTCAGATCGAACGGTTTGCCACGAACAATCACCTCCGTCGCATCTGCGCGCCCCACAACAACAGCCAGTGGGGTGGGGGCCGACACCGATACAGACTCCCCCGCCGCCAAACTGCGCTGCAAAGCCAGAGCACCCGTAGCGTCTTTTACCTGAACCCATGATGCACTGCGTGCGCGCAATACCAGTGTGCCCGTCAATGCGTCAGCAGCCACATCCGCACCTGTCAACACGGCAGGCACCGATGCCGGGACCAGGGCAACCGACGCCGGCGCCACTGCCGGCGTAACAACGGTGGCCGTTGCAGCAACCGTGGCTGTTGTTGCCGGCAAGCCCCCCATATGGGTCTCTGCGGGACGCTCTGCCGCAGCGGTAGAAGCGGGCACCTCTACCGATACGGCATCGGGAGGCATGACCGCCACTACCTCAGACAAGGTAGAACCCTCTTCATGTCGAGGAAAGAAATACAGAATCAGCGCCCCCACAAGCAGAGCGAGAACAACCCATGCCACGGGCCGGGAGACAGCCCCTCCGCCGGAAAATGAAGCCGAGGACACGGAAGACTTGCCCACGCGGCCCTTGACCGGGGCATTGATCCCCGCACTGTCAGCAGACAAGCGTGGACTAGGGCTTTGCGGCAGTAGCGACAAAATGGGAACGGGGTCGATCTTGAGAGTCCGGCACACACTGGACGCCAAGGCGCGCACAAACACGGTGTCAGGCAGCACCGTAAAGTTGTCTGCCTCCAAAGCCTCCAGCTTGTTGACAGGCACCTTCAGCGCCACTGCCAGCGCTGCGATGTGCAATCCGGATGCCAAACGGGCCTCTCGGAGCAACCCACCCGCCGTCAAACCACCACCACTCTCCACAACCTCACTCATTGAAAGCCCCGCGTTCGTAAGCACCTAATTCCCGCGAATCCGGGAATCGCTTGCGCAACTGGCCCGCCAGTTGCCTCATGGCCACAGAGTCACCCAAAGCGCGCTCCACCTTAATACCCAGCCACAACGACTCGGAGTTGGCATACTCGCCATTATTGAGGCGCCGAATATAGAACTGCGACCGGGTCAGCTCATTGCGCCGCAGCAACAGGGCCGCAAGGTGGTAACCCACCACCGGATTGGCCGCGTCCATTTCATAGGCCTTGAGAAACGACTGCTCAGCTTCTGCAAATTGACCGGCCCCTGACTGGCAAAGCCCCCGCGCCATCAGCGTCTTGCCGCGGGCGGTATACGCAGGATTGGCAATCGCCCGACCAAAAAATTGATCCGCATCCGCATACTTTTGTTGCTGGCACAACAACCAGCCATAATTGTGAAGCAAATTGGAATCGTTGCCCCGCAACGCCAATGCGCGGCGAAAACTGTCTTCGGCCTGCGGATAATCATTCAACCGCATATAAATCAATCCACGCAGGTTGAGAGCGTCGGCATAGCTGGGGTCTGCAGCAAGCGCCTGTTTGACCTCATCCAAGGCCACGGTGGTCTGCCCCATCTCGAAATAGTTCGCCGCAAGCTCCAGGCGAATGCGGGCGCGGCGCCGTGTTTCAGGCTCATCGGAGGGCGTCACCAAACCGGCATCCGCATCACTGACGGCGGCCATATTGTTGGTTGTCGCGCACCCCTGAAGCGCCACGAGGCATACCACCGCACTACATGTCGCGAATGTCCAGCGGCCGAAATGCTGCCAGCGTCCAACCAATCCCACCATGTAGAGCCTCCTTGAAGTTTGCCGATCGCCTGATCAAGTCACCGGTTTGAGCACGATTGTGCGCTGCTTTGCCATGCGCTCAGCGGCACGGGTTCGGTCTTTGACATCGCCAGCCAACTGACCACAGGCCGCATCGATATCATCACCCCGGGTCTTTCGCACCGTCGTGACAATCCCGGCATCGCTCAAAGCCTTCGCAAAAGCAGCAACCTGATTTTGCGCCGACCGCAAGAGCCCTGATGCGGGAAAAGGATTGAAGGGAATCAGGTTGAATTTGCAACGGACCCCGGAACGCTTGACCAATTCGACAAGCTGCTGCGCGTGCTCCATTTGGTCATTGACGCCATCCAGCATGCAATACTCGAATGTGATGAAGTCGCGAGGCGCATGAGCCAAGTAGCGGCTGCAGGCCTCCAGCAACTCCTGAATCGGGTACTTGCGATTGAGCGGCACCAAATTGTCACGCAATGGGTCGTTCGGAGCGTGCAAAGAAACCGCCAAAGCGACCGGGCAGTCTTGGGAAAGACGGTCCATCATGGGCACGACACCCGACGTAGAGACCGTCACACGCCGCCGCGAGAGCCCATACCCGTGGTCGTCCAACATCACACGCAAGGCCGGCACCAGCGCCGCGTAGTTCTGCAGCGGCTCGCCCATTCCCATCATGACCACGTTGGAGATCACGCGCTCTTCAGTATTAAAGCGCTGCCGAAGGGTGTGCTCGGCAAACCACAACTGAGCCAGTATCTCGCCGGTGGTCAAATTTCGGCTGAAACCCTGATGCCCCGTGGAGCAAAAACGGCACCCCACCGCGCACCCCGCTTGCGATGACACACACAGCGTTCCACGGTCATCCTCGGGGATGAACACGGCCTCGACCGCATTGCCATCCCCCACATCAAACAACCACTTCACCGTGCCATCCGAGGAGACATGCTCAGAGACAACCGGCAGGGCCTCCACCTTCGCACACCCATTGAGCTTGCCACGCAAAGCCTTGGCCAGATCGCTCATGGCGTCGAAGTTGCTCGCACCACGCTGATGAATCCAGCGGAACAGTTGGGTCGCGCGAAAGCGCTTTTCACCCAGCTGCTCACAAAAGGCCGCAAGGCCGTCGAGATCAAACTCCAGCAAATTGGTCGTCATTGCGCCGACCTCCCAGTGGGCCGGACACAACTGCCCCCATGGCGCAGACATCCCACGGTTGCGGGAACAGGCATGGGAGCCACCATATCAGCGCGAGAAAATGTTCAGACCGGGGAAGAAGAAAGCCACTTCCGCAGCGGCCGTCTCGGCGGCATCCGAACCGTGCACCGCATTGGCATCGATGCTGTCAGCGAAATCAGCGCGAATGGTGCCTGCTTCTGCCTTCTTGGGGTCCGTGGCGCCCATCAGTTCGCGGTTCTTCAGAATCGCGTTCTCGCCTTCCAGGGCTTGAATCATCACGGGACCCGAGATCATGAAGTCCACCAGATCCTTGAAGAATGGACGCGCCTTGTGCACAGCGTAGAACTGCTCAGCTTCCAGGCGCGACAGATGGGCCATGCGTGCAGCCACCACCTTGAGGCCAGCGGCTTCAAAACGCGCGTAGATCTGACCGATGACATTCTTGGCCACTGCGTCGGGCTTGATGATAGAGAGAGTGCGTTCGATAGCCATTTTGATATTCCTGAATGAATGTTGCTGTGATTCGTTTGCCCATCGGACAAAGCCCTCGATTCTAACCGTGGAAGCCCTGCACAGACTCAACGCCCGCCGCCACGCCGGGGACCACCGCCACCCGGACGGCGTTTGTCTTGCCGCTGCCTTGAAAGGCTGTCCATGCCGATATAGCCAACGGACGTTTTCATCGGATCGGGCTGGGAGCCACCGCGCTGACGATCACCACTATCGGCCTTGTTGCCACGCACGCCCTGCCCTTGCCCCCCGCCATCACGACGAGGTTGCTGACCACGAGCGCCACCGCCCTGAGACATATCGCGACGCGGCCCATCACCACCGCGAAGCCCCCCGCGGCCCTTGTTCCGATAGCCACTGCCACTGCGCTCACCAACCCCAGCCTCCGCGCGCCCTTCGGCCGCCTCGGGACGAGCGGCACCCGCCGCCTGAACCAGAGCGCGGATATCGCTTTCATCCAACTCCATCCAGGCACCTCGCTTCAACCCCCGGGGAAGCACCATCGCGCCGTAACGGATACGGATCAGGCGACTCACCGCATGGCCCACAGATTCCAGCATGCGCCGCACCTCGCGGTTGCGCCCTTCAGAAATGGTGACCCTGTACCAACAATTGGAACCTTCACCACCCCCATCTTCGATAGAGCCAAACGACGCCATGCCGTCATCCAGGCGCACGCCATCCAGCAGCTTCTGCTTTTCCTCGTTACTGAGCGCACCCAGCACACGCACCGCGTATTCACGCTCCAGGCCGAAACGGGGATGCATGAGTTTGTTGGCCAATTCACCCGAACTGGTAAAC
Organism: Acidovorax sp. 69; assembly: GCF_002797445.1. Taxonomy (NCBI): domain Bacteria; kingdom Pseudomonadati; phylum Pseudomonadota; class Betaproteobacteria; order Burkholderiales; family Comamonadaceae; genus Acidovorax; species Acidovorax sp. 69. The sequence continues at coordinate 1,902,107 of NZ_PGEP01000001.1, read as the reverse complement.
AGCAGCAAACCTTCGGTATTCAAATCCAGACGCCCCACAGACTGCCATTTGCCCTGCATCAGCCGAGGCAGCTTGCGAAAAACAGTCGGTCTGTTTTGGGGGTCGTCATGGGTCACCACTTCACCCACAGGCTTGTGGTACGCAATAACGCGTGCCGGAGGCGGGTCAATGCGATAGCGAATGGGCCTGCCATTGACCTTGACCTGATCTCCGAACTGGATGCGCTGGCCGATATGGGCGGGCTCGTTGTTCACGGAGATACGCCCCTCCAGAATCAATTGCTCCATTTCCAGTCGCGAGCCAAGCCCCGCCTGAGCCAGCACCTTGTGGAGCTTGGGCGTTTCAACCTGCGGCAACAAGACCCGCTTTGCAGGAACTGCTTCTGCCGACGCATCATCCTCATCAAAGCGGCCAGAGACCACATCTTCAAATTGGTAACCATCCACCGCCGACGCTGCCTTACGCTTGTCGCGACCAGCGCCTTGCGGACGCGGCTGGCGACTCTGTGGCTCGCCGTGATTCCTGCGCGCTTCTTGTGGGGCAGCGCTCCCGACATCGGAAGCCCCCGCCGCGACGGCCATTGGCACGGCTTTTACCACAACATCAACGGCCAGCGGCATCTCAACGGACGATTCATGGACCCCTTCGGCTGCGACGACCGCATCGGAGGAACTCACCGGTGCCGCCTCAGCAGCAGGCAAGGCCTTCTTGCGCGGCGCACGCTTGGCTGCGGGCTTCTTGGTAGCCGAGGCCGTGTCAGCGACATCAGCCACCGGCACTGCGTCCGGATTTTCGGGGGTCGTATCGTTCATCAAATGTTTCCCTGAATACCACCCGGGGTATCAGCATGGTCATCACGGAGATCAATCTCCGTTGTCTGAAAAAAATCATCCATTGGCGGCGCATCAACGCGGTCCAATAGAGGGGTAAGGGCTTGGTGCACCTCTGCCTCAGGCACACCCGCCGCCAACACAGGCTCCGTCTCAATCGAGCCCTGGGCGGCAGCTGCCATGGCTTCCAACACATTCACATTGCCCGAAGGATCATCAAGCACCGGCAATTGATCGAGGGACTGCAAGCCCATGTCATCCAAAAACTGGCGGGTGGTTGCAAACAGCGCAGGGCGTCCTACGGTTTCCCTGTGCCCGATGACCTCCACCCAGCCCCGATCTTCCAATTGTTTGATGATCAGACTATTGACCGTTACTCCTCGAATGTCCTCAATATCACCACGCGTCACCGGCTGGCGGTAGGCAATGATGGCCAAGGTTTCCATGGTTGCCCGCGTATAACGCGGAGGTTTCTCAGGATGCAGCCGGTCAAGGTATTCACGCATCTCAGGGCGGCTTTGAAAACGCCAACCGGTGGCCACCGGGACCAGCTCCACTCCACGCTGTGCCCAGTCAAGCTGCAACTCTTGCAGCAAAATTTTCAGCGTATCAGAGCCCAACGCATCGTTAAAAAGCACCCGCAGTTCGCGCAAAGGCACTGGCTGCTGCGCGCAAATCAACGCAGTTTCGAGGACCCTTTTGGCATCCACCGTGTTCATGGTTCAGCGATTCCTGGAAAAGTGCCACGCGTTGCAACGGGTGTCACATCAACAGCAGGGGGCAATCAATGGCGCGCTGTGCAAGGACGCTGGCGCGACGCAAGAGCCCGGCGGGACTCCGTCTTCGGGCTAGAGGCCGATTTGGCCGTCAGGGCGCATTGTAGCCCAGCCCCCAAAAAGACAGTGCCTGCCGCATATCCCCAGGCACCGGCGCATGAAACTCCAGCGCGTTTCCCGTCATCGGATGCACGAACGCCAGTCGGTAAGCATGCAGCGCCTGGCGTTGCATGCCCCCAAGCGGGGCTCCGCCATATAAACTGTCTCCGACCAAAGGGTGCCTCAACGAGGCCATATGCACCCGAATCTGGTGTGTACGCCCCGTGTGCAAGGTGCACTGCACCCAGCACCCATGCTCGCTGGCCTCCAAGCACAACACGTCGGTCCGTGCGGACTTTCCCGCATGCAGAGCGAGATCCACAACAGCCATTCGGAGCCGGTTGCGGGGATCCCTTCCGATAGGAGCTTCCACCGAGCGGCTTTTGGGCCCCGTCCAGCCACCATGCGCCATGGCAACGTACTGTCGCTTGACTTTGCGCTCGGCAATCAAAGTGACCAATGCATCCATCGTGGCGCGGTCTCGGGCCACAACCATGAGGCCACTGGTGTCCTTGTCAAGTCGGTGAACAATGCCAGCACGCGGAACCAGCAGCGCCTTTTCATCTCGCGCGAGCAAGCCGTTAAGCAAGGTCCCACTCCAGTTGCCTGGCGCCGGATGAACGACCAATCCAGCCGGTTTGTTCACCACCAGCAGGTGGGCGTCCTCGTACACCACGTCAATGACCATGGACTCGGGCCGAAAGGCCTGACTCTGCAAGGTGGGCCGCATCTCCAGGACCAACTGGTCGCCGGCCTTGACGCGGGCCGATGCCTTGGAAGTCGGCTTGCCATTGAGGCTGACAAGCCCCTGCACAAGCAATTGCTGCAGATAACTGCGAGAGAACTCGGGAACAAGATCCGCCAGCGCCTTGTCCAGACGAGCGGCATGTTGCGCCACCCCCACGACCATGGAGCGCAGTTCGCTGTCTACACCAACAAGCGCCTCCGACTCATCCACCAGAAGGTCATCGCTCATCTCCACAGAAACCCCTGAGCCAAGAGCAATGCCTTGCGGCGAGCCGGCCACCATCGGGTTCAACGGGCGGGCAGGTAGCGCGATGGATCCACGGGCTTGCCCTGGCGCCGGATCTCAAAGTGGAGCTTGACGCGGTCCGCATCGGTGCTACCCATCTCAGCGATCTTCTGCCCCTTGCGCACGGCCTGATCCTCCTTGACCAGCAACGCCTGGTTGTGGGCATAGGCCGTAAGGAACGTATTGTTGTGCTTGAGGATGACCAGATTGCCATACCCCCGCAACCCTGCACCCGCATAAACGACACGACCATCCGCTGCAGCCAGGATAGGCTCGCCCGCCTTGCCTGCAATGTCGTAACCCTTGTTGCGTGCCTCGTCAAAACCAGCAATCAGCGAACCTGGGGCCGGCCAGATGAACGCCATATCGTCGTCGCCAGCGGGCGCTGCTGCAGGCGATGGCGTGGCAGGAGCCACCGCCACCACAGTGCCTGGTGCGGAGGACGCCCCCGATTTAGAGGCGCTGGCGGCAGAAGCCGGGCTGCTTGCAGGTGCCACGGTCGAGGAAGTCACTGGCCTCGTTACAACGCCACTGTCCGAAGCCACTGCGGTCGCAGCGGCCGAGGGTGGAGCAACCCGCAGGACCTGACCCACCTCGATCAAATTGGCGTTTTCCAGGTTGTTCCAGCGGGCAATATCCTTCCAGCTCTGGCCTGACTCCAGGCCGATGCGAATCAGGGTATCCCCAGGCTTGACGGTGTAGTAGCCCGGTTTGCCCGCATTTTCAGCCCCTGGCAACGGCTTGATCGGGGAGCCGACCACCACCCCGGGTTGTGCCGCCGATGCAGGCGAAGAGGATGAGGATGTGCCCCGATCTTCCACAGGAGCCTTGTTCATGCGGGTGCCACAGCCGGAGAGCACCAGCCCCGCCACTGCCACGGTAAACCCCACCACAAGACCACGCGATACGAACATAAGCAATTCCCTTTACGCAATCCCCGATTTTAGAGGGACAAAATGAACAGGTTCGAGCACGTTTTGTTTCAATCCGTGCGGGGTTTTGTCGATCACAAGCAACATCTGCTGCCCGCCGGCCAGCGCCATAGGCGCCACCAGGCGCCCGCCGATGGCCAATTGGTCACACCAGGCCTGAGGAACGGCGTCGCCGCCTGCTGCCGCAATGATTGCAGCGTAAGGGGCGCCTTTGGCATACCCCAACATGCCATCGCCAAACAACAGATGAACATTGGCCAGTCGGAAGGGGCGAAGATTGTTGCGCGCCTTGTCGTGCAAACCGCGCAACCGCTCCAGCGTGTAAACCTCTTTCGCCAATAGGCTCAATACCGCAGCCTGATAGCCACAGCCTGTGCCGATTTCGAGAACACGCCCCAGGCCACCAACACGAGCCCCCTCGGCACCCAGCAACAACTCGCACATGCGCGCCACCACATTGGGTTTGGAGATGGTCTGCCCCAGTCCGATGGGCAGACTGGTGTCCTCGTAGGCCTGATTGACCAGCGCACTGTCTACAAAACGATGGCGCTCCACAACCCCCATCGCCTGCAGCACCGACGCAGAAGTAACCCCTCCTGCCGCCAGCTTTTGCACCATGCGGGCCCTGATGGCAGAAGAGTCCAGCCCCACACCCACCGGGGCAGCAGCCATGGACTTTCGCGCCGCCGATGCCTGCGCAGCGGTCTTGCCAGCGGCAGCGTTGTCTGATCCCGGTAGTCTGGCCGGAAATCCTGGGCGGCGCTGCATCACACCCCAGAGGAGGCAGCCGCCCCCGCCACCAAACGAGACGCCGTCTGCGCCCAATAGCCGAGGTTGTCGTGGTCGGTCAGATCTACCTTGAGCGGCGTGATGGACACATGACCTTGTGCCGTGGCATGAAAGTCAGTCCCTTCCGCATCATCCTTGGCAGCCCCTGCCCCACCAATCCAATACATTGCCTCACCACGGGGGCTTTCCTGCACGATGACGCGCTCTGCCGAATGACGACGCCCCAGGCGGCACAGCTTGATGGGTTTCAATACGTCAAGGGGCATATTGGGAATGTTCACATTCAGCAGCCAGGGCGTTTCGCTCACCAGATTCTGGGCCCGCATCTGCGCCACGATCTCGCGGGCCTTGGCAGCAGCAGCCTCCAACTCGCCCCAACCCTTGTCCACCTGAGAAAACGCGATGGCGGGAACGCCGAACAGATACCCTTCCATGGCCGCCCCTACCGTGCCCGAATAGATGGTGTCATCGCCCATGTTGGCACCGTTGTTGATGCCAGACACCACCAGATCAGGCCGGTAGCCCAGCAGCCCGGTGAGCGCGATGTGCACACAGTCTGCTGGCGTTCCGTTCACATAGCGAAACCCGTTGAAGGCCGTATGGACGTACAACGGCGAATGCAGGGTGAGCGCGTTCGACTTGGCGCTGTTGTTGTGCTCAGGCGCGACAACCTCCACCTCCACACCCTCGAGGGTCTTGAGCGCATCATGCAAAGCCACGATGCCAGGGGCCTGGTAGCCGTCGTCGTTGGAAATCAGAATCTTCATGGTCGCGATGAGGGGGATTGCAACGGATTGTAGGTGGGGCATGGCATCACCCTCCCCGATGACGGCACGATGCTTTCCCTGGCAAGGCCCGTCGGGCGCTCGTCGCTCTTGGGACATCAAGCCCCCACAAGCCCCCCCTATCATGCGGCCCATCATCGAAAACAGACAGGAGACTCCCATGCACGCTTGGCTCTGCACCAACCCAACCGGCGTTGACGCCCTCAACTGGACCGAATTGCCCACACCCGCCCCCAAGGCCGGTGAAGTGCTTATCGAGATCAAGGCCGCGAGTCTGAATTTCCCTGACCTGCTCATCGTGCAAAACAAGTACCAGATGAAGCCCCCACTGCCTTTTGTGCCGGGCTCAGAATATGCCGGCGTGGTCACCGCAGTGGGTGATGGCGTCACGCACCTCAAAGCGGGGCAAAACGTGGCGTGCCTGTCGGGCACCGGGGGATTTGGCACTCACACCATCGCGCCTGCCGCTTTGTGCATGCCCCTGCCAGACGGTTTCTCGCACGTGGATGCCGCCGCATTCATCATGATCTACGCCACCTCACACCACGCACTGGTGGACCGCGCACAGCTCAAGGCTGGCGAAACGGTGCTGGTGCTGGGCGCTGCGGGCGGCGTGGGCACGGCAGCCATCCAGATTGCCAAGGCCATGGGTGCGCGTGTGATTGCTGCGGCCTCCAGCGACGAAAAATGTGCGCTGTGCACCTCCATCGGAGCCGATGCCACCATCAACTACAGCAAGGACAACCTGCGCGATGCAATCAAGGCCCTAACGGACGGCAAGGGCCCGGACGTGATTTATGACCCGGTGGGCGGTGACTTTGCCGAGCCCGCCTTCCGCTCCATCGCCTGGCGCGGGCGATATCTGGTGGTGGGTTTTGCGTCCGGCCCTATCCCCGCACTGCCATTCAACCTGGCGTTACTCAAAGGCGCGTCCATCGTGGGTGTCTTCTGGGGCGACTTCGCCAAACGTGAGCCCAAGGCCAACGCCGCGATGATGGGAGAACTGGCCCAGTGGTACGCCCAAGGCAAGATCAAACCCGTGATCGACCGCACCATGCCCATGGCCGAGCTGCCCGCCGCCTACGCCCACATGGGCTCGCGCGGCGTGATGGGCAAACTCGTGATGGTGAACTAAGCAACCCACCGGCAGGCCGGGCGGCCCTGCACAAAAAAGCCGCCCGCTGTGTCACACTTGAGCATCCCTGCCCTTTGACACTGGTGCCCTTACATGGCCGACCGACCACCCTCCGAGATAGCGCGCGAAACGCTCAAACAACTGGCAGCGCGTCGGCTCCCGCCCACCCCTGACAACTACCTCGCGCTTTACGACGAAATCGCGGGCAGTCGCAGCCCCCAACCCTTCCCCGAAGGTCCGCTGAGCAGCATCCAGAGGGTACTGCCTGGCCAAACGCCCGCCCAGAAACGGTTGCTGGGGCAGTTCGAACGGGCCATCATTACCAAAGACTGGACCTCGCTGCAAAGCGTCATGGTCGGTTATGCCAACCTGGGGCTCAACCCCGCCGCAGCCTCCAAACCCATCGAGACCGCCGATGCGCCCACAGCGTTGGGTGATCTGCCCCCCGAATTCGCGGAGACCCTCGCCCGGCTCATTGACAACACGCTGCCTGCACTGGGGGAAGACGACGCCCGTGTCATCGGCATGGCGCAGCAGCTCATCACCTTCCTGAGAGAACCCGCCCCCCTCGTTGCCACCACCCAGCTCATGCTGGGCAACTTCACTTACCGCCTGTCGTTTGCCACCGAAGATCAGGCCGCCATCCGCACGAGCCTGCTGGAGTTGCTGCACATGGTGTTCGAAAACATAGCCGTGCTCAGCGTGGATGACCGGTGGCTGCATGGCCAGGCCGAGGCGCTGATGGTGGCCTCGACACCGCCGCTCACCTTGCGTCGGCTCGATGACGTGCAACGACGGCTCAAGGATGTGATCTTCAAGCAAACCGAAGCCAAGGCCCGCACGCTCGAAGCCCAGGAACAGATGAAGGACATGCTGTCCACCTTCATCGAACGGCTGGCCAAAATCACGGCGTCCAGCACCTCTTACCAGGGCACGATGGAACGGTGCGCAGACCTCATCGGCAAAGCCAATACGCTGGAAGACATCGCCCCGCTGCTGCAAGAGGTCATGAGCGCCACCCGCGCCATGGCGCTGGACAGCCGAGTGGCACACGACGAGCTTCATGACCTGCGGGAGCGCACCGAAGCCAAACGCGCCGAAGTCGCCAAACTACAGGAAGAACTGGACCGTGCCAGCGCTCAGGCCCGTCACGACCCCCTGACCGGCTCGCTCAACCGCAAGGGTCTGGACGAAGCCATGGAGCGCGAGATCGCACGCGCACGCCGACTGGGCTCATCACTGTGTATGGCCCTGCTGGACGTGGACAACTTCAAAACCATCAACGACCGCCTGGGCCACTCGGGCGGGGACGCGGCCCTGGTCCATCTGGCCCAAGTCACACGCGAAGTCATGCGGCCGCAGGATCTGCTGGCCCGTTACGGGGGTGAAGAGTTTGTGCTTGTACTGCCGGACACCAACGTCGAGAACGGCGTCGCCGCCATGACCAGACTCCAACGCGAACTGACAACCCGCTTCTTCCTGCAAGGCTCCGAGAAGGTGCTCATCACGTTCAGCGCTGGCGTGGCCCAATTGGCGGACAGTGAAAGCAGCACAGATGCCATCCGGCGCGCCGACGAAGCCATGTACCTGGCCAAGCGATCCGGGAAAAACCGCGTCATGGCGGCATGACAGGAAGCCCCCTTGTGTCGCCTTCGGCGCCTTCCCCCAGAGGGGGAGCCCACCAGCGCCCATACCGTGAACTGGCGGCACTTGCGCGGCGACCACTGGCTTGAGCCGTGTCAGTTTTGGGCGCAGCGCACTGAAGCAGCATCCTGCAATGACCAATGACCAATGAGCAAAGACGGTCCTTTCTGCGGCATGCCGCCTGGATCGCCGCTGCCACCACCCTGCCCCGCTGGGCGTGGAGCAACCCGCCGTCACTGCAGTCCCACCCGTTCACCCTAGGGGTGGCCAGTGGAGACCCGACTCCGGACGGCGTGGTGCTGTGGACGCGGCTGCTGCTGACTGACCCGGCGCAGATGCAGGCGCCTCACACGGTGCGCTGGGAGGTTGCGCACGATGCGCGTTTTGCGCAGATCGTGCAAAAGGGCGAAGCCACCGCGCTGCCGCAACTGGGCCACAGCGTGCATGCAGAACCGCGTGGCCTGGCACCCGGCCGCTGGTACCACTATCGCTTTATGCTGGGCGATGCCGTCAGCACCATCGGCAGAACACGCACTGCACCAGCCTCCGGTGACCTGCCGGATGCGCTGCGCGTGGCCTTTGCCTCATGCCAGCGGTGGGAACACGGCCACTACGCCGCCTGGCGCCACTTGGTGGCAGACCAGCCCGATCTGGTGCTGTTCCTTGGCGACTACATCTACGAATACGCCACACCCAAAAACACCACCGACCTGGCGCGCACCCACAGCCTGCGCCTGGCCTCCACACTGGCCGACTACCGCGACCGGTATGCCCTGCACAAAAGCGACCCGGCCCTGCAAGCCGCCCATGCCGCCTGCCCCTGGGCCGTGACCTGGGATGACCACGAGGTGCAGAACGACTATGCCGCCAACGCTGGCCGGGGCGACGACGCCAACTTCCTGGCCCTGCGCGGCGCCGCCTGGCAGGCTTTTTACGAAAACATGCCCCTGCGCGCCGCCAGCCTGAACCAACCCGCCCCCGGCAGGCGCTGGGATGCCTTGCAGGTGTACCGCCGCCTGCGCTGGGGGCGCCTGGCGCACATCCACTTGCTGGACAACCGCCAATACCGCAGCTGGCAAGCCTGCCGCACGCCCCAATCCGCCAGCGCGGGTGCCGTGCGCGCCGCAGAGTGCGCCGACTTGGCCAGCCCAGCCCGCACGCTGCTGGGCGCAGCGCAAGAGGGGTGGCTTGACGCGGGCCTGGCCGAAGACGCACACGCCAAAAACACCACCCGCTGGAGCATCCTGGCGCAGCAGACCCTGTTTTCGCCGCGCCACTACCCGTCGGGCGTCACCGCCACCGACAGCTGGGACGGCTACCCCACCGCCCGCGCACGCCTGCTGCAGGCCGTGGCCCAGCACGCTCCGCGCAACACCGTGCTGCTGGGCGGCGACATCCACCAAAACTACGTGTGCCGGGTGCATGCCGATCCACAGCACGCCGAGTCGCCCGTGGTGGCCAGCGAGTTCTGTGGTACCTCCATCAGCTCGCGCTCGGGCACCACACAAGACAAGGTAGACGCCATCGCCCGGCACAACCCGCACGTGCTGCTGGCCCGCTGCGACCAACGTGGCTATGGTCTGGCCCACATCACACCCAGGCGCTGGACCACCACCCTGCGCGTGCTCGATGACCCTTTGCGCGCCGACAGCAGCGTCACCACACTGGCCCGTTTTGTCGTCGAAGACGGCCGTCCCGCCCCCGTCCGCGACTGAGCACGCCACTGGGGTCTTTGCGCAAGCGATCCGCAAGAAAACGGCGCCACGGAAATTGCTTCAATTCTTATAGCAACCAGCGCTTATCCATCAAGCGCTTCAATCAAAAAATTCTGCTATTTCAGCGGTACCGCAATCGAAAGCCGCAGCCCGGCAGAACCATCTTTGAGCAAAAACAGCCCCTAGCGCTTATGTCATAAGCGCTGAAAGCTATCTATTTGTGAGCAACTTCTAAACCAATCGCGCGAGCACCTTGGGCACACTCGCCACCAGCATCGCGAGGCCCGACAGCGTGAGCAGTCCCAAAACTATCTGGCGAAAACGTACTTCGCTGATGCCTCGGTACAGCCTCGCTCCCAGCAGCGTAGGCACCAGCATCGCTGGCACAACGATGGCCATCAGGGGCAGCGCATCGCGCGTGACAAGACCCGTGGCGAGGTAAGTGCCAAAAGTCACCAGCAGCATGGCCAGATTGAAGTTCTGGATGATGGCCCGCTGCACATCCTTGTCCAGCCCGCGCAGCGTGCACCACAGGGTGGGCAGCACACCCGTGAAGCCGCCCAGGCCGCCCATCACCCCACCGGCCATGCCCACCAACGCATCGGCCACGCGCCCGCCCTTTGTGATGCGCGGCAACTGCCTGGCCAAAAGCATGGCTGGGCACCACAGCACCAGCAGCGTGCCCAGCAGCAGCTTGAATGCATCCATGTCCAAGCGCGGCAGCAAGACCACACCGAGCGGAATACCCGCCAGGCCACCCAGCACAAAGGGCAGCAAACGGACCCGGTCAAAACCCCGCCGTACTGTGGCCGCAGCCACCAATTGGCCCGTGAGCGCGCCACACACCGTCAGCACGGCCGCCAGGCGGGGCTCCAGCGTCCAGGCCCAGAAAGACATCGCCACCATGCCAAAACCAAAACCCGACAGGCCCTGCACAAAACCAGCAGCCACGGCCCCCAGCACGACCACCCACAACATGGACTCCATGACAGCGCTTCCTGCTATGTGGCTTCGGACAGATGCCCTGTGCGGGTTTCGCGTTGCATTTCACACGTTGATGGCCGCCGCCGATCCCGCCAACTTGCGCAACTCGAACTTCTGGATCTTGCCGGTGCTGGTCTTGGGCAACTCGCCAAACACCACGGCACGGGGCACCTTGAAGCCTGCGAGGTGTTTTTTGCAGTGCGCCACGATGTCTTCGGGCGTGGTCTGCGCACCGGCCTTCAGCTCGACAAAGGCACAGGGCGTTTCACCCCACTTGGCATCCGGTTTGGCCACCACGGCAGCAGCCAAGACGTCGGGGTGACGGTAGAGCACGTCCTCGACCTCGATCGACGAGATGTTCTCGCCGCCCGAGATGATGATGTCCTTGCTGCGGTCCTTGATCTTGATGTAGCCATCGGGGTACTGCACGGCCAAGTCGCCGCTGTGGAACCAGCCGCCCGCAAAGGCTTCTTCGGTGGCCTTGGGGTTCTTGAGATACCCCTTCATGGCGATGTTGCCCTTGAACATGATCTCGCCCATGGTTTCGCCGTCCTGCGGCACGGGCAACATCGTTTCAGGATCGAGCACGCGCACGTCGCGCTCCAGGTGGTAGCGCACGCCCTGGCGGGCGTTGAGGCGCGCGCGCTCGCCGATGTCGAGCGCGTCCCAGGCCTCGTGCTTGGCACACACAGTGGCGGGGCCGTAGACCTCGGTCAGGCCGTAGACGTGGGTCAGGTCGAACCCCATCTTCTCCATGCCTTCGATCATCGAGGCCGGTGGTGCCGCGCCCGCCACCATGGCCTTGACGCCTGCAGGCAAGCCTGCCTTCATCGCATCGGGCGCGTTGACCAGCAGGCCGTGCACGATGGGCGCGCCGCAGTAGTGGGTGACGCCGTAGTTACGGATGGCGTCGAAAATGGCTTGCGCGTCGACTCGGCGCAAACACACGTTGACACCCGCGCGCGCCGCCACCGTCCAGGGAAAACACCAACCGTTGCAATGGAACATGGGCAACGTCCACAGGTACACGGCGTGTTTGGGCATGTCCCACTCCAGCACATTGCTGATGGCGTTGGTGGCCGCGCCCCGGTGGTGGTAGACCACGCCCTTGGGGTTGCCGGTGGTGCCGCTGGTGTAGTTGAGCGCTATCGCATCCCACTCGTCGGCCGGCAAGCTCCAGGCAAAAGCTGCGTCGCCTGCGGCCACAAAGGCCTCGTAGTCGGTGCCACCCAGGCTTTGCACGGCGGGGCCGTACAGCGTGTCTTGCACTTCGATCACACGCAGCGGGGCGGTGGATGTGCGCAGTGTCATTGCCTTGGCCATGGTGCCGGTGAACTCAGGGTCCACGATGACGGCCTTGGCCTCGCCGTGGTCAAGCATGAACGCAATCGCCTCCGGATCGAGGCGGGTATTGAGGGTGTTGAGCACCGCGCCCGCCATGGGTACGCCAAAGTGCGCTTCGACCATGGGCGGCGTGTTGGGCAGCATCACCGCCACGGTGTCATTTTTGCCAATACCCGCCTGCACCAGGGCACTGGCCAGCTGGCGGCAGCGTGCATAGGTCTGACCCCAGGTCTGGCGCAGTTCGCCATGCACAACGGCCAGGCGGTCGGGGTAGACCTCGGCAGTGCGCTCGATGAACGACAGCGGAGACAAAGACGCAAAGTTGGCTTCGGTGCGGGGCAGATGCTGGTCAAAGATAGAGGTCATGGGTCGATTCAGGAAGGTGATTGGGGCATAGCCTACCGCCCCAGGCTGACTCAAACCCTTCTGCGGCGGGCCTGCTTGACACGGTACATGGCAGCGTCTGCGCTGGCCAGCAACATGTGTGCATCCTGGGCATCGCGCGGGAACAGGCTCAAACCAATGCTGGCGCGCACCGGAAACGGCTGGCCATCGATGTCCAGCGGTGGCACAAAGGCCTGCTCCAGCTTGGCAGCGATCTGCAGGGCGGCCTCCTCGGAATCCACGTTCTCACACAGCACGGTGAACTCATCCCCCGCCAGCCGGGCTACGGTATCGATCTGGCGCACGGCGCCCACAATGGTGCGGGCCACAGCCTGCAGCACCAGATCGCCCACTGCATGCCCCTGCGAATCGTTGATGGCCTTGAAGTCGTCCAGATCCACAAACAGCAGGGCACAGTCGCGGCCGCTGTGGCGCGATACCTCCAGCACCTGCGCGAGGCGCTGCTCAAACATGCGGCGGTTGGGCAAGCCAGTCAGCGCATCGTGATGCGCCAGATGGGCCATGGCATCGCGGCTGGTGTTCAGATCGGAGATGTGACGCCCAATCTGCCGCTCCATCTCACGGAAGCTGCGTGCCAGGTCACCGACTTCATCCTTGCGCTCCACCGGCAGATCACTGTGCGTGCGTCCTTGCGAAAACGCCTGCGTGGCCGCTGCCATGGCCTGCAGCGGTTGCGTGACAACACGCGAGACCCAAGCGGCCAAAACCACACCCACCAAGCTAAGCACCAACAGAATCTTGAGGATGCTGCGCCCCAAATCCACCACCTCGCCCTGCACGGCGGCCAGGGGCTGCGAGAGGCCCACCACCATGAAGCGCCCCTCGCCCTCGCTGCCAAAAGGCATGCGCACGAAGGAGAAAACGCGCGCCTCTTCATCATCGGTGCCCGGCTGGCTGAGCACGGCTTCTTCAGCACGCCCCTCAATCAAGGCCGCCACGGGGGTGAAGGCCTCCTGAATAAGTATGCGCTGCCCCCTGTCAAAACCAAAGGTCTGAGCCGCATCGGGGTGCACCAGAAAGTCGCCCCACCGGTTGCTGAGGAAAAAACCATAGGGCGCTGGCAAAGCAGCGTTGAAATTTCTCAAAAACGGCTCTGCCGCCACCCGCACCACGACCACCCCCAGCACACGTCCGCCCTGTACCACGGGGGATGCCATGTTGAACACCGGCAAGGCGTCGTCCTCGGACGAGTCTTCGTGGTTGATACCGAACTCGGACACATACACCTGGCCTGCGGGCAGTTCGAGGGCTTCAAAAACAAAGGGGAAGTGCGCCTTTTCCTGCAGCGCCTCATCGGCCACGCGAACCGGTGCCGTGCCCTTGCGGTCGATGCGCACCAGCTCCAGCCCGTAGTCCTTGGCGCCAATGAACCGGATTTGCAGGTAGCTAGGGTGGGCCGCCAAGCTGGCCTTGAACACATCGGCCAGACGGCCTCGGTCCTGCTCCACGGCCGCCACGTTGGCCAGGAAGGCGGTATCACGCGCCACCGTGCCAAAGCCCGCCTGCATGTGGCGCGCCAGCACCTGGGTGGTGGCCATGAGTGACCGCTCCGCCCGCCCCTGAAGACGCTCCCGGCTCGAATCAAAGGTGTAGTAACCCGCGAGAATGGCCGCAAAAACACTGAACGAAGCCAGCAAGGCCCCCAGCCGCAGTGCAATGCCCCATTTCATGTGTTTCATGCGTCAGAACCGCGCAGGTCGGTCGCCCGACAAAATGCGCTGCCACAGTTGCGCGCGCAGGGCTTCGTCTTCCACCGGCTCCAGCCAGACGATCGGGCCCATCGGCACATCGCCCGAAAGCGCAGGCGGCTCGTCCAAGGTGTTGGCCAAGCCCTGGCGCCGGGTGAACTCACGGCTGACGGTGGGTTCGAGCATGTAGTTGATCCACTCCGCCGCCAGGGCCACCTGGGTGGACCGGCGGGTGATGGCCCAGCAATCGAGCCAGGCCAGCGCACCCTCCTTGGGCACCACATAGCCCACATCCAGTCCGGCATCGCGCAACTGCTTGAGCTGCTGCTGGCCATAGTTGGCATGCATCACCGCCACCTTGTGCTTGCGAAACAGCTCGACCGACTCCTCAGGCAGGCTGTAGAAAGAGCGGACGTTGCGGCGCAAGGCCACAAGGTCTTTGGCCAGCGGGCGAAAACGGCCCGCATCGATGCGGAACGGCGCCAGGCCCCGGTACATGGCAGCCAGCGAAAACCCGTGGCTACTGCCATCAAACGCCAGCACCCGGCCCTGCCAGCGGGGGTCCCACAGGACGGCAATCGAATCGGGCGGGGAACTGAACTGTTTGCGGTCGTAGATCAGCCCCATCTCCGAGTAGGTGAAGGGCATGGCATACACGTCGCCGCGCGAGGTGATGCCCGCAATGGCGTGCAACTGGCGAAACCGCGGCAACTGGCGCGCAGTGTTTGAAATGTTGCTAATGGGCAACGGAGTCAACATATTCTGTGCCACCAGCCGGGCAATTTCGGCGGTATTCGCGGCCACCAGGTCAAAACCAGGGCCTTCCGGGCTGGCCAGCTTGGCGCGCAGAACATCGTCAGACGCGACTGTGGTGATCTCGACCTTGACCCCAAAGCGCTTCTCGAACACCGCCACAAAATCAGGGTCAGCGTAACCGGGCCATGACAGCACACGAAGAACGGTGCCTGCCTGCACAGGCCCCGCAAGCAGCACCATGCCAGAGGCGACCACCAACAGCGCAGCCACAACACGGCGCGGCATCTGCCGCGTGAACGTGCCCACCGCCTGCCGCCACGCCATGAACACCATGCCGAAAGCCCCGTTTTGCAATACTTAGTAACAAAGAGTTTACGCGGACAATACACCGCGTGACGATCCCTCAGTCTTTCATTCAGGAACTGCTCGCCCGTGTTGACGTGGTCGACATCGTGGGCCGCTACGTTCAACTGAAGAAGGGCGGAGCCAATTTCATGGGACTGTGCCCTTTTCATGGGGAAAAGTCGCCCTCTTTCAGCGTCAGTCCCGCCAAACAGTTCTATCACTGCTTTGGCTGCGGCAAAAACGGCAATGCCATCAGTTTTCTGATGGAGCACGCTGGCATGGGCTTTGTCGAGGCCGTGCAGGACCTGGCCCAGGGCGTGGGCCTGCAGGTGCCCGACGACGACATCTCCCCCCAAGAGAAGGAACGCGCCGCCGCTGCGCGCCAGAAACAGGCCACCCTGAGCGATGTGCTGGAAAAAGCGGCAGACGCCTACCGCCGCCAGCTGCGCGAATCGCAGCGTGCCATCGGGTATTTCAAGGGCCGGGGCGTGTCCGGCTCGGTGGCCAAGCGCTACGGTCTGGGCTACGCGCCTGAGGGCTGGCGCAGCCTGGCCAGCGTTTTCCCCCAGTACGACGACCCGCTGCTGGAAGAGAGCGGCCTGGTCATCGTGGGCGAGGACGGGCAGGACAAGCGTTACGACCGCTTCCGCGACCGGGTGATGTTCCCCATCCGCAACGTCAAGGGTGAGTGCATCGGTTTTGGCGGAAGGGTACTGGGGGACGACAAGCCCAAGTACCTTAACTCGCCCGAAACCCCGGTGTTCCACAAGGGGCGCGAGCTGTATGGCCTGTTTGAGGCCCGCACTGCCATCCGCGAAGCGGGCTACGCACTGGTCACCGAAGGCTACATGGATGTAGTGGCCCTGGCACAGCTGGGCTTTCCGAACGCGGTGGCCACGCTGGGCACTGCCTGTACGCCCGAGCATGTGCAAAAACTGCTGCGTTTTACCGACTCGGTAGTGTTCAGCTTTGATGGCGACAACGCTGGGCGGCGCGCTGCCCGCAAGGCACTCGATGGCGCCCTGCCCCACGCCACCGACACGCGCAGCATCAAATTTTTGTTCCTGCCCGCCGAGCACGACCCGGACAGTTTCATCCGCGCCCATGGCACAGACGCCTTCGCCCGGCATGTGGGCGATGCCGTGCCCCTGAGCCGGTTTCTCATCGAGGCGGCCAGCGATGGCTGCGACCTGGGCACGGCCGAAGGCCGCGCCCACATGGCCAGCAATGCGCGCCCCCTGTGGACGTCCCTGCCCGACGGCGTGCTCAAACGCCAATTGCTGGGTGAACTGGCAGAGCTGACCCAACTCAACGCCCGGGATCTGTCAGACCTGTGGAGCCAGGGTACGGCCCGAGAGGGCGTGCGCCCCCCCCATACGGGCAACCCGCAACGCCAGAATCCCCGCCCTCCCCACCAAGACGATGCCCCTGCGTGGGACAGCCCGCCAGATGGGGACCACTGGTCCAGCGCCCCCCACGAGCCAGCGGGCCATGCCAATAGCTATGAGAGCTTCAGCAGTTATGGCGGGCAGGGCAAGCCACCGTTTCGCAAGGGGAGCGACTGGAAAAGCGGCAATGGCTGGAAAAAAAGAGACAAGGATGCCCCATGGCCTCCGCAGCCCCGTCTGCCGCGGACTCCCACGGCCAGCCGCGCAGACCACGCCGCACGGTTGCTTCTGTCGCACATGGCGTTCCTGGAAGAACTGACCCACGACGACCACACCACCCTGTGTGCCCAACCCTCGCCGCATGGCCCGCTGTTCACCTGGCTGGAGGCCCTTTTCCACGAACAGGGCCCGCTGGCCTGGGCGGTACTGCGCGAGAGCCTGCGTGACCACGAATGCGAGACCCTGGCCGTCAAGGTGATGACCGGCTCCCACGCCCAGACAGAGGGCGACTTGCAGGAACTTCGGCTGGAGTTGCGCGATCTGCTCAACCGCATGCAGGTCGAAGACATCAAGGAACAGCAAAAACTGCTGGTTCTGCAAGTGGCACAAGATCCCTCGGCCCTGGAGCGCTACCGCGCGCTGGAACAAAAGCGCAACGCACTACAGAACGCGGTCACCAAAGAGGCTTGAAATTCTCTTTAACGGTATAATGTAGGGTTAGTTATCGGCAAGAGCGACAGCAGCACCTCCGAGCCGGGCCACCGTGACAAACGCGCACCTATGCGCTGATGGGCCCACTTATCGCAAGGACTGCACACCAAATGATCGCCCAGACATCTTGCCGCTGAGGGCCTCCCCTCGAAGCGCGAAGACCCTTGAGCTTCGCGTTGCCACCCGCGCCGGGATCTGTGGCGCTTGCGATTTCTTTGTGTCTGTTTTTGATTCTGAGGTTGTTCCATGCCCGCTCAAAAGTCCGCGAAGCCGCCCAAGTCTGCTCCAGGCACTGCCGCGAAGGCTGTTCCCACCCCTGCTGCCAAGGCATCTGCGAAAGCTGCGACCCCAAAGTCCATGCCCGCGCCGGCCCCAGCAGCCAAGAAAGTCAAAACTGTGTCCGTGAAAAGTACCGCCGAGCTGATCAAAGCTGCCGATGAGTTGCTGAAGAAGAAGCCTGCCCGCGCCAAGGCTGTCGCATCTGATGAAGACGATACCCCCAAGAAGCGCCCAGGCCGCCCCGCCAAAGCCGCCGGTGCCGCTGAAGCCAAGGCGCCCGCCAAGCGTGGCCGCAAGCCAAAGGCAGGAGCTGCCAGCGATGAAAGCGGTGACGACACCGACCTGTCCGACATCGAAGCGGACCTGGAAGGTGAAGTCGAAGAGACCACCACCGAGACAGCGGCGACGGTCGAGAAGGTCAAGCCTCTGCGCATGAAGATCAGCAAGGCGAAGGAACGCGCCTTGATGAAGGAATTCGGCCTGGACGAAACCGTCCTGTCGGAAGAAGACATGGCCAAGCGCCGTGCGCGCCTGAAGGCCCTGATCAAGCTGGGCAAGACCCGCGGCTACCTCACGCACGTGGAAATCAACGACCACTTGCCCGACAAGCTCGTTGATGCCGAAACCCTTGAAGCCGTCATCACCACGCTGAACGACCTGGGCGTGGCGGTGTACGAGCAGACGCCCGATGCCGAAGCGCTGATCATCACGGACAACGCCCCCGCTGGCGCCACCGAAGAAGAAGCCGAAGAAGCCGCCGAAGCCGCCTTGTCCACCGTGGACTCGGAATTCGGCCGCACCACCGACCCCGTTCGCATGTACATGCGCGAAATGGGCACGGTCGAGCTGCTGACCCGCGAAGGCGAAATCGAAATCGCCAAGCGCATCGAAGGCGGTCTGATGGCGATGATGGAGGCGATCAGCGCATCGCCCGCCACCATCGCCGAAATCCTGAACATGGGCGAAGACATCCGCGAAGGCAAGGTCGTGATCTCGACCATCGTGGACGGTTTCTCCAACCCCAACGAGGCCGACGACTATGTGGCCGAAGAAGACTTCGACGAATTCGACGAAGCCGATGACGACGACGGCAAGGGCGGCTCCAAGGCCTTGACCAAAAAACTCGAAGAACTCAAGAAGCAAGCGCTGGAGCGTTTTGACAAGCTGCGCGAGCTGTTCGAGAAGGTCCACAAGGTCTATGACAAAGAAGGCTACGGTACGCCCGCCTACGTGAAGGCGCAGCACGCCCTGTCAGAAGAGCTGATGACCATCCGCTTCACGGCCAAGACCATCGAAAAGCTGTGCGACATGGTGCGCGGCCAGGTGGACGATGTGCGCAAGAAGGAGCGCGAGCTTCGCCGCATCATTGTGGACAAGTGCGGCATGCCGCAAGAGACGTTCATCAAGGACTTCCCGCCCAACCTGCTGAACCTGCAATGGGTCGAAAAGCAAGCCTCCGCTGGCAAGCCTTGGTCTTCGATCATTGCGCGCAACATCCCGCCCATCCAGGACCTGCAGCAAAAGCTGATGGACCTGCAGTCGCGCGTGGTGGTGCCGCTGACCGAACTCAAGGGCATCAACAAGCGCATGAACGAAGGTGAAGCCACCTCGCGCGATGCCAAGAAGGAAATGATCGAGGCCAACCTGCGCCTCGTGATCTCGATCGCCAAGAAGTACACCAACCGTGGCCTGCAGTTCCTGGACCTGATCCAGGAAGGCAACATCGGCCTGATGAAGGCGGTGGACAAGTTCGAATACCGTCGCGGCTACAAGTTCTCGACGTATGCCACCTGGTGGATCCGCCAGGCCATCACCCGCTCGATCGCCGACCAGGCGCGCACCATCCGTATCCCGGTGCACATGATCGAGACGATCAACAAGATGAACCGCATCAGCCGCCAGCACTTGCAAGAGTTCGGCTTTGAGCCCGATGCGTCCATCCTGGCGGCCAAGATGGAGATCCCGGAAGACAAGATCCGCAAGATCATGAAGATCGCCAAGGAGCCGATCTCCATGGAAACGCCGATCGGGGACGACGACGACAGCCACCTGGGCGATTTCATCGAGGACGGTGCCAACACTGCACCTATCGAAGCCGCCATGCAGGCCGGCCTGCGCGACGTGGTCAAGGACATCCTGGATGGCCTGACCCCCGCGAAGCCAAGGTGCTGCGCATGCGCTTCGGTATCGAAATGACCAGCGACCACACGCTGGAAGAAGTGGGCAAGCAGTTTGACGTTACGCGTGAGCGCATTCGCCAAATAGAAGCCAAGGCACTGCGCAAGTTGAAGCACCCTTCGCGCTCCGACAAGCTGCGCAGCTTCATCGACTCGCTGTAAGCCAAAAGCACACGGCCAGGCCTCCCCAGGCCCTGACGCCCTGCCCCGCACCTGCGGCGCAGGGCGTTTTTCATGGCGCCATGTGCGACACACCACGTTTACCCTGATACCCTCGACAGCAGACTGACAGTTTGGCTGGCGACCATTGCCGACACATCCTCTGGGGGGCTTCCATGCGATGGATCGACATCCAGCGATACAACATGAATAGCACCGCACCGGCTGCGACGCAGCCTGAGCCCCTGACTGACCATTGCCCTTTCACTTTCGCGAGGCATCCCATGAATCACATCACCCGCCGCAAGGCACTGACACAAGCTGCCCTCACGACGGCGGCCTGGACTGCATTTGGACCCAGTGCATGGGCACAACAAGGCAACGCGGCGGCACCTCGCCCCGCAGCGCCCACCAAGGCACCCAAGCTGGCGGCCACGCTGCGCATCGTGATTCCCGCCAACCCCGGTGGCGGCTGGGACCAGACTGGGCGCGCACTGGGAGCTGCCTTGACCGCCGTAGGGGCTGCCGACCAGGTGGAGTATGAAAACATCGGCGGCAAAGGCGGCACCATCGGACTGGCCAAGTACGCCGAAAAATACGGCAATGACGCCAACACGCTGCTGATGGGCGGCATGGTGATGGTGGGCGCTGTCGCACTGCAAAAGCCTGCGGTGGACATGACCCACATACAGCCCATCGCACGCCTGACCAGCGACTACCTGGTGGCTGCCGTGGCGGCCAAGTCCCCCATCAAGACCACCAAAGACCTTGCAGATGCCATGCGCGCAGACCTGAAGGCTGTGCCTGTGGCGGGCGGCTCGGCAGGTGGTGTGGACCATATCTTTGCCGGGGTGCTGGCACGCGCCGCCAAGGCCAACCCCGAAGGCCTGGTCTACAAGCCGTTTCCAGGGGGCGCAGAAGTGGTCGATGCCCTGATGTCCGGCGGCGCCGCCATGGGCTTGTCGGGCTACAGCGAGTTCAGCGATGCCATCGCAGCGGGCAAGCTCAGGGCCATCGGTGTCTCCTCGCGCCGCAGTGTTTTTGGCCTGCCCGCATTCCGCGAGCAGGGACTGGACGCTGCGATGGCCAATTGGCGCGGCGTCTTCACCGGCAAAGGCATCCCCGCCGTACGCGTAGCGGAGATGTTGAGCGCGGTCGAGGCGGCCACCACCCATGAGTCCTGGTTGCGCACACTCAAACAGAACCGGTGGGATCCCTCCTGGCTCACCGGCAAGGATTTGGCGGAGTTCATGGAACTGGACCTCACCACGGCGCGGGTGATGGTCTATCTGCTCAAGCTCAAGGCCTGATCGCACCGCTGGGCCTGTGCGCCCAGGGCCCCGCAGCCGCGTGAGGATGTCTCACGCACGGGCACACACGCTCTCCGGCAGAACCTTTGGAGTCTCTGATGAAAATGTCCAACCACTCCATCGGCGCACGCATGGCCACCGCACTGGGCCTGGTGCTGGCGCTCCTGCTGGGGGCCGCGCTGTTCGGCATCTCGGCGCTGTACCGCACGCTGGGCACCTACGACACCACCGTGCAGGCACGTGTGGCCCAAGAGCGCGCCGTGAGCCGCATGGAAAGCGAGTTCAAGACCCAGGTGCTGGAGTGGAAAAACACCCTGCTGCGTGGCGAAGACTCTCGCAAGCGTGAACTGCACTGGGCCGCCTTCCAAGCCAGCGAAAAGCGCGTGGCAGATGCCGCCAAGGCGCTGGAGCCGCAACTGGCCGACGCCCAGGAAAAAGCAGCCCTGCAGAAGTTCACCCAGGCACACACCCAGATGGCGCAGGGCTATCGCAAGGGCTTTGAGGTGTTCCAGTCGCTGGGCTTCGTGCCATCTGCAGGCGATGCGGATGTGGCCGACATTGATCAGGGCCCTGCCAAGCTGCTGACGGCCTTGGGCGAACAGGTGGCGGCCAGCAGCACCGACATCGCCCAGCAGGCCGGGCAGGATGCGAAACAAGCCCTGGTGAGCAGCTTGGCGGCGCTGGCGTTGGTGACCGCGCTGGGCGGCTGTGCTGGCTGGTTGCTGACCCGCTCGGTCGTGCGCCCCCTGCGTGTGGCTGTGTCGGTCGCGCACAAGGTGGCGGCCGGAGACCTCACCTCCACCATCGAGGTGGAAGGCAAGGACGAGCCCGCGCGCCTGCTGGAGGCCCTGCGCGCCATGCAGGACCACCTGGAAAACGTGGTCTCGGGCGTGCGCAGCAATGCAGAAGGTGTGGCCAACGCCAGCGCCGAGATCGCCCAGGGCAACGCCGACCTGAGCCTGCGCACCGAAGAGCAGGCGTCCTCCCTGGACGAGACCACGTCCTCCATGCAGCAATTGCAAGCCACGGTGCAGCAAAACGCTTCCAATGCCCAACGCGCCAACGAGCTGGCCCGCAATGGCGCCACCGTGGCGCAGCGCGGTGGCGACGTGGTCACGCAGATGGTCGCGGTGGTGCAGGGCATTCAGGACAGTTCGCGCCGCATTGCCGACATCATTGGTGTCATCGACGGCATTGCGTTTCAGACCAACATCCTGGCCCTCAATGCTGCCGTGGAGGCCGCCCGTGCCGGTGAGCAAGGCCGCGGCTTTGCCGTGGTGGCGAACGAGGTGCGCAATCTGGCCACCCGCAGCGCCAGCGCGGCGCGCGAAATCAAGGAACTCATCCAGACCAGTGTGGAGCGCGTGCAAGCCGGCTCGGACCTCGCCCGCAATGCGGGCACCACGATGACGGAAGTCGTGTCGTCCATCCAGGGCGTGAGCGCCCTGATGGAGGAAATCAGCCAGGCCAGTGCCGCGCAAACCAGCGACATGTTGCGTGTCACGCAAGCCATCGTGCGCATGGACGAAGCCACGCAACAAAACGCGGCGCTTGTGGAAGAAAGCGCAGCCGCCGCAGGCAGCCTGAGCGGACAAGCACACCAGCTGGTGGAGGCTGTGGAAGTGTTTCGCGTGCGAAACCAGCAGCGACACGCCTTGCCCGCACCGCGCGGTTGATTCAGACCACCCGGAATGCTACAAAAACAATAGCTGTCAGCGCTTTAAAATCAAGCGCTAGCAGCCAAAAACACCTCAAACCACCCGGTACGCCCCCCGCAGCCCCGGGGGCATGACTGACAACGCGATCAGTCGATCTTCACGTTCGCGTTCTTGACCACCTGGGCCATGCGGGCCGCTTCGCTGCGAAAGAACGCCGCCGCGGGCTCAGGCGGGGTGAGCTTGATTTCATAGCCCTGGGCCATCAGCGCATCGCGCGCCTCGGGCATTTCCATGGCGGCCTTGAAGCCGTTGTACAGGCGCGCCAGCTCGGCCTTGGGCAGACCGGCGGGGGCGATGGGCGCGATCCAGCCATCCAGCTCAAAGCCCGGCAGGCCCTGCTCGGCAATGGTGGGCACGCCGGGCAACCCCGCCACGCGGGTGGCCGTGGTCACGCCCAAGGCGCGCAGCGTGCCAGCCTTGATGTGCGCGGCGGCAGGCGCCACGGCCACCACGCCCAGCTGCACCTGGCCCCCCAGAATGTCGTTCATGAGCGGGCCCATGCCCCGGTAGGGGATGTGCTTGATGTCAAGCTTGGCCTGGTCCACGAACATGGCTGCACCCAGGTGCAGGATGGTGCCATTGCCCGACGAGCCATAGTTGAGCACCCCCGGTTTGGCCTTGGCCAGGGCGATCAGCTCCTGCACCGTCTTGGCGGGCAACGACGGGTGCGCCACCAGCACAAAGGGCGTGGCGCCCAGGATGGTGATGGGCGTGATGTCGGCGAGCGAATCGAACGGGATGTTCTTGTACACACTGGGGTTGACCACGTGGTTGTTGGACACCACGCCGATCACCGAGCCGTCCTTGGGCGCACGCACGATCTGCGTGGTTCCCGTGATGCCGCCCGCGCCCGGCAGGTTCTCGATGACCACCGGCTGGCCCAGCGCCTTGGCCAGGCTGGTGCTGATGGCGCGGATGGCGCCGTCGGCCCCCGAGCCCGCTGACAGCGGCAGGATCACGCGCAGCGGCTTGCCGTCGCCCTGGGCACGCGCCATGCGGGGCAGGCCCCAGGCTGCGGCGCCCAGCGCGGCCGCGCCGGTGGCCAGCGCCTGGCGGCGCGTGAGAAGCCCGTCGGCGCTCGGCGCGGCGTGGAGCGAATCCGTGGTGGCGGTGATGTGGGGCATGGGGTTGTCTCCGGTCGTGGGTAGGGAATCCTGGGGCTGCGGTCTGCGCCGCGTTGTCGTGCCACCAGATCGTCAAAAAATCAGGCGATGGCCCCTGATGCCTGCATGGCACCCACTGCATCGGGCGTGTAACCCAGCTCTTGCAGCAGCTCGGCCGTGTGCTGGCCCAGGCGCGGCGGGTCGCAGCGCACATCCAGCCGCTGGCCGGCCATGCGCAGTGGCATCAGCGTGATCTGGGCCGTCTGCCCGGCGCGCTCGCCGTCAGGCAGCGTGATGTCGGCCAGGCCGCCCGTGGCTTGCAGGTGCGGGTCATCAAACAGTTCTTCGGGCCGGCGGATGGGCGCAAACGGCAGGCCGTGTCGCTCGAAGATGGCGGCCAGTGCGTCGGCCGTGTGCTCGGCCAGGCGCTCGCGCAGCACGGGCATCAGCGTGGGGCGGGCGCGCACGCGGTCGTTGTTGGTGACAAGGCCTGCGTCGGCCTTCAGGTCGGCATAGCCCATGGCATCACAAAAGGTCTGCCACTGCGCATCGCTCACGGCGGCCAGAAAAATCTGCCCGCCATCCTTCACGCTGAACACGTCATACACCGCCCAGGACGAAATGCGGTCGGGCATGGGGGCAGCGGGTTGCCCAGTGACGGCGTACTGCATCATGTGCTGGCCGACCAGGAACACGTTGTTCTCGAACAGGGCCGAATCCACCTCCTGCCCGCGCCCGGTGATGCCGCGCTGCATCAGTGCCGCCATCGCACCGATCGCGCCGAACATGCCGCCCATGATGTCGTTCACGCTGCTGCCCGCGCGCAGCGGGTCGCCGGGGCGGCCAGTCATGTAGGCCAGGCCACCCATCATCTGCACCACCTCATCGAGCGCTGTGCGGTGCTCGTAGGGGCCGGGCAAAAAGCCCGTGTGGTTCACGTAGATGAGGCGCGGGTTGAGCTGGCTCAACGCCGCGTAGTCGAGGCCGTATTTGGTCATCACGCCGGGCTTGAAGTTCTGGGCCACCACATCGGCCGATGCCGCGAGCTTGCGCGCCACCTCCAGCCCCTCGGGGCTGCGCAGGTCGAGCGCAATGCTTTTCTTGTTGCGGTTGAACATGGGGAAGAAGCCAGCGCCCGCACCCAGCAGGTGGCGCGTGCGGTCGCCGTCCACGGGCTCGACCTTGATGACCTCGGCGCCCAGGTCGGCCAGCACCATGCCGCAGGTGGGGCCCATGACCATGTGGGTGAACTCCACCACACGCAGACCTTCGAGCGGCAGGCGGGGGGACGAGGGCTTGGCGGGTGTGTCGTTCATGTTCAGGGCATTCAAAAAAGAGTTCAGGCCGTGGCGTCTTCGCGCAGCGCGGCGGGTGCGGCATTCTGCGGCAGCCCCGCCTGCCAGAGCGTGCCGTGCAGGGTCTCGCCCATCAGCCAGCCCGCCACGCGCTGGCGCAGCGCCAGCATTGCGGCCACGTCGATGCCGGTGACGATGCCCATGCGTTCGAGCATGAACACCAGGTCTTCGGTGGTGACGTTGCCGCTAGCCCCCGGCGCGTGCGGGCAGCCGCCAATGCCCGCCAGGCAGGCATCAAAGCGCGTGATGCCCGCCTGCCAGGCCGCATACACATTGGCCAGGCCCATGCCGCGCGTGTCGTGGAAATGCGCGCAGGCCAGGCGGTCACCCACCAACGCACGCGCTTTCTCGAACAGGCGCGCTACGGCGGCTGGGTCGGCATAACCCACGGTGTCGGCCAGGCTCACACGGTCGGCGCCTGCATCGAGCAGGGCCATCATCAGGCGCAGGACCTCGCTCTCGGCCACCTCGCCCTGCAACGTGCAGCCAAAGGCCGTGCCCACGCCGCCTTCAATCAGTGTGTGGTGGCCGCCTGCGTCGCGCAGTGCACGGATGCGCGCCACCTCGGCCACGACCTCGTCGGGCGTCTTGCGCAGGTTGGCCAGGCTGTGGGCATGGCTGGCCGACAGGGGCACCACCATCAGGTCGGCACCGCACGCCAGCGCGCGCTCGGCACCTTTGGTGTTGGGCACCAGCACCGAGGCCACCAGGCCCTGCAAAGTCTTGGCATGGGCCAGCACCTCGGCCGTGTCGGCCAGTTGGGGCAGCAAGCGGGCCGGTACAAAAGAGCCGACCTCGATCTCGCGCTGGCCTGCGGCATAGGCGGCGTTGATCCACTCGATCTTGTGCGCGGTGGAGACCACGGTGGCAATGCTTTGCAGGCCATCGCGCAGGCCCACTTCACGAACCACGGCGCGCTGCTGTTCAGAGGGGATCGGGGAGGTGCTCACGGGATGTCTCTTTCTGGTGGAAGGCTGCCGTGGATTCTAGAAATTCCCAACAGAATCAGAAAATACATTTTGGAAGCCCTATGATTCCCAACAAGAACATCACAAACCTGGAGGCAACGGCATGCGCGATCTGGATCTGCAGACCCTGCGCCTGTTTGCCGCCGTGTGCGAGCAGCGCAGCATCGCGCGCGTGGCCGAGCAGGAGTCCATCGTGGGTTCGGCCATCAGCAAGCGGCTGGCACAGCTGGAAGACACGGTGGGCACGCCGCTGCTGCTGCGCAAGCGCCGGGGCGTTGTCCCCACTGCTGCCGGAGAAACCTTGCTGGAGCACGCTCGCACCATGCTGGCCAGCGTAGTGCAGATCGAGCGCGATATGTCGGCGTACGCCACCGGCACCCGAGGCCATGTGCGCATGCTGGTCACCGCGTCCGTCATGGCGGAATCGCTGGCCGACGATGTGGCGGCTTTTCTGCAAAATCCTGCACACCGCAACATCCAGATCAGCCTGGAAGAGCGCGTGAGCCCCGAGGTGGTCCAGGGCGTGCGCGACGGCAGTGCCTCCATCGGCATCTGCTGGGACGCGGCCGACCTCTCGGGCCTGGAGACCAGCGCCTACCGCAGCGACCACCTGGCGGTGGTGGCGCACCAGTCGCACCCTGTGGCCCAGATGCAGAACGTGCGGTTTGCCGACGTGCTGGCGCATGAATTTGTCAGCATGCCCGCCCTGAGCGCCGTGCAGGTGCTGCTGGCGCGCGCGGCCGCAGTCGAAGGAAAAGTACTCGCCCACCGGGTGCTGGTGTCCAATTTTGATGCAGCGCTGCGGGTGGTGCGCGCCAACCTCGCCATCAGCGTGGTGCCCCGCGAGGTGGCCCAGCCGTTTGCCGAATCGGCCCCGGTGCGCATCATCCCGCTGAGCGATCCGTGGGCCCAACGGCGCTTCGCCATCTGCTACCGCAGCGCCCAATGGCTACCGCCTGCCGCCCAGTTGCTGGTGAACCATTTGGCAGGGCTCGGGCATCCATAGCACCACCCCAAACCGTGGCCCTGTCGCAACAGTTTGATACGCAATATCGTATTTTCAGGGTGTAGCGCATGTGTGCTGTGCATTCTGAGCTACCAAACTTGTAGCAAAATGGGTTCCGCGCTATAGTCTCAGCGCATCAGCGGGCCCGGCAAACGGCCACCCGCACCGAACCTAGATCCAACATTTGCGCGAGGAGAAGCGTCCATGAGCTCCAAAGAAAATGCTTCCATCAACCAGCTTTTCGAGAAACTCGAATGCCGTTATGCGCTGCGTGTGCTGTGGGCCCTGAAGGATGGTCACCCCCAGACCTTCCGCCTGCTGCAAGATAGCGTGGGAGGCATCACCCCCAACACGCTCAACACCCGCATCAAAGAGCTGCGCGAAGCGGGCTTTGTGGATCACGGCAGCGACGGCTATACCGTCACTCCATCGGGCGCCGACCTGCTCAAGCGTCTGTCGGACGTGCAGGCCTTTGCCACCCGCTGGGTTGCGGGCCGCGCCAAGAAGGTCTGACACCCCACATCCGCTGGCCCGCATGGCGCCTGCCCGTGTCTTCACGGGGCATTCGCTAAAATAGGGTTCAAAATGGCTTCTAGCGCACTATATGTAAGCGCTAGGAGCTATATTTTTAATAGCATTCAAGGAATTTTCTCATGGCATTGACCACCACTGCATCCGGCCTGCAATACGAAGACACCACCGTGGGCGAAGGCGCCGAAGCCACCAAAGGCCAGAACGTGTCGGTGCACTACACCGGCTGGCTGTACAACAACGGCGAACAAGGCGCCAAGTTCGACTCCAGCCGCGACCGCAACGATGCCTTCGAGTTCTCGCTGGGTGGCGGCATGGTCATCAAGGGCTGGGACGAAGGCGTGCAGGGCATGAAGGTGGGCGGCCAGCGCACGCTGATCATCCCCGCCGCCCTGGGCTACGGTGCCCGTGGCGCTGGCGGTGTGATCCCCCCCAATGCCACACTGAAGTTTGATGTGGAACTGCTGAAGGTCGGCCGCTGAGCAGACGGCACCTGACCGCCTCACCCCCATAAAAAAAGCGGCCTCCGGGCCGCTTTTTTTGCGTTCAAGGTGGCATGCATCGCTTGCGCGGCATGTTCAATCGAACAGCGCCTTGTCCAGCCGGTCGAACTTCGTGTCCCCCACAGCCTCACGGATCTTGGGGGCCAGCGCCGCCAGGTCATCAAAGCTCCCGGCCCCCTCCACCGACAGATTCAAGCGAAAACCGCGAAGTCCCAGCCCCGCCGTCAACTCTGTGGCAATGGGGTATGCGGCCTGATAACGCTCCTTGGGTGAGCGCCCGGAGCCTTCCATGGGCGAGGCGATGGTGCCCAAGTCGGTGCCAGACGCCTCCCCAGTCGTCGTCACGGGAGCCGACGCCGAGTCGGCACCTGCCGCCGCGGATGGCACCGCAAGAGCTTGCCCAGACAGAGGGGCCAGAAGCCCCTGCGCAATCATCGTCTGGACATCGTCCTGTGTGATGCCCATGGCCGCCGTGGCCGCAAGGATTTCACCCGTGGTGCGTTTGCCGTCAAAAAGAATAAAGGCCGAGCGCTGGCGCGAACTCAAACTGCCACGGCGATCCTTGAGCGCCTCCTGCCCTGCCTGGGTTTTGACGAGAACCATGCGTCTCCTAGTTATTGCAACGATTGCGATGCCCGATGGGTCATGCGCCGCAGTCCAGAATCCCATGTTTTAGCATCCATGGAAATCGGGGTTTACACATAAACACATTCCGGGGTCATGCCCCGCCATGCCTACATTTCCGACCGGATGCGTGGCAGCGCGGGTGCGGGGCGCGTGATCCAGCTCACAACGAGTATGAGCAGCAACCCACAGGGAACGCCAAATACCCCGGCGGAGATCGGCTGAATACCAAACCAGAGCCCATCGGCCAGCAGCCAGCGCGGCAGCATCTGCATCGCTGGCACATGGGACAGCATGTAATACACCGTGACGGCCAACCCCCCCAGCATGCCCGCCACCGCCCCCTGACGCGTGGTGCCGCGCCAGAAGATTCCGAGCACCATCGCGGGCACGAATGCCGATGCCGCCAGCGAGAACGACGCCGACACCATAGGCAGGATCTCGGAGGGCTTGAGCGCCGCCACAAAAGCCGCTGACAGGGCCACGGCCAGCAAGGTGAATTTGGTCAGGATCACCCGCTGCTCAGGCGATGCCTTGCGCTGTGTGTCCTGGAAGTACAGGTCCCGCACCAGCGCGTTGCTGATGGTGAGCAGTAAACCATCGGCCGTTGACAGGGCAGCGGCCAGCCCGCCGGCAGCCACCAGGCCCGACACAACATAGGGCAAACCGCCCAGCTCGGGCGTGGCCAGCATGATGAGATCTGCGCCCAGCCGGATTTCGCCAAACTGGATCAGGCCATCGCCATTCACGTCCTCCACCGACAGCAGCGAACTGTCCACGCGCGCCCACTGAGCCATCCAGTTGGGCAGTGTCTCAAAACTGCTGCCCACCAGGTTTTGCATGACCTCAAACTTCACCAACACGGCCAGAGCAGGTGCACTCAGGTACAGCAGGGCAATAAAAAACAGCGACCAGCCCACCGACGCGCGCGCCGCCGACACCGAGGGTGAGGTGTAGTAGCGGGTCAGCAGATGCGGCAAACCCGCCGTGCCCACCATCAGGCAGAACATGAGCGCCAGAAAGTTGCGGCGCGTCAGTTCGTAGTCGCGCTGCTCCTGCGGGGTGCCATCGGGATCACCCGCATAGGCCTGGCTGTGGAGCGGCAGCCCGCCCAGGGGGCGCGCACGCTCGTAGTTCTCGCGCATCTCGCGGGCCCAGCGCTCACGGGCCGCAGCCGGATCACGCGGCAGCGCTGCCAGCTCGCGGCTGGCCGAGACGATCAGGCCAACATCGGCATTCTGGGCACGCAGCGCACGAATGTGCTCGCGCCCCTTCTCGCGCTCGCGCTCCAACGCGGCATCGACGTCTTGGAGACGCGCCTCAAAGTCCTTGGCGCGCTGCAGGTAGGCCTGCACCACCTGGTGCTCGGCAGGAGAGTCCAGCAACTGCGCCTCCAGATCGGCAATCTTGCTGATCTGCGCGCCATAGACCAGCGGTGCCAACGGGTTGCCAAGCTGCTTGTAGGCCAGCCACGACACGGGGATCATGAACGCCAGCAACAACACCACATACTGCGCCACCTGCGTCCAGGTGATGGCGCGCATGCCGCCCAGAAACGAGCACAGCAGCACCCCCCCAGGCCGAGCATGATGCCGATCTCGAACTGCACGCCCGTGAGGCGCGAAGCGATCAAGCCCACACCATAGATCTGCGCCACGACGTACGTGAAAGAGCAGAGCACGGCCGCCAGGGCCGCGATGACGCGGGGCCAGCGACCGCCAAACCGCACATGAAAGAAGTCGGGCACGGTATACAACCCCATGGCCCGCAGGTGGGGCGCAATCAGCATCGCCACCAGACAAAACCCCCCCGTCCAACCCAGCAGATAGGCCAAGCCACCGGCCTGCCCCGGCGTGCCCGAGAAACCCTGCAGATACAGCGCCCCCGACAGGCTGATGAACGATGCAGCGCTCATCCAGTCGGCCGCCGTGGCCATGCCGTTGTACATGGGCGGAATGCGCCGCCCCGCCACGTAATAATCCTCGGGGTCGGTCGTACGGCCATACACACCGATACCGGCGTAAACCATCACGGTGAGGAACAGAAAAATCGGGCCGATCCAGTGCCGCGAGAGGCCCTGGTGCTCAGCCCAGGTCATGAGGGCCAGAAAACCCAGCACCCCTGCCACATACATCGCCAGGATGCGGTGCAGCCGCCACAAATAGGCACGGTCCTCGTCCTCGCTGCCCGGCTTGCGCTCAGCCATGAGGACGATCTGCGGCGGTGGAAGGGGGCTGTTCCGGCACCTGGAGGCGCTCAAGGTCCTGCCGCTCAAAACGGTTCATGGCCCAGCCATAGGCCACCACGATGCCAATGAACACCAACACGGCGCCCTGGGCCGCAATCCAGTAGCCCAGGGGCCAGCCGCCAAACACCAGCACCTGCAGGTCTCGGGCGAAGTACGTCGCCACGAATGACACCAAGGCCCACAGCAAGAGCAAACCCGCCTTGAGCCTGAGGTGGCGCACATCGTGCAGATCTGGCGGGAAAGGCCGCGCCATTTCTGCATCGTGCGCGCGAGCGGGCTGCTGCAACGGCATCACGGACACCGCATCACGGATGTTGTGGTGGGTGGCGCAAATGGCGCATGGCAGCCCTTGGGGATCAACCCGCCAGTTGTTGCCAGGTGGCGATCACGCTGTCGGGGTTGAGCGAGATCGACGAAATGCCTTCCTTGGCCAGCCACTGCGCAAAGTCAGGGTGGTCGCTGGGGCCCTGGCCGCAGATACCGATGTATTTGCCCTGCGCCAGGCAGGCCTTGATGGCCTGGTGGATCAGAGCTTCGACAGCCGGATCGCGTTCGTCAAAGTCCCGCGCCAGCAACTCCAGACCCGAGTCGCGGTCCAGGCCCAGGGTGAGCTGGGTGAGGTCGTTGGAGCCGATGGAGAAACCATCGAAAAATTCGAGAAACCGCTCGGCCAGGATGGCGTTGCTGGGCACCTCGCACATCATGATGACCTTGAGGTCGTCCTTGCCACGTTGCAAGCCGTGGGTGGCCAGCAGTTGGGTCACGCGCTCAGCCTGGCCCAGCGTGCGCACAAACGGCACCATCACCTGTACGTTGCTCAGGCCCATGTCGTTGCGCACACGCTTCAGGGCTTCGCATTCCATCGCAAACGCTTCGCCGAAGTCTTCGCTGATGTAACGGGCTGCACCCCGGAAGCCCAGCATCGGGTTCTCTTCCTCGGGCTCATAGCGGCTGCCGCCGATCAGCTTGCGGTATTCGTTGGACTTGAAGTCCGACAGGCGCACGATGACGGGCTTGGGCCAGAATGCGGCGGCAATGGTGGCCACGCCTTCGGCGACCTTGTCCACATAGAAAGCGCGGGGGCTGGCATGGCCACGGGCCACCGATTCCACCGCCTTTTTCAGGTCGGCATCGATCTGCGGGTAGTCCAGGATGGCCTTGGGGTGCACACCAATGTTGTTGTTGATGATGAACTCCAGCCGGGCCAGACCCACACCCTCGTTGGGCAGTTGGGCAAAGTCAAACGCCAGCTGGGGGTTGCCCACGTTCATCATGATTTTGGTCTTGATGGGCGGCATTTCTCCGCGCAACACTTCGGTCACTTCGGTCTCGAGCAAGCCGTCATAAATCTTGCCCGTGTCACCCTCGGAGCAGCTCACCGTGACCAGCGTGCCGTCTTTCAGCAGCTCGGTCGCATTCCCACAGCCCACTACCGCCGGGATACCCAACTCGCGCGCAATGATGGCGGCGTGGCAGGTGCGCCCGCCCCGGTTGGTGACGATGGCGCTGGCGCGCTTCATCACCGGTTCCCAGTTGGGGTCGGTCATGTCGGTCACCAGCACATCGCCGGGCTGGACCTTGTCCATCTCGGAAATGTTGTGCACCAGGCGCACGGGGCCGGTGCCAATCTTCTGGCCAATGGCGCGGCCTTCGGCCAGCACAGTGCCCTGGCCTTTGAGCTTGTAACGCAGTTCGGCCTGGCCCTTGGCCTGGCTCTTCACGGTTTCGGGCCGTGCCTGCAGGATGTAAAGCTGGCCGTCAGTGCCGTCCTTGCCCCATTCGATATCCATGGGGCGGCCGTAATGCTGCTCAATCACCAGCGCGTAGCGCGCCAGTTGCTCCACATCGGCATCGGTCAGCGAGTAGCGGTTGCGCTGCTCGGTGGGCACGTCCACTGTCTTGACCAGTTTGCCGCTCTGGGCTTTCTCGTCGGGGGTAGAGAACACCATCTGGATCAGCTTGCTGCCCAGATTGCGGCGGATCAATGCTTTCTTGCCCGCCTTAAGCATGGGCTTGTGCACATAGAACTCGTCGGGGTTCACGGCGCCCTGCACCACCGTCTCGCCCAGCCCATAGCTGCTGGTGACGAAAACGACGTCTTCGAAACCGGACTCGGTGTCGATGGTGAATATCACGCCCGCAGCGCCCAGGTCGGAGCGCACCATGCGCTGCACACCGGCCGACAGGGCCACCACGTCGTGCTCGAAGCCCTTATGCACGCGGTAAGAGATGGCGCGGTCGTTGTACAGCGATGCGAACACCTCCTTCATCTTGTGCATGACTTCGTCAATGCCCACCACATTCAGAAAGGTTTCCTGCTGGCCAGCGAACGAGGCATCGGGCAGGTCTTCGGCTGTGGCTGAAGAGCGCACGGCAAACGAGGCAGCGGGGTTGCCTGCACTGAGTTGGGCGAATTCGTCGGCAATGGCTTTTTGCAGATCGGCCGGGAAAGGCTGGGCCTCGACCATGGCACGGATTTCTGCACCCACGGCGGCGAGCGCACGCACGTCTTCCGTGTCCAGCGCCTTGAGCTTGGCGCTGATGCGCTCGGCCAGGCCGTCATAGGCCAGGAACTCGCGGAACGCGTGGGCGGTGGTGGCAAAACCCGTAGGCACGCGCACGCCCTGCGGAAGCTGGGAGATCATCTCGCCGAGGCTGGCGTTTTTACCGCCAACGACCTCGACATCGGTCATTCTCAGGTTTTCAAACGGTACGACCAGGGCGGTCGGGCTGAAAAGTGCAGACATGGGAAAGCTCCAGAAGTTGAAACCGGGTCTGCGCGCCCGCCCCCTTGGAGCGATGGGCGAGCGGCCATGCACAGGCTGCAGCTTTGTCGTTGTGGTTGTAGGCCGACGGTGTGCATGGTGAGAATTGGATAATTGTGACAATTGTAGGCCCGGGCATCTGGCAGCGGGCTGACGCTTTCAAAAAGTCAAAAAGGGGCCCCATGCACTCGCGAACAGTATTTTTTGTGTCCGACGGCACTGGTATCACCGCCGAAACCTTCGGCAATGCCATCCTGGCCCAGTTCGAGATGAAGCCGCGCCATGTGCGCCTGCCCTTCATCGACACCGTGGACAAGGCCCACCAGGCGGTGCGGCAGATCAACCACACCGGCGAGGTCGAGGGCAAAAAGCCCGTGGTCTTCACCACCCTGGTCAACATGGAGGTGCTCAAGGTCATCCAGGACGGCTGCAAAGGCATGCTGCTGGACATGTTCGGCACCTTTGTGCACCCGCTGGAAGAAGAGCTGGGCATCAAGTCGCACCACCGCGTGGGCCGCTTCAGTGACGTGAGCCGCAGCAAGGAATACACCGACCGTATCGAAGCCATCAACTTCAGCCTGGCGCACGACGATGGCCAAAGCAACCGCGATCTGGCAGGCGCCGACGTGATTCTGGTCGGCGTGAGCCGCAGCGGCAAAACCCCCACCAGCCTGTACCTGGCCATGCAGTGTGGCCTGAAGGCCGCCAACTACCCGCTGATCCCCGAGGACTTCGAGCGCCGCCAGTTGCCGCCCGCGTTGATGCCGTTCCAGAAAAAGATCTTCGGCCTGACCATCAGCCCCGAGCGCCTGGCCGAGATCCGCGCCGAGCGCCGCCCCAACTCCAAATACGCCAGCCTCGAAAACTGCCGAGCCGAAGTGGCCGAGGCCGAAGCCATGATGCGCCGCGCGGGCATCCGATGGCTGTCCACCACCACCAAGTCCATCGAAGAAATCGCCACCACCATCCTGCAAGAGGTGCGGCCCGAGCGGCTGGTGTATTGACGCAGGCAAGCCATTCCCCACAATAAAAAAGCGGTGCCCAGGCACCGCTTTTTGCTATTAAATGAATAGCTTTCAGCGCATGTCTATCATGCGCACAAGGCCATTTTCACCCCATTCACGCGGCCACAGCCACCTGCGCGGTCGCAGGGGCCACGCCGGATGCGCCAGCGGCCGATACCACCGGCATACGGATCAGGTGGTCGAAAGCACTGAGCGCCGCCTTGGAGCCGTCGCCCGCCGCGATCACGATCTGCTTGAACGGCACCGTGGTGCAGTCACCCGCTGCGAACACACCGGGCAGGTTGGTGCGGCCATGCGAGTCCACGATGATCTCGCCAAACTTGGACAGATCCACCGTGCCCTTGAGCCATTCGGTGTTGGGCACCAAGCCGATCTGTACGAACACGCCTTCGAGCGGCACGGGGTGCTCCACATTCGTGGCGCGGTCCTTGTACTTGAGGCCGTTGACCTTGCCGTCGGCGCCGGTGATCTCGGTGGTCTGCGCGTTGGTATGGATGGTCACGTTGGGCAGGCTTTTCAGCTTGTTGACCAGCACAGCGTCGGCCTTGAGCTGGTCGGCAAACTCCACCAGCGTGACATGGGCCACGATGCCGGCCAGGTCGATGGCCGCCTCGACCCCCGAGTTGCCGCCGCCGATCACGGCCGTGCGCTTGCCCTTGAACAGCGGGCCGTCGCAATGCGGGCAATAGGCCACGCCCTTGTTCTTGTACTCGGCTTCGCCGGGCACGTTCACGTTGCGCCAGCGGGCGCCGGTCGAGAGGATTACCGTCTTGGACTTCAGCGAGCCACCGTTGGCCAGTTGCACTTCGATGAGGCCACCGGGCTGCTCAGCAGGAATGATCTTGTCTGCGCGCTGCAGGTTCATGATGTCCACGCCGTACGCACGGGTGTGTGCTTCGAGTGCGGCGGCAAACTTGGGGCCGTCGGTTTCGAGCACCGAGATGTAGTTCTCGATGGCCAGCGTGTCGTTGACCTGGCCGCCAAAACGCTCGGCGGCCACGCCGGTGCGGATGCCTTTGCGGGCGGCGTACACAGCGGCTGCGGCGCCCGCAGGGCCACCGCCGACGATGAGCACGTCATAGGGCGCTTTGGCGCTGAGCTTGGCGGCTTCGCGGGCGGCAGAGCCGGTGTCGAGCTTGGCCACGATTTCTTCGATGGTCATGCGGCCCGAGCCGAACACCTGGCCGTTCAGGAAGACCATGGGCACGGCCATGATCTCGCGATCAGTCACTTCCTGCTGGAACGCGCCGCCTTCGATCACGGTGGTCTTGACCTTGGGGTTGACGATGGTCATGAGCGACAGCGCCTGCACCACGTCGGGGCAGTTGTGGCAGGTCAGGCTCATGTAGACCTCGAAATTGAAGTCACCGTCCAGGGCCTTGATCGAATCGATCACGTCCTGCTCGACCTTGGGTGGGTGGCCGCCTGTCCACAGCAGGGCCAGCACCAGCGAGGTGAACTCATGGCCCAGGGGCAGGCCGGCAAAACGCAGCGCGTTGGTGGCGCCCACGCGCTGCAGGCTGAACGAAGGCTTGCGCGCGTCGTTGCCGTCGGTGCGCAGGGTGATCTTGTCGCTGCGCAGCGATTGAATGGTCGTCAGCAGCTCGCGCATGTCGCGCGCCGTCTCGCTGTCGTCCAGGGAAGCCACCAGCTCAAACGGCTGCTGCACGCGCTCCAGGTAGGCGGCGAGTTGGGTCTTGAGTTGTTCGTCGAGCATGGTGGTGTCCTTTGAATTTCGAGTTGTGATGTATGGGAGGTTGAAGCCAAAAGGGCTGCAGTTCAAGCCTGCATATCAACGTCCGGGCGTAAAAAAGCCGGACGGCATGGCGCGATGGCGCCATGACGCTGTCCGGCTTTGGAGGAGCCGTGGATTAGATCTTGCCAACCAGGTCCAGCGAAGGCGTCAGGGTCTTGGCGCCTTCCTTCCACTTGGCGGGGCAGACCTGGCCAGGGTTGGCGGCGGTGAACTGGGCAGCCTTGAGCTTGCGCAGGGTTTCCGACACGTCACGGGCGATTTCGTTGGAGTGGATTTCCATCGTCTTGATCACGCCATCAGGGTTGATCACAAAGGTGCCGCGCAGTGCCAGGCCTTCTTCAGGGATGTGCACGCCGAAAGCGTTGGTCAGCTGGTGCGTAGGGTCGCCGACCAGGGGAAACTTGGCCTTGCCCACGGCGTCCGACGTTTCGTGCCAGACCTTGTGCGAGAAGTGGGTGTCGGTGGTGACGATGTAGACCTCGGCACCAGCCGCCTGGAACGCAGCATAGTTGTCGGCAGCGTCTTCGATTTCGGTGGGGCAGTTGAAAGTGAACGCTGCAGGCATGAAGATCAGCACGGACCACTTGCCCTTGAGGGACTGCTCGGTCAGGTCGATGAATTCACCCTTGCCGGCGCGGTTGACGAAAGCGGTGGTCTTGAAGGGCTGAACTTGCGTATTGATCAGGGACATTGCTGGTTCCTTGGTGGTTGGTTAACTGAACAGGACTGAAGTTTAGGCATTTCCAAGCCATCAATCCAATTAATTGATTACATCGAATCAATTGCCAATTACTATACAACGCCCTGTGCGACCTCCCGGTGACAACCCTGGTGCGCCGCGGGGCACACAGGATGTGAACGCGAACACCTCTCAGCATCACACGCAGCCCGCGCGCCGCCGCAGGGCGTGCCTTGCGCTCCAAGATATTGGTCAAAGACGGCTATCGCGCTTTAACAAATAGCGCCTAATGCTCACAAATTCATAGCAAAAACCTGATTCACAAGCTCCAAACACTGCTGATTTGTTCCGTGAAGAGCTCTAAACCCCGCCAGTGGTGACGCTTGCCACGCTTTACTTGCGCAACACCGTGCGCCTGCACCTGCTGATGCCGCTGGATGCGGGTGTGGGCTGTCCTGCTATAGCTTTCGCTCGTACGGGAGCGGCGCGGTAGTGCGGGTGACGATACGCGTAGAGCCACTGGATTCAGCGCTGCGCGAACGCCGCGCGTTGGGGCTGGACCCTATGGTTAGTTGTTACTGGCAAGCCCACCGATCGCCTTGTTTACATCCACGCTCAGGATGCGCGGATCCCGTTGGGCAAACAGCTTTTCAAGCTGGTGCCTGGTAACGACAAGGTGCACCAGCCCCATTTGCGCATCAACCTCTGAAAGCACGGGCAACGCCCCCACACCGGCAGCTTTGAGAATCTCGTCCAATGCGCGGGTGTTGGCATCCATCTGATAGAGGCGCGCCTTGGGGCTTTGGTGAGGCAAGTGCGTGTAAGTCACGCCACCTCGCAGAAGGATATGAATTTCCGCACGGCCTTCACGCGCGGCGACCTGCAGCGCATCTTCGTGCCAGATGGCCGACGGCTGGCGCACAAAGCCACGCGGCCGCACCGCCCGCACATGCACGCTTTCCACCAATCCAAAAAACGCCACCCGATCAATTTTGGCCTGCACCACAGGCGCCAGTTGGGGGTTCTGCCTGCGGTCGATGCCCTGGATGTGCTGCGCAAACGGCTCGGCAAGCAGGCGGTCCAGCACTTCGTTCACTTCCGAGGGGCCGTCAAAGCGGGTGCTGCCGTCGGGTAGCAGGGTATACGGCGGCTCTTCGGTGGCCAGTACCAAGTCCACCTCTACGGTGGGTGAGGCGACGAGCGCATCGTCGATCGCTTCGAAGCTGCCATCACCGGCACGTTCACGCCCCCAGCTCCGGCCCGTTGGATCCATGGAAAACTTTTCGGCCAATGCGGTGCGTGAAAGCATGGCGATGCCCGCCGAGTCGGTATAAAACCCAATCCACCCCAATCCGTTGTTCCTGCGGCCGGTGGGAAAAGCGGAATCGCCCAATTCCGCATACAGCCGGTCGGCCAGGGCCTGCAGCCGCAATGTCTGTTCTTCTGACCGCGTGCGCCAAGCGCTGCGATCCAGAGTCACCATGACCCGCACCCAGCCCGTACGCTGAACTTGCTGTTGAAGCATTGCAAGTTCATAGGGAAGAATCTCCGCGGCAGTGGCTTGGAAAGCCACTGCGGCCAGGGCCGCCAAGAGGCTTGCGCCGCGCGCCCGGATGCGGGCCACGCCACCTGAAGGCAAATAGGGGAAATGGATTGGTGGTGCCATGTTGTGCTCTCTAGTTGCGCCGCGTGCTCGGTGCCGCATATATTGAATGGCGTGGCATCTTGCAAATGAGCCACATTTGCCCCGGTGCGACAACCATTTTTTGGCCATGGGGTGCGCACACACAGGTGGGCTCGATGCGTCTTCCTGAACGCGAACACAACTCAACCTCACACGCAGCCATGCCCAGCGCGCAGGGGATTGCCTTGCGCCGGTGGAAACAGGTCACGACAATCGGTCCCGCATCAACACACAGAACAAGGAGTCCCCCATGAAAGGTGACGCACAAGTCATTGGCCATCTGCAGGCCCAGCTCAAGAACGAACTCACGGCCATCAACCAGTATTTTTTGCACTACCGCATGCTCAAGCACTGGGGCTTCGACAAGCTGGCCAAGAAGGAATACTCCGAGTCGATCGGGGAGATGAAGCATGCCGACTGGCTCATGGACCGCATCTTCATGCTCGACGGCCTGCCCAACCTGCAAGATCTGGCCAAGCTGCAAGTGGGTGAGGATGTGCCCGAGATTCTGGCGTGCGACCTGCGCTCCGAGCAAGGCGCGCAGGCCACGATCAAAGACGGTATCGCCCACTGCGAAACGGTGCGTGACTATGTCTCGCGCGACCTGCTGCAAAAGATCCTGGACGACACCGAGGAGCACATCGACTTCCTCGAAACCCAGATCGACCTGATCGACAAGGTTGGCCTGCCCAACTATCTGCAGTCGCAAATGGGCGAAGCGGAATAGTTAAACATTTCTTTTCGCGGTGCGATGAGGACTTGTAACCCTCATCCACAACGTCTTCTTCTACGGGCTTCGGCCCGTTTTTTTATGCCACTACGGCGCGGCATCGCGCAGCGGGCTCGCCACATCTGGCCCACCACTGGTCACACATTGTTGCGGCCGCACATCAAGCTGCATAAAATCTTTACGCATTTAATGAGAATGCTTCTCAATAAAAGTAGAATGCCTTTGGCCCCATCGCTACCGCCCTGGCCCAGCCACTGCCTGCGGTAGCCAGCGCACGCCCAGCGTGCAATGGATGGTGTCGTTCTCTTGCAGCCAGCCAGCCAGCCGGGGCCTTGTGCCCATCCGCTGCAGCCAGCGTTTATGCGTAAACCTGTCTGGAGCTTTTTCTCATGCTGCGCCGCCCTGCCTGCATCCACCGCCTGGAGGCGGTATCCCCCCGCTTTTGTGAACACGCCCGCGCCGCCGGCCGGGTGGTGCAACAGCCATGAAGACGGCCCGCGCCGACTGGCGCTACCGCCTGGCCATCATGTCGCGCACTCTGGCTGCCACTGCAGGCGGCTATGCACTGGCAGCGGGCTTCGCGGCGGCACTGACACTGGGGCTCGTGCCGTTCATGCCCCGTGTGGAGGCCGTCCTCACAGCCACCATGCTGGCCTGGTTGGCCTATGCGCTGGCAGCTGCCTGGGCGTTTTACGCACGCACGGCCTGGGGCGCCTGGGGCGGCACGCTGCTGCCAGCACTGGCCCTGGGTGCCTGCGCCACCACCCCGCAATGGACGCAATGGATGAGGACCGCCGCATGAACCTCAACACGCTCCCCGCAGGGGCGGCCGCAGCCCCCCAACCGGCCAAAACACCCAAAGACCGCGAAGGTTTTCGCCAAGCCATGTCATGGCTGCACACCTGGGCCGGGCTGGTGCTGGGATGGTTGCTGTTTGCCATCTTCCTCACCGGCACGCTGTCGTTCTTCAAGAGCGAATTCAATCTGTGGATGCGACCCGAGGTGCACGGACTGCCTGCGGCCGATGCCCATGTCGCCCCCAAGGCCCTGGC
The DNA here is from genome assembly GCF_002797445.1 of Acidovorax sp. 69. NCBI lineage: Bacteria > Pseudomonadati > Pseudomonadota > Betaproteobacteria > Burkholderiales > Comamonadaceae > Acidovorax > Acidovorax sp. 69. The sequence continues at coordinate 1,861,076 of NZ_PGEP01000001.1, read as the reverse complement.
TGCGCTGCAACGCCGGGTGCCCGATGTGACGCAATGGATCATGCGCCTGCCCGACGAGCGCGACCCCGCCGTGACACTGCTGTGGCGCGACACGGGCAATGGCCGTTTTGAGACCCTGCGCATGAACCCGCAAACCGGCGAGGCCATCACCACGCGCGACACCATGGGCGGCGACTTCTTCTACCGCTTTCACTTCGAACTGCGCACAGCGCAAAAAGGCCGCTGGGCGATTCAGGGCCGCTGGGTGGTGGGCGCGGCCACGCTGATGATGTTCATTGCACTGCTCACCGGCATCGTCACGCACCGGCGGTTTTTCAAGGACTTCTTCACCTTCCGTCCCGCCAAGGGCGGGCAACGCGCCTGGCTGGATGCACACAACGTCAGCGGTGTGCTGGTGTTGCCGTTCTACCTGATGATCACCTTCAGCGGGCTGATGATCTTTCACACGCTGTATATGCCGTCGGGCATTGCCACCGCATACCGCAGCGACAAGGGAATCGACTCAAACGCCTATTTTGCCGACCTGCAGGGCGAGAAACCCGAGCGCCGGGTGCGGCGCGGGGCCAGCGACAAGGTCGACCCTTTGCCACCCATTGCGCTGGAGCGCATCGTGGATGCAGCCAGCACGCGCTGGAGCGGCGGGCGCATTGGCACGCTGCAGGCGCGCCGCGATGCCGAAGGTCGCGCGGTGGTCGAAGTCACCCGCCACGAAGGCGACCGCCTGCAATACCGCCCGCCACGCCTGCTGTTTGACGGCGTCACGGGCCAATGGCTGGAGCAGGCCGACCCTACCAGCCCCGCAGTCACCACCTATGGCGTGCTCTACGGCCTGCACATGGCGCGTTTTGCAGGGCCTGGCATGCGCTGGGCACTGTTCGGCTTCGGACTGCTGGGCAGCCTGATGATTGCCACGGGCATGGTGCTGTGGACGGTCAAGCGCAGCGCACGCCGACAAACACCATCGCAACGCAAAGGCGCGGCCAGGGACGCCGCGACCACCAGCGCCCCGCACACAACAACACCACGCATACCGTTCGGCGAGCGTCTGGTGACCGCCATCAACATGGCCACACTGGGTGGATTGCCGCTGGCATGTGGTGTGTTCCTGGCATCCAACCGCCTGCTGCCCTTGACCACCGACCACCGAGCCGACGCCGAGCTGGCCTGCTTCTTCAGCACCTGGGGCATGGCCCTGCTGTGGGGCCTTTGGAGCACCGTGGTGCGCCCCCACCGCGCGGGGTGGAGCGTGCTGATGGCCGCAGGGGCGGCGGTGTGGACAACGCTGCCCCTGCTCAATGCCATCACCACCCCCACACACCTGGGGATCACGCTGCCGGCAGGTGAGTGGATGTGGGCAGGCATGGACCTGTCGTTCCTGGTCACAGGGGCACTCATGGGTTGGCTCGCGTGGCGGTTGCGGCCCGGTCGATCCCGCCAACACAAGGCTGCAAGCACCAGGACGCCACGCACAGCCCCGGAGGCCGCACTGGCGGCCACGCCAGACGTTTCGACCTCGGGAGCCTGATCCACCATGTCCGCCTTCTTTCTCTGTTTTTCAGCCTGGTCAGCCATTGCACTGGGCTTGGACCGCCACCACGAAGACGTGTGGGGCCACGAAGGCACCGCGCGCCAGCTGCTACACCTGCGCCGCGCCGGATGGCTGGTGCTGCTCTTTTCGCTGTGGCTGGCGGCCCGCCCCGCTGGCGGCGGCACCCCGGCCTCGCTCGGCGTTGCAGCGTGGGTGGTCGCACTGTCGCTATCGGCCCTGGCTGTAACAGCTGCCGTGACCTGGTTGCCCAGGCGCGCACCCGCACTCGCCGGTGCCGCCCTGGTGGGCGGCCTCACGGCCTGGGCCGGGGGCTGGTAGTGGCCTGCAACGCCAGCGCACCGCAACGGCGCTAAGCCTCCCGCCGACTGCACCGGCTCTCCGTCCCCGCCCCGCGCACCACCCCAGCCAACGGCCCGCCACGGGCCTGCGCCAGGCCCGGTGCATGCGGAGCTGTCTTCCCCTGCACTGCGCACACACATCACACCAAGGAAAAACATGCACGCATTCCACCAACCCCACACACTGCGCCCGCTGACAGCAGCCCTGCTCGCAGCCTTCTGCGGCGCCGCTCTGGCGCAAAACGCGCCGCCCGCCACCGCCACACAGATCCTGGGTGAGGTCACCGTGCAATCGTCCGGCGCGGACGACGGCTACGCCCCGGCAGCCGCCAGCACCGCCACCAAGGGCAGTGCACCCCTGCGTGATGTGCCCCAGGCCGTCAACGTGGTGCCCGCCCAATTGCTGCGCGACCAGGGCGCCCGCTCGATGGAAGACGCCCTGCGCAATGTGCCCGGCGTGGCCATGAGCCACGGCGACGGCCAGCGCGACCAGGTGGTGATTCGTGGCTTCACGGCGATTGCCGACCAGTTTGTGGACGGGGTGCGCGACGATGCGCTGTACTTCCGCGACCTGGCCGACATCGAGCGCATCGAAGTGCTCAAAGGCCCGGCCGCCGTGTTGTATGGGCGCGGCTCGTCGGGTGGCCTCATCAACCGCGTGACCAAGAAGCCAAAGTTCGGCGAAACCTCGGGCGAGGCCAGCGTGGGCCTGGGCAGTTTTGACTACCGCCGCGCCACGGCCGATGTGAATGTGGGCATCAGCGACACTGCCGCCTTTCGCGTCAACGCCGCCGTGGAAGACTCTGGCAGCTACCGCGACCAGCAGTTTGTGAAGCGCCACAACTTTGCGCCCTCGCTCGCGCTCAAGCTCGCCGCCCAAACCGACCTCTTGCTGCAGTACACCAACGCGCGCGACAAGCGCCTGACGGACTTCGGCATCCCTGCCCTGAACGGCCGCCCGGTCAATGTGCCCGCTGGCACCTACTACGGCTCCAGCAACGCCGCACAGGACGACACCACCACCAGCACGATGCAGTCGCTGGCAGCCACGCTCAACCACCGCTTCAACGACGACTGGTCGGTGCGCAACGTGACACGCGCCTACGACTACGCACTTGACCGCTACAACACCCTGCCCGGCGGCACCACCAACCCCGTGAACATGACGGTGGGCCGCACGCGCGCTTTCATCCTCCGCGATGAAAAAGGGGTGTTCAACCAGACCGATCTGACCTGGCGCAACCAGCTGGGCGGCCTCAAGCAGGAATGGCTGATGGGCATGGAGCTGGGCTCGCAAAAGAAACGCTCCGAATCGGTCTCGGGCGGGGCCGACCGCGTCTCCATCCTCAACCCCTCGGGCGTGGCGGCACCAGCGATTCCGGCGGCCAGCTACACCGCCGACAACGCCATCCCAAGCCACACCACCCAAGACACTGCCGCACTGTACTGGCAGGATCAGATCACATTGGCCCCACAGTGGAAGGCGCTGGTGGGGGCACGCTACGACGTGTTCAAGCAACAGACGGAGTTTGACCGCAAGCTCGCCACGCTCTCGCGCACCGACAAGAAGTTCAGCCCCCGCGCAGGTCTCGTATGGCAACCCAGCGATGCGGTGTCGTACTACGTGTCGTACAGCAAGTCGTTCCAACCCTCGGCCGAAGCGTTTGCGCTGGCCACCAACAACGAGGCGGCAGAACCCGAGATCACGCAGAACAAGGAAATCGGCGTCAAGCTGGACCTGCTGGACGGCCGCATGAATATCACGGGCGCACTCTTCAATCTGGAGCGCACCAACATCAAGAACACCGACCCCACCAACCCCTCACGCCAGATCAACGTGGGCACGCAGCGCACCAACGGCCTGGAGCTGACCACCAGTGGCCGCCTGACGGGCCGCTGGGATGTGAGTGCAGGCTATGCCTGGCTGGATGGCCGCATGACGAAATCATTGGCCACCACCAGCTCGCTGCAACTGCCCACACAGACCGTCGCAGCGCAAGGCAAAGTGGCCCCCCTGACACCGCGCAACTCGGCCTTCCTGTGGGCCATGAAGGACCTGGGCCACGGCCTGCGCGTGGGTGGCGGCATGAACTACGTGGGCGCGCGCTTCACCTCGCTGACCAACCTGGTCACGCTGCCCGCATACACCACGCTGGACGCGGCGCTGCAGTACACGCTGGGCCAGTGGGATGTGGACGTGAACATCAAGAACCTCACCAACCGCAAGCACTATGTGTCGGCCCATGGCAGCAACGACAACCTGATCCTGCCGGGCTCACCGCGGGCGGTGCAGGTGACGCTGCGGACGCGGTTCTGAGGGTGGTGTGAACAGCGGAAGGGGTACAAGGACCCAAATTTCAAAGGAATTTGGCCTCTTCCGCCAGACATCCAAGATGGGCACTGAATGGACCGTAGCCGCGCGCTGGGAGCAAAGCGTGGCTGTCAAGGGAACCGCGCTGCGGACTCTTCCGGTGAACCCGCTCCGCATCACGGAGGTGTCACGCCCTTCTGGTGCACCTTGAAGCTTTCATCCAAGTAGACCGACGAACTCGTCATGCCATAGCCTTCACAGACAAACCCGTTCAAAGGCAGCACGCCCGGCGCATCGATGATCCGGCCTCTCACCTCCTTGTACTTCTTTCCAGCACGCCGCGAATGAATCGCGGCGTTGGTCAGGTAGTTGAGGCTCACCCGGTAGGAGGAGTTGCTGGCGTAGTCTTCGTCATCCTGTTGCTCGCCGATGTGCTCCAGCTCTTTGGTCTTGGCGTTGTAGCGGAACTGCAGCGTGAAGCCCGAGAACCGGGCGGCGTCCGCGTAGTAGACCGCCTGAACGAACAACGAATTGTTTTTAATGTCCAGGTGGTAGAACTTGCCGGGGTGGCAGAACTCGCCGGACACCGAGAGCACCTGATAGCTGCCATCCGCACGTCCGGTCAGGACGAACAGCCGCTCCTCTTGCGGGCCTTCGCCTTTGCGCCCCATCAACAACATGACCCGATCGGGAACGCCGTCGCCGTTCAAATCACCTTCCGCAGCGGCCAAGACAAAGTCGAGATGCCGAAACTCGGGGGGGATTGCGAACCGGGCTTTTTGCTCCGCAGATGTGCTTTCGTCTGCGGCGTGCACGTTGCCCGTACCCAAAATGGCCAGAACAGCAAGCGCTGGCAAGGCCGCCCTGTGCAGCGCCCGGTACAAGGCCCACGTGCATCTCGCAGATGCGTGCGCAACAGGCTGAACGGCGCGGGATATCGTGGACACAGAGTTCTCCTGAAAGCGGCTCGCAGCCTGGGTTTGAAGCCGATGTGCTGATTTCAAACGCCGGTGTGAATGTATGCCAAACCAGCGCGTTGGGGCGAGAGGAATATAGCCTGCAGACTCCAACCCCGCCCTGCACCCACAGCCCCTGCGCGCAAAGCCGTCCCTGCCGCCAAGCGCCCCATGGGCAGCATGGCTGCATCCATTTCGCAACACCTCTACCCCCAGCACCGTCACTAATACAAACAATTCCCATTTGCAATGTAAAATTGAGTTTCCGCCAGCCATAGCCCTTCCCGCGAGCCCTTGAACGGGCCTCCCGGCTGCAGCCAGCACCCACCGTCTTCCGATGTTTCCGGGTTGTCTGGCTTGATGAACCACTTTTTCGCCTTCCCTTTTTCGACAGCGTGCCCCGTGCCGTGGGCGGCGCTGGCGGTGGTCCGATGGCATGACGGCCCTTACCACCCCGCCCCATGCTGAGCCCCACCGCCCTGCGCCGCTGGAGCTGGACCCACAAGTGGTCCAGCCTGGTGTGCACCGTCTTCATGCTGCTGCTGTGCATCACCGGCCTGCCGCTGATCTTTCACCACGAAATCGGCCATCTGCTGGGCACCGAGGTGGAGGCGCCTGCCATGCCCGCCAGCGCGCCCCGCGCCAGCCTCGACCGGGTGCTGGCCACCGCGCAGGCGCTGCACCCCGAGCGCGTGGTGCAGTTCGTATCGCACGCAGAGGGCGATGACAACGTGTGGTTCGTCACGCTCACGCCCACACCAGCGCCCACCGATGACTTCCGCTCGGTGGCGTTGGATGCGCGCACGGCGCAGGTGCTGGCGCAGCCACGGTTTGACGAAGGCTTCATGTACGTGATGTTCAAGCTGCATGTGGACCTGTTCGCAGGACTGCCAGGCAAGCTGTTTCTGGGTTTCATGGGCTTGCTGCTGCTGGTGGCCATCGTCACGGGGGTGGTGTTGTATGCGCCGTTCATGCGCAAGCTGGCGTTTGGCGAGGTACGGCGAGAGCGCTCCAAGCGGGTGAAGTGGCTGGATCTGCACAACCTGCTGGGCATCGTCACGCTGGTGTGGGCCTTTGTGGTGGGGGGCACGGGCATGATCAATACGTGGGCAGACCTGATCATCAAATACTGGCAGCACGACCAGCTCTCGGTGCTGCTCAAGCCCTATGAGGGCCAGCCCATCGTGCCCGCCACAGAGCGCGGCCCGCTGCAGCAGGCACTGCAGGCCACACAGGCCCAGGCGCCGGGCACCAGGCTGTCGTTCATTGCGTTCCCGGGCACGGCGTTCTCCAGCCCGCACCACCACACGTTCTTCATGCGGGGCAATGAGCCGCTCACCTCCAAGCTGCTCAAGCCCGTGCTGGTGGATGCGCGCACGGCCGAGGTCACTGCTGCGCCGCAGCTGCCCTGGTACCTGACGGCGTTGCTGGTGTCGCAGCCGCTGCACTTTGGCGACTACGGCGGCATGCCGATGAAGATCATTTGGGCGCTGCTCGACATGGCCACCATCGTGGTGCTGGGCAGTGGGCTGTATCTGTGGCTGCGCAAGGGTGTGCAGGCGGGCAGCACCACCGCAGCCGCCACGGTGCAAGGCCACACCACGCCGCCCACCACGCCAGCTAGCACGATGGTGGCGCGCACCGGCCGCACGCCTCCAAGCACAGAGGGCCGCGCATGAAGCCGCGTCCCTTCGGGTCGCTGTGGGGCGGGCCCATCTTGATGGCCGTGTTGACCACCACCGGCCTCGCCACCGCCCTCGTGTCCGACACCTGGGGCGACTGGTGGTCGTGGGTGGGCCTGGGTGTTCCGGTGGCGGTGATGGGCTGGTACGGCTGGCCGCGCAGCCCGTCTGCAGCCACCGCCCCTGCAGCACGCAGCCAACCACAGCCCCCCGCCAACAAGGCGGGCGCCAACGCCAAACCACTCTGAAGCTTTCAAGCACCTGTCTACCGCCATGCGTCATCTTCATTCCCCTCGCAGCCCAGCCCTGACCCCGGCCGCCCTGGCCGCCGCGCTGCTCTTCACCCTGGCCACACCCGCCGCTTGGGCGCAGGCTGAGGCCAGTGGTACCGAACCCCAGGGCAAGGCCTTGTCCACCGTCACGGTCAACGCCAGCGCCGATGCGTCGGCGCAGGGCCTTTCGCCCACCTACCCGGGCGGCCAGGTGGCGCGCGGTGGGCGTGCGGGCATCCTGGGCACCAAGGACGCGATGGACACGCCGTTTTCCATCACCAGCTACACCAACGAACTCATTCAAGACCGCCATGCCCGCAGCGTTGGCGACGTGCTGCAGAACGACCCCACGGTGCGCATAGCGCGCGGCTTTGGCAATTTTCAGGAGGCGTTCTTCATCCGCGGCTTCATCCTCGACTCGGACGACACGGCCTACAACGGCCTGTACAGCCTGCTGCCGCGCCAGTACATCGCCACCGAGCTGTTTGAGCGGGTGGAAGTGCTGCGCGGGGCCTCGGCCTTTTTGAATGGCGCCAGCCCCAACGGCGGCGGCCTGGGCGGCAGCATCAACCTGTTGCCCAAACGGGCACCCAATGAGCCCTTGAACCGCGTGACCTTTGGCGTGGCCAGCGGCGGCCAAACCCAGGTGGCGGCCGATATCGCCCGGCGCTTTGGGCCCGATGGCAACACCGGCATCCGCGTGAACGCTGCCGCACGCAACGGCGGCACGGGGGTGGACAACGAGGACGTGCAGCTCGGCCTGCTGGCCGTAGGCATGGACTGGCGCAGCCGCGACGTGCGCCTGTCGGGTGACATCGGCTGGCAAGACCACCAACTCAAGAACACCCGCACCAACGTCACGTTGGGCAGCGCCGTCACCAGCGTGCCCACCGCGCCCGACAACCAAGCCAACTTTGCCCAGCCCTGGAGCTACTCGAACGAGCGCGACATGTTCGGCACGCTGCGCGGCGAGTGGGACCTGTCGCCCACCACCACCGCCTGGGCTGCAGCCGGTGCGCGGCGCGGCGAAGAAGCCAACTCGCTGGCGAACCTGACGGTTTCGAACGCCAGCACAGGCGCAGCCAGCACCTACCGTTTTGACAATGCCCGCAAAGACAGCGTGAACACCGGCGAGCTGGGCCTGCGCGGCAAGCTGCAAACCGGCAGCGTGGGGCATGAATGGGTGGCAGTGGCATCGCACTTCAGCGCCGACAAGAAAAACGCGTATGCGATGGACTTTGCCAACACGCAGGCCACCAATCTGTACCGCCCCGTTGCATCGCCACTGCCAGCGCTCAGTGCAGGCGCATTCCGGGGCGGCGACTTGGCCGACCCCCTGCGCACCGGCAGCACGCGCCTCTTCAGCTTTGCGCTGGGCGACACGCTGCATCTGCTGGACAACCGCCTTCTGTTCACGATCGGCCTGCGCCACCAAAAGATGGAGATCGCCAACTACGCCTACGGCACGGCAGCGCAGACCGACCGCTATGACCAAAGCCGCACGAGCCCGCTGCTGGCGGCGGTCTACAAACTGGACAAGGGCCTGTCGGTGTATGCCAACTATGTGGAAGGCCTGAGCCAGGGCCAGACGGCACCCGGCACGGCGGCCAACCGCGGCGAGATGCTGGCGCCCTATGTCTCCCAGCAAAAAGAAATGGGCGTGAAGTTCGACGCTGGCCGCGTGGGCGGCAGCGTGGCGCTGTTTTCCACCACGAAGCCGCGTGCGTTTTTGAACGCCGCCAACGTCTTCAGCACCAGCGGCAAAGACCGCCACCAGGGCGTGGAGCTGGCCCTGCAAGGTGAGGCCACCAAGGGTCTGCGCGTGCTGGGTGGCCTGACCTGGCTGGATGCGAAGCAGCTGACCACGGGCGCTGCCGCCACAGACGGCCAGCGCGTCATTGGCGTGCCCAAGCTGCAGGCCAACCTGGGCGCTGAATGGGATGTGCCCGGGGTGCCCGGCCTGGCCGTGGATGGCCGCTGGGTGCACACCGGCGCCAGCTACGCCAACGCCACCAACACCCTGCGCGTGCCCGGCTGGAACCGGCTGGATGTGGGTGCGCGTTACCTCACCGAGGTGCAAGGCAGGCTCGTCACACTGCGCGCCCGCATCGACAACCTGACCAACCGCAACCACTGGGCCTCAGTGGGCGGCTACCCCGGCTCGGGCTATCTGGTGGTGGGCGCGCCGCGCACGCTGTCGCTGAGTGTGGGCATGGACTTCTAACTGCCGATTCGGCCTCCGGCCCTGCGGCCAGCCCCTGCGCGCCGAACTGACCTAATTCAGGGTCAAAACGCCACCTAGCGCTTATCCATAAATCGCTGGCAGCTATCAAAAGATGAGTTCTAAGCACCTCCGCGCACGCGGGGGTGCGGAGCCGTGCGCCTTCTTGATTTTTGTTGAAACCACCGAAAGGAAAACCTTCATGCCATCAACCCCCAAACGCAACACCGTTTTAATGACCACGATGATCGGGTGTGCAGCCCTCACGGCTGTCACCACCGCCAGCGCCCACCAAGTGTGGCTCGAGAACGCAGGTGGTCAGGCGCGCCTGCACTTTGGCGAATTCAATGAGAACCTGCGTGAGACCTCGCCCGGCCGACTGGACCAATTCAAGGGTGTACCCATGCTGGAGCAAGTGGCTGGCACCAGCGCACAGCGCGTGGAAGGCAAACTCGGCAAGGACGCCTTTGCCTACACAACCACTGGCACCCCCGACACGCTGTTTGCCGCCCCCGCCTACCCGCTGATCGACCGCAGCAAACGCAACCTGCCTGCGATGGTGTGGCAGCCCTCGGCCCGCTGGGTGGCGGGCCTGGCCAAACCCGTGACGCCTACCGCCCCTCTGGATCTTGTGCCCACCGGCAAACCCGGTGAACTGAAGGTGGTCTACAAAGGGGCGCCCGTGCCCAAGGCCAAGGTGCAACTGGCCGCGCCATCGGGCTGGACACGTGAAGTTGAAACCGGCGAAGACGGCACCGTTACCTTCGTCACGCCGTGGAAGGGCCAGTACGTGGCCGAGGTCAAGCACAACGACAAAACCGAAGGCACCACCGCCCAGGGCGAGAAGTACGGCGAAGCCAGCTACGTGACCACGTTGACGTTTGTGCTGGCCGACGGCATGGCGTCGCCAGCGCTGCCAGAGCCACCTAAGGGCCACTAAGCCAGTCGACGGGACACGGCCATCCAGGCCGCAGTCCCCGTCCGGCACGCAGCAACCCTTCATCCGGTCAGCTCGCCAGCCAGCCAGCCCGTCTGACGGTCGACGGGCCAGCGCGCCACATCCCCCCATCCCCAACGCCCCCTTGCCACGCCCTGTGCCACGGGTCTTGTTGGACCGTCTTGCGCACACCTTGTGCTTAAAAAACCCCGCTAGCGCTTATTTGACAAGCGTCAGCAGCTCCTCAATGCATAGCACCATGAACCACCATCGCCCCCTGCGCACTGCGATTGCGCAGGCTGTTTTGCTTGTTGCCTATGGCGCCGCGCAGGCGCAAACCCCCACCGCCGACGACACGAGCACTCTAGCGCCCACGTTGCGCCAAGTGGATGTGGTGGACTCCACCGCAGGCACAGCGGCCACACCGGCGCGGCGCGCCCAGAGCAGCTCGCGCCTGGGTCTGTCGGTGCTGGAGACACAGCGCTCGGTCAGCGTGATCGACAACGCGCTGCTGGAGCAGCAAATGGCCACCACCGAGCGCGACGTGCTGCGCAACGCCTCGGGCGTGGCCTCGCGCAGCGAGTACTACGGCTCGTATTCGCAGTTCTCCATCCGGGGACTGTGGGCCAGCAACACCTACAACTTCTTGCGCGACGGGGCCAAGTTCGTCCACCTGCTGGACCCGCCACTGTTCAACATCGAGCGCGTAGAGGTCATCAAAGGCCCTGCGGCGCTGGAGTTCGGCCAGGTGGCGCCCGGCGGCCTGGTCAACTACGTCAGCAAACGGCCCCAGGCCGAGCCGCTGCGCACCGTGGAAATCGGCGCAGGCAGCGATGGCTTGCGCACTGCCGAGTTCGACCTGACGGGCCCACTCAATGCGGAGGGCACGTTGCGCTACCGCCTGGACGGCGCCGCCAGCCGGGGCGGTAGTTTTGTGGATGGCAACAAGCCCCACAAACAAGGGTTTGCGGGGAGCCTGGAATGGCAGATCACACCCGACACAGTCTGGCGCGCACAGGCCGAAACCCAGAGCATCGACGGCACCTCCACCTCGGGTCTGGCCGTGCCAGACCCCAAGAACCCGCGCAGTGCCGACGTGCTGCCCGTGGGCGCCTTCTACGGTGAGCCGTGGCTGAAGACCGACGGCCACCTGCGCTTTTACTCCACCGAGCTACAGCACCGCTTTTCTGACCAGCTGGAAGGCCGTGTGCACCTGTCGCGCAACGAGACCTCCCGCAACGTGAACATCGTGTCGCCCATGGGCCCGGTGACGAATGGCCGCGTGGCGCGTGGCTACTGGATGGCGCCGGGGCAAAAATACAAATCAGATACCGCGCTGGCCGAACTGCGCGCGCAGTTGCAAACCGGCCCGGTGCAGCACACGGTGCTGGCCGGGCTGGACTGGCGCGCGATTTCCGGCTTTTATGGCGCGCGCACCACGGGCAACCTGGGCGCCATCGACCTCTACAACCCCATCTCAGGCCTGGTGCCACCTGTGGCCTCCACCGGCGTGGGCCGGCTCTCATCCGACGCGCGCAACACCGGCGTGTTTGTGCAAGACCGCATGGCGCTGGGTGACTTTGCCCTGCTGCTGGGCCTGCGCCATGACCGCTTCACGGACGCTTACACCACCCCCGTCACCGACCTGAACCAGACCCAGCCCAGCGCCGCGCTGAGCTGGGAAGTGCGGCCGGGCAGCATGGTCTACACCAGCTATGCGCGCTCGTTCCAGGCCAACTCGGGCACGCTGGTTTGGGGCGACCGTGCTGCAGCGCCATCCGAAGGCAAACAGCTGGAAGTGGGCTGGAAGCAGGAATGGCTGAACCAGCGCCTGCTGACCACCGTGTCGGCCTTTGACCTGGAGCTGACCAACGCGCCCGCCACCGACCCGCTGCACCCCGGCTACTCGGTGCTCACCGCGCGCCAGCGCATCAAGGGCGTGGAGCTGGAGCTGCAGGGCCGCATCACCCCGGGCTGGACGGTGACCGCCCAGGCCAGCTTCCAAAACCCCAGGGTGCTGGCCGACACCACAGCGGGCGCCAACGTAGGCAACCGCGTCGGGCTGGCCACGCGCCGCAACGCGTCGCTGTGGACGCAGTACCGCCTGCCCCGGCTGCCCGGCCTGTGGGTCGGCGGTGGTCTGGTGCACCAAGGCGACAAGTTCACCGCCAACGACAACCAATGGCGCTTGCCGGGCTACACCACGGTCGACCTGGCGGTGGGCTACCAGTTTGCGGGCGGCGTGCGCGTGCAGGTCAACCTGAAGAACGCGGCCAACCGCCGCTACTACCTGGATGGCACCGCCACCGCAGCGGGCTTTGGATCGGTCGTGCCCGGCCAGCCCCGAGCACTGCAGGTCTCGCTGGACTACAGCTTCTGACAGCGCGGCACACACCTCCGGCGCTCCGGGCGCCGATTTTTTAACCCCTGTTTTTTTCCACTGTCGACAAGGAAACACCATGACCCCCGGCACCACCCTCTGCCGCACCGCCATCGCGCACGCTGCATTGCTGGCCCTGTGCGGCGCAGCGCATGCGCAAACTGCGACCGATACCCCCGCCCCCACGACCGAGAAGGCGCTGGCACCCGTGACCGTCAACGCGGGCGCCGAGAACGAATCGCCCACAGCCCCCGTCACCGGGTTTGTCGCCAAGCGTGCGCTCAGCGCCACCAAAACCGGCACGCCACTCATCGAAACCCCTCAGGCCATCAGTGTGATCACGCGCGACCAGATGGAAGCCCAGGGCGTGCAAACGCTGCGCCAGGTCACGGCCTACACCGCAGGTGCGGTCTCCAACTACTTCGACAGCCGCGTGGACAGCTTTGCGGCACGCAGTGCCACCGTGACGCAGTACCAGGACGGCCTGCTGCGCACCTACGGCACCTACAACACCAGCCGCCCCGACCCCTACACACTGGAGCGCGTGGAGTTTTTGCGCGGCCCCACCTCGGTGCTCTATGGCCAGGGCAGCGTGGGCGGCGTGCTCAACCTCACCAGCAAGCGCCCGCAGGCTGAAACACTGCGCGAAGTGCAGGTGCAGGTGGGCAACAACGCACGCAAGCAGATTGCTGCAGACATGACCGGCGCTCTCGACAAGGACGGGCAGTGGCTCTATCGCCTGGTGGCCGTGGGCCGCGACAGCGGTAGCCAGATTGACCATGTCGATGACGACCGCCTGGTGTTTGCGCCATCGCTCACCTGGAAGCCCAACGCCGACACCTCGCTCACGCTGCAGGGCCTGCACCAGAAAGACAAAAGCGGCTCGCTCATCGGCTTTTTCCCCTGGCAGGGCACACAGCTGGCCAGCCCCTACGGCCAGATTCCCCGCCAAACCTTCATCGGCGAGCCTGGCTGGGACGCCTATGACACCACCAACAACTCGTGGGGCTACCTGTTCAGCCACCGCCTGAACGCCGACTGGACCGTGCGCCAGAACCTGCGCCGCACCGTGAGCGAGGTGGACTACCGCACCATCTACACCAGCTTCACGGCCAACGCCGCCACGGGTCGCCCTGCCCGGCCGGTGTTCAACAGCGATAACCGCACTGCCGTGCGTGACGCCGTATGGAACATCAACACCGGCCGCATGCTGCTCATCGACACACAGCTGGAAGGCAAGCTCCAGGCCGGCAGCACAGAGCACACGCTGCTGGCGGGCCTGGACGTGCAACGCAACCACACGGGCCAGCAAGCCTGGCGCGCCGTGGCCCCGGCCATCGACGTCTACCACCCCGTGTACGGCAACTTCACGCCGCCCACCGCCGCACAGCTGGTGCGCCAACCGAATGTGGTGCAAAAGCAGTTGGGCTTTTACGCCCAGGACCAGATCCAATGGGGCCGCTGGACCGCCACCCTGGGCCTGCGCCACGACAGCGTGCAGACCGACACCGAAGGCCGCCCCGCAGCCGCCGTGGACGACAAGGCCTGGAGCAAACGGGCGGGCGCCACTTACCAGATGGACGGCGGCTGGGCACCCTACGCGGGCTACTCCGAGTCCTTCCAGCCTCTGGGCGGCGTGGACGCCTATGGCACGCCCTACAAGCCCACCCGCGGCGAGCAATGGGAGGCGGGCGTGAAATGGCAACCGCCCGGCCAGGGCATCAGCGCCTTTGCCGCCGTCTACACCCTGCGCGAGAAAAACCGCAAGACCAACGACCCCGGCAACCCGCTCAACAGCCTGCAGATCGGCGAAGTCAAGGTCAACGGCTTCGAGGCCGAAGTGCAGGCCAGCCTGGCGCGCCAGTGGGACTTCACCCTGGGCTACGCCTTCACCGACGCCAAGATCAGCCGCAGCAACGCGGGCGACCAGGGGCAACCCGTGGCCAGCGTGCCCAAACACACTGCATCGGCCTGGCTGAGCCACCGCTTCGCAGCCCAAGGCCGTGGCGGCTGGACAGTGGGCGCGGGCGTGCGCTACACAGGGTCACAGTGGAGTGGCACCACGGCCATCAGCACACCCGCCGCCACCCTGGCCGACGCCATGGTGGCCTACGATGCTGGCGACTGGCGCGTGGCCTTCAACGTGGTCAACCTGGCCGACAAGGTGCACATCACGCAGTGCCTGGCGCGGGGCGATTGCTTCTATGGGCAGGCGCGGACGTATACGTTGACGTCCACCTATCGGTTCTGATGTGACCGCAGCCTCGGTTTAAATCAAAATTGCTGCCAGCGCTTTCACATCAAGCACTGGCAGCTATCAAAAAATGAGCGATTCATTGGCAGAGCAACAACCTACCGGCACGCCGCACAGGCAAGCAGCAGGCAACCGGCCCACTGTCTTCAATGCCCGCCAAACGTGCCCACCTGCCGCAGCCCGCCCGTCAGGCCCCACAGGCTGATGCACCAGCCGTCGCACCCCTCACTCACGACCAGCCCGGGCAGGTCGTTGCCGTCAATATCGACGTAGCTGTCGGGCGTGCCGGGCACCACGCCCATGTAGGCGTAGGCGCCTTGGTTGCGCACAAACACATGGTGCCTTTGCGCCTCATAGAACGCATCCGCATCGCGCACCACTTTGCCGGGCACCACCAGGGTGACGCGTGCGCCTGGAGCACCTTGCGGCGGGCGAATGGACATGGCAGCGTCCAGCTTCAACTGGCGCATCAGACCGCCAAAGCGGCGCGGGTCTGACTGCAGAAAGGCCTGCAGCTCCGCGCGGTGGTCAGGGTCAATCTTGCGCACATCCCACCGGGGCGTAGCGGGCGGTGTGAGCGAGAACAGCGCGTATTCCCGACGGTCACTCTGGCGGACAGGGCCTTGCACCGTGACGCCGACCCCCTCCCAGTCGTCTGCACCGGACGGGGTCTTGAACACGTCTGCCTTGCACTGGTACCTCACCCCCGCCTGCAGCGAAAACACCGCCTTGCCCATGTTGCAGTGCCCCGCCAGTTGTTGGAGCTGGGCCTTGTCGTCGAAACGCGCAATCACCGGCTCAAGGTCTGGCGTCAGCATGGCAAAGAAAAGTCCACCACGGTTGCTGTCGCTTTCTTTGCTCATGCCTGCGCAGGCGGGCAAAGCACAGGCCATGACCAGCAAGGGGGCAAGCAGTCGAACAAGCATGCGAAATACCTCCCTAAAAAACGAATGCCAGCGCCAACACAAGGCTGCAGGGAGCTGCAAGAGCGCCTCTATCGGAACGCCATGGCTCCACAGCACGCTCCACCTTACGGGCACGGCGTCTTCGTGGCTTTTGTTTCTACTCTTGGCGCCGCAGCAGCGGGTGCGGGCAGCTTGGCTTGTGAAGCGGTCGATGTGACGAGTCCATCCCCTTCCATCCGGTATTCGTACTCGCGCGTGGATCCGATCAGGTCCGTGCGAAACGTGCTGCTCGTCATTTTTGCCACGTAAAAGTGGGGGCGAACAATCTGGTACTGGTACGAGGTTGTCGCCGTCCCGCCGGTCGTTGTGCAGGTCGAATCGAATTGATCGTCCTTGAACTGCAGGACGCAGCGCCCGGAGTTGTCCTCTGCCGTTGACCCGTCCGCCCCATACAGAACGATCTTTACCGCCCGCCAGCACCCAAGGAGCGCGGGGTCTGGCGCAGCGGCGTAGGTCAATGGCGCAATCAAGGAGACAAAGAGGATGCAGGAACGCGCGAAGCACTTCATGGGGGAATTTGCTGTTTAAAAGAAGGGCGGCAAGAGGCAGGCCGAGCTGGCGCAGCCACTTCATCGCAATGGAAGCGGCTGCTGTTGCGGAGCCCATCACTCTGCGGCCAGCCGCTGCCCGTGACGCCAGGGACACTGGGTGCGAGCGCCCTCCGACCGCAGGAGGGACGCTCACCCCGTCACTCACACATTCATGATCGACACCAGGCGCGTGTTCATGTGCGCCTCAATCGCCTCTGGCCCGCCCTCGGATCCATAGCCCGAATCCTTGAGGCCACCAAAGGGCAGCTCGGCCGCAGGCGCAGCCGCCTGGTTGATCCACAACATGCCCACTTCGAGGCGCTGCGCCAGCAGGTGTGCGTTTTTCAGTGACGTGGTGAAGGCGTAACCGGCCAGACCAAACGGCAGGCGGTTGGCTTCGGCAATCGCGTCCTCGATCTTCTCGAAACCCCGAATGGCCGCCACCGGTCCGAAAGGTTCTTCGTTGACGATGCGGGCTGACAGCGGCACGTTGTCCAGCACGGTGGGCTGGAAGTAGTTGCCTTCTGTGCCAATGCGCTCACCACCGGCCATCAGCTGTGCGCCCTGCTGCACGGCGTCGGCCAGCAGGTCGGTCATGGCAGTGATACGGCGCGGGTTGGCCAGCGGGCCCATTTGCGTGCCAGCGGTCAGGCCATCGCCCACCTTCAGGCCCTGGGCGTACTTGGCAAAACCCGCCACAAATTCAGCGCGGATGCTTTCATGCACCAGGTAGCGCGTGGGCGAGATGCAGACCTGACCGGCGTTGCGGAACTTGGCGCCGCTGCCGATCTTGATGGCCAGCTCCAGGTCGGCGTCTTCCGCCACGATGACCGGGGCGTGGCCACCCAGCTCCATGGTCACGCGCTTCATGTGCTTGCCCGCCAGCGCAGCCAACTGCTTGCCCACGGGGGTGGAGCCGGTGAACGTGACCTTGCGGATCACGGGGTGGGGAATCAGGTAGTTCGAAATTTCGGCAGGGTCGCCATACACCAGGCCCACGGTGCCGGCGGGCACGCCTGCATCGGCAAACGCGCGGATCAGCTCGGCGGGGCTGGCGGGGGTTTCCTCAGGCGCCTTGACCAGGATGGAGCAGCCTGCGGCGAGTGCTGCCGCCAGCTTGCGTACCACCTGGTTGATGGGGAAGTTCCACGGCGTGAAGGCCGCCACGGGGCCCACGGGGTCCTTCAGCACCATCTGCGTGGCCTTGAGGTTGCGCGAAGGCACGATGCGACCGTATACGCGCAGCGATTCGTCAGCGAACCATTCAATGATGTCGGCCGACGCCATGGTTTCGACCTTGGCCTCGGCCAGGGGCTTGCCCTGCTCTTGCACCATGATGGCAGCGATGGCCTCGGCACGTTCGCGCATCAGGGCAGCGGCGCGGCGCATGGTCTTGGCGCGCTCGGCGGCCGGCATGTCGCGCCACGCTTCAAAGCCCTTTTGGGCGGCAGCCAGGGCCAGGTCCAGATCGGGCTTGCTGGCGTGGGCCACGCGGCCGATTTCTTTGCCGGTGGAGGGGTTGAACACGGCGATGGATTTGCCGTCGGCGGCGTCTTGCCACTGGCCTGCGATGAAGAGTTGGGTGTTGGGATAGGTCATGTGCGCGGGCTGGTCAGCCTATGTGGTGAAAAAATCGAAAAAACGACTATACGCCTGCGATGATGACTGTGTTTTTCAAGGAGATTGCATGCGAGAAGTAGTCCAAAGCCTGGAAGAGTCGCGCATCCGCGAAGTCGCCAACGAGGGCATGGGGCGCAGCGATGTGCTGAAGTTCTGGTTTGGCGAGAGCGATGAGGTCACGCCCGATTTCATCCGCGAGGCGGCCATTGCGTCGCTGCAAAAAGGCGAAACCTTCTACGCCCACAACCTGGGCCTGCCTGAGCTTCGCCACGCCATTGCGGGCTACATGCACGGCCTGCACCCGCAGCAGCACACCGATGCGTGGTTTGACCGCATTGCGGTCACGTCGGGTGGCGTCAACGGGCTGATGGTGGCCGTGCAGGCACTGGTGGACGCGGGCGACGAGGTGGTGGTGGTCACCCCCGTGTGGCCCAACCTGGTCGCGCAGCCACGCATTCTGGGTGCACAGGTGCGCACCGTGCCGCTGGTGGCCAACGCGCACGGCGCGTGGCGGCTGGACATGGACGCGCTGCTGGCCGCCATCACACCCACCACACGCCTCTTGGTCGTGAACGCGCCCAACAACCCCACTGGCTGGACGCTGACGCGCGAAGAGCAAGCCACCATCCTCGCGCACTGCCGCCGCACCGGCACATGGGTGCTGGCCGATGAGGTGTACGAACGCCTGTACTACGCGGGCGACACGGCCAACGGCGCGGCACCCAGTTTTCTGGACGTGGCCGAACCCGACGACCGCCTGGTGGTGACGCACAGTTTTTCCAAGAGCTTTTTAATGACCGGCTGGCGCCTGGGGTGGCTGGTGCTGCCGCCGTCGATGACGCCGACAGTGGGCAAATTGATCGAGTTCAACACCTCGTGCGCGCCGGTGTTTGTGCAGCGCGGGGCCACGTTGGCGCTGCAACGCACGGACGAGGTAACACCTGCGCTGGTGGCTCACCTGAAAACCTGCCGCGATACGCTGGTGCCATTGCTGGCCGATGTGCCGGGGGTGTCGGTGGCCACGCCGTTGGGGGGGATGTATGCGTTCTTCCACATCGACGGGCATGACGAGTGCCTGCCGTTGGCCAAACGGCTGGTGCGAGAGGCGGGGCTGGGGTTGGCGCCGGGCAGTGCGTTTGGGGGTGAGGCGGCGGGGTGGTTGCGGTGGTGTTTTGCGAGCCGGGATGTGGGAAGGCTGGAGGAAGGGGTGGAGAGGTTGCGGGGCTGGTTGAAGGGGTGATGGAGAGTTTTTTGAACGATTTTGGCCGCTAGTGCTTGTGGAGTAAGCACTGGCAGCTATTGTTTTTGTAGTGTTTGGTTCTTGCCTTAACCCTTAGTGCTGAGGTTGTCGACGCCAGTGCGCGCGCCCACCCGTTCGGGCTGAGCCTGTCGAAGCTGTGCGCCCGCCCCGACCCGTTCGGGCTGAGCTTGTCGAAGCCATGCCCTCACCCGACCGCATGCTTGGCTTCTGGGCGGAGGCCGGGGTGTGCGCCCGGCGGCGCAGTGGCTTTCTTTTGCTTCGCCAAAAGAAAGTCACCAAAGAAAAGGCGACCCTACACGCTGCGTCCCCACACGCCCTTGCGGGCGCGAGGGGCAACCTGCGGTGCTCGCGTCCAGCGGGGTCTCGCTCGAACTCGCTCCACTGCGTTGCGCTCAAACAATCGCGAGCCCTGATCCGCTGGCCCCTGCGCTCCTCGGCGCATCCTGAAGGGAACCCCCCGGGATCGGACATCCACGCGGGCCATTGCTTCGCTGCGCTGCACTCGGCCCCGAACGCGCGGGCGCTTCGCGCCGCGACCGCTAGGCCGAGCGAAGCAATGGCCCGTGTGGGTGTTCAGGTGTTCGGCTTTTCGGCTCCCCACCCCTGCTGGCTGCGCCTGCGTCGGGGCGGTTGCGGGGTGAGCATGGGCGCCCTAGCGCCCATGCCTTGTTATCTAGCTCGCCGTGGTTGTCCGAGCGGCGCTGCGCAGCAGCAAAGCGAGTTCCACGGCGCACCCCGCAACCGCCCCGACGCAGGTTTGCCCCCCCACGCACCGCGTGGGGGTCGCAGACTGGGGGTCGCCTTTTCTTTGGTGACTTTCTTTTGGCGAAGCAAAAGAAAGTGACTCGCCCGCCGGGGCGACAACCCGGCCTCCGCACTCAACCCAAGCACGCTGACCCGACCAGCACGCCCAAGCTTCGACGGGCTCAGCCCGAACGGGTGGGAAAAGCTTCTAAGCTATAAAAACAATAGCTACTAGCACTTTCCAGATAAGCGCTAGCAGCCAAAAACACTCAAAAATAGCAATCAAAAGCTACGGCGACACCTGTGCCAACTTCACCGCAGGCTGATCCCCCCAGCCACCTCCCAGCGCCCGAATCAACCCCACCGTCGCCACATACTGCGCCGTCCGCACCTGCAACTCCTGCCGCCGATTGCGCAGCTCACTGCGGCGCGCGTCCAGCAGCTCCAGCTGGCTCACCAAGCCATTGCGGTACCGCACATCCGACAACTGCGTAGCCCGCCGCGCCGCCGTCACCGCGCGCCCCTGCGCCTCGGCCTGGCCGGACAACAGGCGCAGCGAGGTCAGTTGGTCCTCCACGTCACGAAACGCATTGAGCACCTGCCCACGGTGGTCCGCCAGCGCAGCTTCCAGGCGCGCCTTGGCGCCCTCGATCTGCGCGTCGCGCTGGCCGCCGTCAAAGATCGGCAGCGATAGCAGCGCACTCAGGCCCCAGGCACGCGCAGACCACTTGAACAAATCACCCAGCTCCGGCGAAGCATGCCCCGCATTGCCGGTGAGCGTGACGGCAGGGAACCAAGCCTTCTGCGCCACGCCCACGCGGGCCTGGGCGGCCAGCACGGCCGTCTGGGCAGCCGACACATCCGGGCGGCGCGCCAGCACGGTGCCAGGCACGCCGGGGGGGATCACGGGCAGCGCGGCATCGCCCGTCGCAGGCGGCAGCACAAAGCCGCTGGCCACCTCGCCCGCCAGAACGGCCAGCGCGTTGGTCAGCAGGGCTTGCTGGCGCTGCAAGGCCAGGGCTTCGGATTCGGTGGCCGCCACTTCGGTCTGCACGCGGGCCACGTCCAGTTCGGCCACGTCGCCCGCCTGCAGGCGACGCTGCGTGAGGCGCAGCGTGCCTTCGTAGGCAGCCAAGCTCTCTTGCACCAGCCCCTGCTCAGCCTGCACGGCGCGCAGCTGGAGATACGTTTGCGCCACGTCGGCCTGCACCATGAGGCGCGTGCTTTGCAGCAGGGCCTCACGCGTGTCGGCGTCCAGGCGCGCGGCGTCGCTGGTTTGCGAGAGGCGGCCAAACAGGTCCAGCTCGTACGAGGCATTGAGCCCCGCCGTGCCCAACGTGGCGGGTGCTGCGCTGCCCGTGGTGGCAGCACCTGCCTGGCGCGTTACGCCCGCCGAGGCGCCCACTTGCACCGAGCGCGCGGCATCGGCAGAGCGCAGCAGCGAGCGCGCCTCGGCCAGCCGTGCTGCCGCCTGCTGGATGCTGGTGTTGGCCGTGCCCGCACGCTGCACCAGGTCGGCCAGCACCGGGTCTTGAAAGCCCAGCCACCACTCGCCGCGCGGCTGCGCCTCGGCGGGGGCGGCCACCGTCCAGGGGGCGGCGGGCAGCGCGTCGCCACCTGCCGTGAAACTGGTGGGCACGGGCACGCCCGCATGCGGCGCGGGGGCCACGGGCTGGGTCATGCAACCGGCCAGTACCAGGGCGGCGGCCAGGGGCGCGAGCAGGCTGCGCCTGCGCGCTGCAAGGACGCCGTCGGTGGAGTTTTTCTTCAAGAGCAAATCGGTCATGGTTGGTCTCCTGCCCCGGCCGATGCACCCGCCGCATTCAGCAGCGGGTGCACCGTGGAGCGAGCGTCTAGGGCCAAAAAGGTCGTTGTTGTCACCGTGGTCAGGGGCATCACTCGTGCTCCTTGCGCGGCGCGGCCAGCACGGGGTGAGCGGTGCCACCGGTGCCAGGGGTGTGCGAGATCGGCGCCACATGCGCGCCGTGCTCCACCAGCGGGCGGTTGCCTGCCAGCTTGCGCAGCAGCACGTAAAACACGGGCGTGAGGAACAGGCCAAAGGCCGTCACACCAATCATCCCGGCGAACACGGCCACGCCCATGGCGCTGCGCATTTCGGCGCCCGCGCCGGTGGACAGCACCAGGGGCAACACGCCCATCACGAAGGCCAGCGAGGTCATCAGGATGGGGCGCAGTCGCAAGCGGCTGGCCTCGATGGCGGCCTGCACCGGCGTGCGCCCGGCAAACTCCAGCTCGCGCGCAAATTCCACGATCAGGATCGCGTTCTTGGCCGACAGCCCCACCAGCACGATGAGCCCGATCTGCGTGAACACGTTGTTGTCGCCCTTGCTGAGCCACACCCCGGTCATGGCCGCCAGGATGCCCATGGGCACGATCAAAATGATGGCAATGGGCAGCGTGAGGCTTTCGTACTGCGCTGCCAGCACCAGGAACACCAGCAGGATCGCCAGCGGGAACACCAGCACTGCGGAGTTGCCGGCCAGGATTTCCTGGTAGGTCAGCTCGGTCCACTCGAAGGTGATGCCCTGGGGCAGCGTCTCCTTGGCGATGCGTTCGATGGCGGCCTGGGCCTGGCCCGACGAGTAGCCGGGTGCGGGGCCGCCATTGATGTCAGCGGCCAGGTAGCCGTTGTAGCGCATGGCACGCTCGGGGCCAAAGCTGGGCTCCATCTTCATCAGCGCCGACAGGGGCACCATCTCACCCGTGGTGGAGCGCACCTTGAGCAGGCCCACGTCTTCAGCCCGCGCACGGTAGGCCGCATCGGCCTGCACGCGCACGCTGTAGGTGCGGCCGAACTGGTTGAAGTCGTTGGCGTACAGGCTGCCCAGGTAAATCTGCAGCGTGTCGAAAATGTCCGTCACCGGCACCCCCAGCTGGCGCGCCTTGGTGCGGTCGATGTTGGCGTACAGCTGCGGCACGTTGACCTGCCAGCTGCTGAAAATACCGGCCAGCTCGGGCGTCTGGTAGGCCTTGGCCATGAACGCCTTCACGGCGTTGTCCATGGCTTCGTAGCCCAGCGATGCGCGGTCTTCGATCTGCAGCTTGAAGCCGCCCGTGGTGCCCAGGCCCGCCACCGGGGGCGGCGGGAACATGGCGATGAACGCGTCCTGGATGCTGCCAAACGCCTGGTTCAACTGCCCCGCCACGGCGCCACCGCTCTGGTCGGCACGCGTGCGCTCGGCAAAGGGCTTGAGCGTGGCGAACACGATGCCGGAGTTGGAGCTATTGGTGAAGCCGTTGATCGACAGGCCCGGGAAGGCAATCGCGTCTTCGACGTTCGGGTTCTCCTTCATGATTTCGCCCATGCGGCGGATCACGTTCTCGGTGCGGTCCAGTGTGGCGCCGTCGGGCAGCTGGGCAAAACCGATCAGGTATTGCTTGTCCTGCGCGGGCACGAAGCCGCCGGGCACGATCTTGAACAGGCCCACGGTGGCACCCACCAGCGCCAGGTAGATCACGAACATCAGCGCCTTGCGGCCGATGACGCGCTTGACGCCACCGCTATAGGCCTCGGAGCCGCGATGGAACAGGCGGTTGAAGCCGCGAAACAAGCCACCGAACACCTTGTCCATGCCACGCGTGAGCGCGTCCTTGGGCTCGTTGTGGCCCTTGAGCAGCAAGGCGCTCAGCGCAGGCGACAGGGTCAGCGAATTGATGGCCGAGATCACCGTGGAGATCGCAATGGTGACCGCGAACTGGCGGTAGAACTGCCCCGTGAGCCCGCTGATGAAAGCTAGCGGCACGAACACGGCGACCAGCACCAGTGCGATGGCAATGATGGGGCCAGACACTTCGCGCATGGCGCGGTAAGTGGCCTCGCGCGGGGTCAGGCCCGCCTCGATGTTGCGCTCCACGTTCTCCACCACCACGATGGCGTCGTCCACCACGATGCCGATGGCCAGCACCAGACCGAACAGGCTCAGCGCATTGATCGAAAAGCCCAGCAGGTGCAGCACGGCAAACGTACCCACCACCGACACCGGCACCGCCAGCAACGGGATGATGGACGCGCGCCAGGTCTGCAGGAACAAAATCACCACCAGCACCACGAGGGCGATGGCTTCGAGCAGCGTGTGGATCACGGATTGGATCGACGCACGCACGAACTGCGTCGGGTCGTACGCAATGCGGTATTCCACGCCTTCGGGCATGTTCTTCTGGATCTCGTCCATGGTCTTGCGCACGTTGGCCGAGATGTCGAGCGCGTTGGAGCCCGGCGCCTGGAACACGCCCATGCCCACGGCAGGGTCGTTGTTGAGCAGCGAGCGCAGCGAATAGTCGGCCGCGCCCAGCTCCAGGCGGGCGATGTCGCGCAGGCGTGTCACCGCACCATCCGCACCGGTCTTGACGATGATGTCGCCGAACTCTTCTTCGGTCTGCAGGCGGCCCTGCGCGTTGATGGACAGTTGCAAGTCCACGCCGGGCAGGCCGGGCGATGCACCCACCACACCCGCAGCGGCCTGCACGTTCTGGCCGCGGATGGCGGCCACCACGTCGCTGGCCGAGAGGCCGCGCTGCGCGACCTTTTGCGGGTCGAGCCACACACGCATGGAGTAGTCGCCGCCGCCAAATATCTGCACCTGGCCCACGCCCTGGATGCGCGCAAGGCGGTCCTTCACATTGAGCACGGCGTAGTTGCGCAGGTAGTCGATGTCGTAGCGGTTGTTGGGCGAGACCAGGTGGACCACCATGGTCAGGTCCGGCGCGCTCTTGACGGTCGTCACACCAAGACGGCGCACTTCCTCAGGCAGACGAGGCTCGGCCTGCGAGACGCGGTTCTGCACCAGCTGCTGGGCCTTGTCGGGGTCGGTGCCGAGGGCAAAGGTCACCGTCAGCGTCATCACACCATCAGTGGTGGCCTGGCTGCCCATGTAGAGCATGCCTTCCACACCGTTAATGGATTCCTCCAGCGGCGTGGCCACGGTCTCGGCGATCACCTTGGGGTTGGCGCCCGGGTACTGTGCGCGCACCACCACGGAGGGCGGCGCGACTTCAGGGTATTCAGAGATAGGCAGACCGCGCAATGCGATGAGCCCCCCGAGGAAGATGAGCACCGACAGCACCCCGGCAAAGATGGGGCGGTCGATGAAAAAGCGGGACAGGTTCATGGATGCAAATTCCTGGTGTCCAGCGCGCTCAGGCGGCTGGCGACTTGGCGGCGTTCTTGGCTTCCTTGCGATCACCCGCAATCTCGGCCTTGGCGGTCATGGGCACAGGCTGCGGCGCCACCACGGCGCCGGGGCGCACGCGCTGCAGGCCGTTGACGACGATGTTCTCGCCCGCCTTGAGGCCCGAGGTGACCACGCGCAGGCCGTCAATCGGCGCGCCCAGCGTGACTTCGCGGTACTCGGCCTTGTTGCCCTCGCCCACCACCATCACGAACTTCTTGTTCTGATCGGTGCCCACAGCACGTTCGTTGATGAGCAGCGCCTGCGTGTTGCGGGCCTGGCCCATGCGGATGCGGGCGAACTGGCCGGGCATCAAGGCACCGTCTTCGTTATCAAACACAGCACGCACACGCACGGTGCCGCTCTTGGCATCGACCTGGTTGTCGATGAGCTGCAATTTGCCAACGTGGGGCGTGCTGCCCGCAGTGCCAGTGCCCATCTGCACAGGAATGCGCTCGATCAGCTGGCGCGCACTGTTGCCACGCTGGCTGCTTTGCAGGTCGGCCAGCGCCTTCACCACGATCTGCTCGTCGGTATCGAAGCTCGCGTAGATGGGGCTCACCGACACCAGCGTGGTCAGCACGGGGGCGCCCGCACCGGCCGCCACCAGGTTGCCCACGGTGACTTCGATGCGGCCCACGCGACCAGACACGGGGGCGCGCACCTGGGTGTAGCCGAGGTTCAGCTTGGCGGTTTGCAGCGCAGCCTGGGCGGCGCGCAGGTTGGCGTCGGCCTCGCGCTGGGCGTTCAGGCGTTCGTCGTGCTCGCGCTGGGCAATGGCTTTTTCTTCGAGCAGGCGCGTGGCGCGCTCCAGCTCGCTGCGGGTGTACAAAACGCGGGCCTGAGCGGCGACCACCTGGGCTTCGGCGCGGTCCACCTCGGCAGCGTAGGGGGCGGGGTCCACCGTGACCAGCAGGTCGCCCTGCTTGACCAGCGAGCCTTCGCGGAAATGCACGGCCTGCACAGCGCCAGAAGCGCGGGGGCGCACATCCACGCGCTGCACGGCTTCAAGCCGGCCAGAAAACTCGTCCCACAGGGCGATGTCTTTTTGCAGCACGGCAGCCACCGACACCGGCATGGCGGGCGGTGCTGCGGGGGCGCTATCCGCCTGCGCCACGGGTGCCTGAAACACCAGAACAGCAGCCGCCACGGTGGCCGTCACGGCCGTGGCAAGCGTGGCCAGGCCCAGGGGGCGGCGCTGGGAGAACTTGGAGAAGGATGGGAAGTTCATGGTCACTTTCGATCAGTAGGTGTGCCCTTGTGGAGCACGCTGTGAAGCTTGTCCGCCGAGCGCTGGCGCCTGTGGGCTGTGCTCGGCAGGTGTCAATGCAAAGGGAGCGGGATGAAGTCTCGGCAATGACACGGTGGAAAGGTCAATACCCCGGCGACAAACACCGGGGCGGCCTGCGTGCCACCGTCAAAAGACGGTGCGGCCGGGTGCGCTGTGACAGTCGCCACAGGCCGGTGTGATCAGGAATGCATGCATGGTGTGTTCTTTCCTCCGTGTCGTTTGAATGGCTAAAGTGGGCTCTAGGACATGCGGAGCGGGCAACGCCGGGCAAGCGTTCCCCCTCCGGCACGCCAGGCCGGAAATCAAGATGCAAAAAGGGAATGGGGCTCGCGCCGAGCCCGCGTTTCTCTGCCTCCACCCGGGTGGAGGTCAGCGGCTGTCAGGGGTGTGAGAAGGTGTCAGGGGCCGTCGTCAGGACGGCACCGGACTTCGCGTGGAGGCAAAGAACTGCCGGAACTGCTCCTGCGCACCCGCCGCACAAGGGCATTCGTGCGGACCGGTCTGCAGCAGGGCATCGGGCCACTGCGGGTTCTTGGAGAACACGTGGCGGGTGACCGGCAGGCCGGCGGCCTCCAGCCGGGCCGCGTAGGCCAGCGCCTCATCGTGCATGGGGTCGGTGTCCCCCACCAGAATCAGCGTGGGTGGTAGCCCCGCCAGGCGCTGTGCACCGGCCGGCACGGCATAGGGGTGCTCCGCATCGCGTGGGCAACGCAGAAAGTTGCGCCAGCCTTCGGTCCACTTGCAGCCCGTGGAATCACCCGTGGCCTCGCGCAGCGACGCGGTGCCCACACAGGGGTCCAGCATGGGCGACAGCAGAATCTGCCCAGCCATCGGGGGGTGCGACTGATCGCGCGCCATCAGTGCCACGGCGGCAGCCAGGTTGCCGCCCGCCTCTTCGCCTGCCAGGTACACGGCTGCGCCCTGCCCTCCGAGCTTGGTGCGGTGCTTGTGCACCCACTTGAGTACGCCGTAACCCGTGTCCACCGGCTGCGGAAAGGGCGTGAGCGGATACGCCACCGACACCACCACAGCCCCGGCACTCTCCAGCAGCGAGGCCACCGTGCAGCCGTTGTCCAGGTCACCCGACATGAAGGCCCCGCCGTGGAAGTGCACGATCACCGGTGACGCCTGGCCGGTCTTCTTGCGGCCGTACATGCGCACTGCCACGTCCTGCCCCCGGGTCACCTCAATGGTGGAATCGGCGCACACGGACGAAGCCACCCTGGACGCCTTGGCGGGCGCCGCAGCAGACTGCGATGGCGAAGATGACGAAGACGGGCGGTCGGGCTGCATGGCAGGATACCCAGTAAGTAGGTAGAGGGTCGGTTGACGATGGATGAAATGTAGTGGTTTGCGCCTACGGGATAAACAGGTCAAACACCACCGCACTGTTTCCAAAAGCTCAACAATCAAAGTGGGGGACGCGTGTGAGAATTCCGCAGCACCCACTGGTGGGTGCTGACGTTCCAGATTCAAGGAGAAGCCATGGACCAAATACAGGCCATGCGCATATTCGTGCGGGTGGTGGAGGCCGGCACGTTTACCCGGGCAGCAGATTCCCTCTCGCTGCCCAAGGCCACGGTCACCAAACACGTTCAGGCGCTGGAGGAGCGGCTGCGCGTGAAGCTGCTCAACCGCACCACGCGCCGCGTGACGGTCACGCCCGATGGTGCAGCCTACTACGACCGAACGGTGCGCCTGCTGACCGACCTGGACGACATCGAGGCCAGCATGACCAACGCGCGAGCCAACCCGCGCGGGCGCTTGCGCGTGGATGTGGGCACCTCGGTGGCGCAGTTGCTCATCATTCCGCACCTGGCAGAGTTTCATGCCCGCTATCCCGACATTCAGGTGGACCTGGGTGTGAGCGACCGCATGGTGGACCTGATCGGGGACAACGTAGATTGCGTGATTCGCGGTGGAGAGCTGACCGATCAGTCTCTGGTGGCCCGCCGGATTGGCAACCTGGAATTCATCACCGTGGCATCCCCCGCCTATCTGGAGCGCAAGGGAACACCCACCCACCCGCTGGAGATCGAGGAAAAACATGCGAGCGTGATTTACTTTTCGCCGCAGAGCGGCCGCCACTACCCCCTGGAGTTTCGCAAGGGAGATGAATCCATTGATATCACAGGCCCCTACCAGCTCAGCGTGAACGAGAGCAATGCGTATGTGACATCACTGCTCGCCGGATTGGGCATTGGCCAGATCACCAGCTACCAGGCTGCGCGCCATTTCAAAAGCGGCGCACTGGTCCAGCTGATGCCCGAGTGGACCCAGCCGCTGCTGCCCGTATACGTGGTGTACCCCCCCAACCGGCACCTGAGCGCCAAGGTGCGCGCGTTTGTGGACTGGGCCGCAGAACTGTTCCAGCGCGAGAGCTACCTGCAGCGGGTGGTGTGACGCCGTGCCCGGCGGCTTTATGCTTGCGGCCATGAATGCCACCGAGCCCACCCCCCCTTCCGCTCCAGACAACACCAGCGGAGACCTGCCCTCGTCTGCCAACACCCCCCAGCCCAAAACGCCCGCTAAACAACCCCACAATCCTTTGCACGGCGTGACGCTGGAAGCGATTGTGGTGGCGCTGGCCGATTATTTTGGGTGGGATGAACTGGGCCGGCAAATCCCGATCCGCTGCTTTCAAAGCGACCCGAGCGTAGGATCCAGCCTCAAATTTTTGCGCAAGACCCCATGGGCACGCGAGAAGGTCGAGAGCCTGTATCTCTTCATGCTGAGGGACCAAAAGCGCAATGCGCAAGAGTGAAATGCCAGGGCATTTGCTCCAACCGCCACCGGCGTATTCCGCACAGCTGAGCGCAAGGTACCGCAACTTTCTGGCGCCGCTGCTGACGCTGGGCGTCTTGGGCGGCCTCAACGCACTGCTGGTAGCACAGTCCGCCACAGAAGGCGCTGGCTGGTGGCCGGTGGCCTGGCTGGCGGCCATGTTCTTGGGCGTCTTCTTCAGCGCGGTCTTCGTGGCCATTGCGGGGCGCCGCAAGTTGCCCGTGGCCTACTGCATCGCACTCAGCGCGGTCGTGGGCCTGGCGCTCACGACCTTTGGGATCCTGAATGCGAGCCTGCATGCGCCGTGGGGTGCAGCTCTGCCGCTGTGGGTACACAGCAGCGCGCCAGTGCGCGCTGTGCTGGAATCTCCTTGGACACTTTTGGCGCCCTACCTGATAGGACTGGCGCTGCACGGCGTCGCCATGCAGCACCTCAATCTTCGGCTGTCACCAGAAAATCGCGGCTGATACCGCCTCCCAGGTCATTGACCCTGTCCAGGAACTGCGTGAGGAAAGCATGCAGCCCCGTCGCCAGGATCTCGTCAATGCGGCCGTATTGCAGATCGGCCAGCAGGCGCCCTGCCCTGCGATTCGTTTCTGCAGACTGGCCATTGGCAAGCACCGCCAGGTTGTCCACCACCTCGCGCAGACAGGCGTGTAACGAGCGCGGCATGTCGCGGCGCAAAATCAGAAGGTCTGCCACACGCCCAGGGGTGATCACATCGCGGTACACCTTGCGGTACACCTCAAACGCCGAGACGCTGCGCAAAATGGCGCTCCAGTGGTAGAAATCGCTCTCCTGGTTGCGCTCGCTGGCGCGGCCAAAGAAATCGTTCTTGACGGCATGGAACTTGACGTCCAGCAACCGTGCTGTGTTGTCAGCACGCTCCAGAAAAGTGCCCATGCGCAGGAAGTGAAAAGCCTCGTCCTGCAGCATGGTGCCCAGCACCACGCCGCGCGACAGGTGCGAGCGGTACTTCACCCATTCAAAAAACTGGCCCGGATCGCGCTCAAAGGCGTCGCCTTCGAGTTGCCGGTGCAATTCCAGCCAGGTCTGGTTCTGCGTCTCCCATACCTCGGTGGTCAACGCGCCACGCACGGCGCGGGCGTTTTCGCGCGCGGCGCGCAGGCACGACAGGATGGATGAGGGATTGGTGCCGTCGCGCACCATGAAAGCCAACACACGCTCGGGCGTCACTTCGCCGTGTTTGGCGGTATAGGCGGGAATCAGCTCACTGATGGACAGCAGCCCCTCCCAGCCTTTCTGAGCCACATCAGCGGCCTGGGGCAACAGAGAGGTTTCATAGCTCACATTGAGCATGCGTGCGGTGTTCTCGGCCCGCTCTGTGTAGCGGGACATCCAGAACAAATGGTCGGCGGTGCGGCTCAGCATACGGACTCCTTGATCGAGCAGGGCTTCCGGGACAGGTGGTCAGCAGTGCAGCTCAGCATACTCAAAGGCTCCCTTGCGTTTGACTTTGCGACTGAGACTGAGACGGGGTCGTTGCCTTCATGCCTTGCGACTGCGATTGAGACTGCGATGGGGCCTGCACCGACGCCGCTGCCTCGCCCAGCACCCAGGTGTCCTTGGTGCCACCGCCCTGGGACGAGTTGACCACCAACGAGCCTTCCTGCAGCGCCACGCGCGTGAGACCACCGGCCGCCATCTGAACCTCGCGCCCGCTGAGCACAAAGGGGCGCAGATCAATGTGGCGCGGAGCGATGCCACTTTCCACATACGTGGGGCAGCTCGACAGGCTGAGCGTGGGCTGCGCGATATAGCCCGCCGGGTTGGCCAGCAGCGCACGGCGGAAGTCCTCGATCTCGGCCTGGGTGGCCGCAGGCCCAATCAGCATGCCGTAGCCGCCCGCACCGTGTACCTCCTTGACCACCAGGTCCTTCAGGTTCGCCAGCACATGCTGCAGGTCGTCCTGCTTGCGACACATCCAGGTGGGTACGTTTTTCAGGATAGGCTCTTCGCCCAGGTAAAAGCGAATCATCTCGGGCACGTAGGGGTACACCGATTTATCGTCCGCCACCCCGGTGCCCACGGCGTTGCAGATGCCCACGTTGCCCGCCCGATAGGCCTCCATCAAACCCGCACAACCCAGCGTGGAGTTGCGGCGGAACACCTGCGGATCGAGGAAGTCGTCGTCCACGCGGCGGTAGATCACGTCCACCCGCTGCAGGCCACGCGTGGTGCGCATGTAGACGAACTTGTCCTTGACCACGAGGTCCTGGCCTTCCACCAGTTCCACCCCCATCTGCTGGGCGAGGAAGGCATGCTCGAAGTACGCGCTGTTGTGCATGCCGGGCGTCAAGACCACCACCGTGGGCTCGTCGGCCGTGGCCGGAGCGCTGGCACGCAGGGTTTCGAGCAGCATGTCGGGGTAGTGCGCCACGGGTGCCACCTTGTGCAGGCTGAACAACTCGGGGAAAAGCCGCATCATCATCTTGCGGTTTTCGAGCATGTAGCTCACGCCACTGGGCACGCGCAGGTTGTCCTCCAGCACGTAATATTCGCCCTCGCCCTGCGCATTGGGGGCGCGCACGATGTCGATGCCCGCGATGTGCGCGTAGATGTTTTGAGGCACTTGCACGCCCGCCATTTCAGGCCGGTACTGTGCGTTGTTGAGGATGAGGTCGGCGGGCACGATGCCGGCACGGATGATGTCCTGGCCATGGTAAACATCGTGGATGAACCGGTTGAGCGCCGTGACCCGCTGCACCAAGCCCTGCTGCATGCTGCTCCACTCGTGGGCCGGGATGATGCGGGGAATCAGGTCGAACGGAATCAGCCGCTCATTGCCAGCGCCGCCTTCGTCCTTGGCGCCGTAGACGGCGAAGGTGATGCCCACGCGCCGGAAGATCATCTCGGCTTCGGCCCTACGGGCCTGCATCACGTCGGGGGGCTGTTTGCTCAACCACTGCGCATAACGCTTGTAGTGCTCCCGCACATCGCTGCCATCAAAAGGCAGCATGGCGTACATCTCATCAAATTTCTGCATGAACGGGCCTCCTGTGAACAGGATAGCAAGTTGCGCGCCCACCACCCCGAACAGCCCTCAATCGCGCTGCGCCATCCCGTCCGATCGCTGCTCCCGCGCTGGCATGTCGTGCTGCCAGTACCGCCGACTCGTGTCGCGCTCGCACGCCACCACGGAGGGGTCGGCGGATGCCCATGTGGCTGCCCCACAGCGCGAAGACTCCACCACCCGGATGTTGCGCTCGCGGTAACGCTGCAATATGTCGGGCGCCGGATGCCCAAAACGATTGCGATACCCAGCCTGCACCAAAGCGGTGCGAGGCTGAACGGTCTCCAGAAACACGGGGGAGGACGATGTCTTGCTGCCATGGTGGGGCGCCAGCAGCAGATCGGCCCGCAATGCCGCGCCACGTGCCACCAGGGAGTGCTCCTGGGGAGCCTCGATATCCCCCACCAGCAAGGCCACAGCTCCCTCTGACCCGGCCGCCGCGACGCGCAACACGCAGCTCAAGGCATTGGGGCGCGGCGCACGGGGGGCCGGAGCGCCGTCCCCTGCGAGGGGGTGCAACACCTCGAAGACGACACCATCCCAATCCCAGCGTTGGCCGGCAAGGCAGGGGCTGGCGGGACGCAGGGTCTGCAGCACATGCTCGGCTTCAATGGAACCGGTGAGCACGGCCTGGGGCTGCTGTGCCAACACCGCAGCCGCGCCGCCCGTGTGGTCGGCATCGCGGTGGCTGAGCATGAGCACATCCACCCGCTCGCCCAATGCGCGCAGCAGCGGCACCAGCACGCGGTGGCCTGCATCGCTCTCGCGGCTGAAACGCGGCCCCGCGTCGTACAACAGCGTGTGGGTGGCCGTGCGCACCAACACCGCATTGCCCTGGCCGATGTCCGCCGCCAGCAACTCGAACTGCCCCACTGGCGGCCGCGCAGGCTGCCAACCGAACACGGGCACCAGCAGAGGCAGCGCCAACAGCCGCACACGCCATGGCAAACGCATGGCCAAAACGGCACCGCCGACCACGGCAGCCACACCCGCCCACAGGGGGGCCGCAGGCAGAAACACCACCGCCCAGGGCCACTGCGCCAGCCACTGCAGCCATGCCGCCAACGGCTGCAGACTGAGCGCCGCCAAGCTCCACAGCGGCCCCCACAAGACTCCGCCCAATGCCAGTGGCGTGACCACCAGAGTGACCCAGGGGATCGCCACCAGATTGGCCGCAAAGCCCACCAGCGACACCTGACCAAACAACAACAGGCCCAGGGGCGTGAGCGCGAGCGTCACCACCCACTGCTCGCGCAGCAAAGCATAAAAATGCCCTTTAGCGCCCTTTTCATAAGCGCCTTCAGCTATCGGATTGGTAGCAAATAGCACCCCCACCGCCACAAAACTCAGCCAGAAACCTGCCTGGGCCAGCGCCCAGGGGTCCACCAGCACCACAGCGGCACAGGCCAGCAGCCATACCTGCGGCCAAGGCCAGCGCCGCCCGCTCCACTGCAGCAAGGCCACGATACCCAGCATGGTCACCGTGCGCTGTGCAGGCACACCCCAGCCGCTGAAGAGGGCATAGGCCGCAGCCAGCGCGACCCCGGCCACCAGCGCAGCCGAGGGCGCGGGCACCGCCAGGCACAGGCGCGCAGATCGCCGCCACAGGCTGCGCACCACCCATGCGGCCAGCCAGGCGAACAGGGTGATGTGCAGGCCCGAAATGCTCATGAGGTGGGCCACGCCGGTAGCGCGGAACACATCCCAGTCTGAGCGGTCAATGGCGCGTTGATCGCCGGTGACCAGCGCCGCTACCACGCCGGCAATGCGTGCGCGCCCCGGGTCGCTGGTGTCGTCTGCGCCGCGCCCGAGCCGGTCCAGGATGGCGTCGCGCACGGTCTGGCGCCATTGCTCCACGGGGTACTTCCACGTAGCCGCAAGGCGCACTGGCGACTCGTCCTTGGGGCCCGCACGCACGTAGCCGGTAGCCTGAACGCCCTGCTCCCACGCCCACAGTTCGAAGTCAAAACCGTGCGGGTTGCGCAGGCCATGCGGTGCCTTCAAGCGCACCGTCAGGTCCCAGCGCTCACCCGCCCGCACCGGGGGTGGCAGGCGCTGCAAATCCATCACCTCGCCTGCATCGCGGAAAGCCCCGCCATACCAGGCCAGGTCGATCTGGGACGGCAACTCGACGGGCGTCCCCTTCAGGAGCGCTGTCTGCACCGCCATACGCAGCCGGGTGCCCGCTTCGTTGGTCTGCGGCATGGCCGACACCACCCCGGTCACGCGGATATCCTGCCCCTCCAGCGCAGGGGCCAGGCGCTGCTGCAGGTAGACCGTGGCCCGCAAGCCACTGAGGGCAAACATGGCCAGCGCACCAGCGCCCAAAGCCACCACCGCCGAGACGGCAACGGCCCCTCTGGCCCACCGTGAAGTGCTGCGCAAGCTGGCACTGGCTGCCGCGCACCAACCCAGCACCAGGACTCCGCACAACAAGGCGCCATACGCCCATACGCCCCACAACTCGGGTTGCAACAACTGCAACGCAGCACCCACCACCACCCCCAGCAGCACGGCCGGCACCCGCCACGGTGGGACTTGCGGCGGCACCACCGCCCCTGAAACACCTTTGGGGTCAGTCAGCAGGGCGGCATTAGAGGCGCTTATGGAGGGCATGGGCTGATGCTAATGCGGCGCTGACAAGGCGGCGGCCAGATTCGGTGCACGCTGCTGTGTAACACTCCACCGACACCCGGCTTGAGAGTCGCCCATTTGGCTGGCTGCGCCCCTGCAGGCCGTGAACATTCCACCCATCACCCATCTCATAACGAGGAAGACCATGAGCGTTTACGACAAGCTGAAAGAACTCAACATTACCTTGCCCCCCGTGTCGGTGCCAGCGGCCGCCTATGTGCCCTATGTGCAGACCGGTAACCTGGTGTTCCTGAGCGGCCACATCGCCCGCAAGGATGGCAAGCCCTGGGCGGCGCAGTTCGGCCGCGACATCGGCACCGAAGAAGGCAAAGCGGCAGCACGCGCCGTGGCCATCGACCTCATGGGCACGCTGCATGCAGCCACAGGCGGTGACCTGAACCGCATCCAGCGCATCGTGAAGGTGATGAGCTTGGTGAACTCCACAGGTGACTTCACCGAGCAGCACCTGGTGACCAACGGCGCCAGCGAGTTGCTGGGCCAGGTATTTGGCGACAAGGGCGTACACGCCCGCAGCGCCTTCGGCGTGGCACAAATCCCCATGGGCGCCTGCGTCGAAATCGAACTGATCGCTGAACTGGCGTGACCGCCTGATTCGTCGCTGCGCACCGTCCCATCGACAGGCGGGGCAGCGAGCGC
Source organism: Acidovorax sp. 69 (assembly GCF_002797445.1). Classification (NCBI taxonomy): domain Bacteria; kingdom Pseudomonadati; phylum Pseudomonadota; class Betaproteobacteria; order Burkholderiales; family Comamonadaceae; genus Acidovorax; species Acidovorax sp. 69. The sequence continues at coordinate 1,825,467 of NZ_PGEP01000001.1, read as the reverse complement.
CGGGCTCAGAACGATTCCCAGTCCTCCTCCGCGCCTTGGGCCAGCGCTGGCGCAGGGGCCTTGGCCTTGGCCGTCTTGCTGGCGGCCTGGGCGATACGCTGGGTGCCAGGCTTGCCCGCCACGGCGGGCTTTGCGGGGGCAGATGCCCCCCGCGCGGCGGGGGGCGTTGGCGTGTGCGCTGCACGCATCGGCGGCGCCACGCCGCCATAGGCCGCACCGTTGACCTTGAACACCGACACCACTTGCGCCAGGTGTTCGGCCTGCTCACGCAGGCTCTGTGCGGCGGCGGCGCTCTCCTCCACCAGCGCGGCGTTCTGCTGCGTCATCTGGTCAAGGTTGCCCACAGCCTGGTTGACTTGCGAGATGCCCGCGCTCTGCTCGGACGACGCTGATGTGATCTCTCCAATCATGTCCGTCACGCTTTGCACCGAACGCACGATGTCGTTCATGGTGGTGCCCGCATCGGCCACCAGGCGGGTGCCGGTTTCGACCTTCTCCACCGAGGCGCTGATCAGCGTCTTGATCTCCTTGGCGGCCTCGGCGCTGCGTTGCGCCAGGCTGCGCACCTCGCTCGCCACCACAGCAAAGCCCCGCCCCTGCTCTCCTGCACGCGCAGCCTCCACGGCCGCATTGAGCGCGAGGATATTGGTCTGGAACGCAATGCCGTCGATCACGCCGATGATGTCCGAGATCTTCTTGCTGCTGTGATTGATGTCTTCCATGGTGGACACCACCTGGGTCACCACCGAACCACCACGTTCGGCCACGCCCGTAGCGCTGGCGGCCAGGCTGCTCGCCTGACGCGCGCTGCTGGCGCTTTGCGCAATGGTGCTGGTGAACTGCTCCATGGCCGCTGCCGTCTCTTGCAGGTTGCTCGATGTCTGCTCTGTGCGCGCTGACAGATCATGGTTGCCGGTGGCGATCTCGGCGCTGGCAATGGCGATGTTGTCGGTGCTCTGGCGCACCTGGTGCACCATGCGCCCGAGTGAATCGCTCATCGCGTACTGCGAGCGCAACAGGTCGCCGAACTCGTCGCCGCGCGTGACCGAGCCCTGCTCGCTGAGGTCACCTGCCGCGATCTTGGCCGCCAGGTCATTGGCCTGCGCAAGCGGCCGCTGAATGCTACCAATCAGGTAGTAAGCCCCGGCGATGATGGCTGCCAGCAGCGCCGCCACGGCCACGGCCGCAATCTTCACCGTGAGCATGCGGGAGGCCGCCATCTCGGCCAGCTTGGTCTGCGCAGTGGACTGCTGCAACTCCACAAAGTCGCGCAGCGTCTTGAGATAGGTGGCCACGGCCGGGTTGTAGGTCTGCTTGACCAGGGTAACGGCTTCCTCGGCCTTGCCATCGGCCTTGAGCTGACGGGCCTTGCCGCGCAAATCGATCATGGTCTTGCGGGCCTCGGCAATCTTGGCCATCTGGGCCTTGTCCGCGTCAGACAGGGCCATGCCCTCCAGCGATTTTTGCACCTCGGTGATCTGCGCGGAAGTGGCAGAGATTACGTCCTTGAATTCAGACTCAACCGCCGTATCGCTGCTCACGATGAGCGCCTGTGTACGAGCGGCGTTGGTCTCGGTCAGCCCCGCCCAGCGAATGGCAGCCCCAACACGGTTTTGCATCTCGCGGGAAACCTCATCGGCCTCGGCCTGCACCTTGGCCGATCGGTAGGCCGAAAAGCCCACCACGCTGGCCAGCATGACCACGATAAAGATAACGGCGAGCCATAGTTTCTGGGCGATGCGGATGCGTTGGAACATCATGGTCTCCTGTCGATATTGGGGTGTTGTCGGTGCCTGCCTGGCAGCCCGTCGGCGGCGCCCTGGCGCGGTGTTAGGCCAGCATCTGCGTCCAGCGCGCGCAGATACCCGTACGCCAGCGCAGACATTTTTTTACATATGGTGCGCCCGTTCCCGTATTTCGTCCAATCCGTAGCAACCCGTGAAGCGCGGCGGCAACAAAAAAGCCACCCCGGTGGGTGGCCTCGTTGCCGGACTCGGTGAATGACCTATTCAACGCGCGTCACCGTGCTGGGCTTGAAGCCCAGGTCCGCCGCCTTGCCCTTGCGTCCGCGCGCGGCGCGGGCGTTGTTCAGGCTGCGAATCTCCAGCGTCTCATCACGCACCTTTCCGCCCCGGCCGATACCGTCCAGACGAATGCTGCGCGTGTAAGCAGCGGCGCCCGCCAGCTGGTCCTTGTCTTCCAGGTCAATCAGCATCAGCCCTCGGCCGCCATTGGCCATGGTCTTGAGTTCGCTGACCTCGAACGTGAGGATGCGCCCGCCCGTGGAGGCACAGGCCACATGCGTGGCGGGCAGCACCGGCTTGCTGCCCGTGGTGCCTGCGGCGTGTGAGGGCACACACACGGTTTCACCATCGCCCAGAGTGAGGAAGGCCTTGCCACCTTTCTGGCGCGAGACCATGTTCTCGACCGCTGCCAGAAAACCGTAACCGCCCGAGTTGGACAACAGCAAGGTGGCGTTGGCCGGGCCCGCAAAGTAGTGCAGCACCTGCGTGCCGGTTTCCAGCTCGATGAGCGTGGTCACGGGCTGGCCGTCACCGCGCGCACCGGGCAGCAGCGACACGGCCACTGAATACACGCGGCCATTGCTGCCGAAGGCCAACAGGGTATCGACCGTGCGGCATTCAAACGTGCCATACAGCCCGTCGCCTGCCTTGAAGGCAAAGCTGGCGGCCTCGTGCCCGTGCCCGGTGCGGGCACGCACCCAGCCTTTTTCAGAGACGACCACCGTGACGGGCTCGTCCACCACCTTGACTTCGGCCACGGCCTTTTTCTCGGCCTGGATGAGGGTGCGGCGCGCGTCGGCAAAGGTCTTGGCGTCAGCCTCGATCTCTTTGACCATGGTGCGGCGCAGCGAGCCTGGGTTGTTCAAAATGTCTTCGAGCTTGCCCTGGCTTTCGCGCAGCTCTTTGAGCTCCTGCTCGATCTTGATGGCCTCCAACCTTGCCAACTGGCGCAGGCGAATTTCAAGAATGTCTTCGGCCTGCCGGTCGCTCAGATTGAAGCGCGCGATCAGCGCCGCCTTCGGGTCCTCGGCCGCGCGGATGATGGCAATCACCTCGTCGATATTGAGCAGCACGGTCTGCCGCCCTTCGAGGATGTGGATGCGATCCAGCACCTTGTCCAGCCGGTGCTGCGTGCGGCGCGTGATGGTGGTCTGGCGGAAGGCAATCCACTCTTCCAGCATCTGCCGCAGCGATTTTTGGGTGGGCCGGCCATCGAGCCCCACCATGGTGAGGTTGATGGGGGCCGAGGTCTCCAGGCTGGTGTGGGCCAGCAATGCCGTGATCAGTTCCTGTTGCGGGGTCTTTCCCGTTTTGGGCTCGAACACCAGGCGCACGGGGGCGTCTTTGCTGGATTCATCTCGGACCACGTCCAGCACAGCCAGGATACTGGCCTTCAATTGCGTCTGGTCCTGGCTCAGCGCCTTCTTGCCTGCCTTCACCTTGGGGTTGGTGATTTCTTCAATCTCTTCGAGCACCTTCTGCGTGCTCACGCCAGGCGGCAGCTCGTTGACCACCAGTTGCCATTGGCCACGCGCCATCTCCTCGATCTTCCAGCGCGCGCGCACCTTGAGGCTGCCACGGCCGGTGCGGTAGGCATCCGCAATGTCGCCCGCTCCGCTGATGATCTGGCCGCCACCGGGGTAGTCCGGGCCGGGCACGATGGCCAGCAGCTCTTCTTGGCTCAGCGACGGCGTCTTGATAAGCGCAATACAAGCGTCGGCAATCTCGCGCAGGTTGTGGCTCGGGATTTCCGTGGCCAGGCCCACGGCAATGCCGCTGGCGCCGTTGAGCAGCGCAAACGGCAGGCGTGCGGGCAGCTGGCGCGGCTCCTCCGTGCTGCCGTCGTAGTTGGGCATGAAATCGACAGTGCCCTCATCAATCTCGTCGAGCAGCAGGCTGGTGATGCGCGACAGGCGCGCCTCGGTGTAACGCATGGCCGCAGCGCCGTCGCCGTCGCGGCTGCCGAAGTTGCCCTGGCCGTCGATCAGCGGGTAGCGCTGGGCAAAATCCTGCGCCATGCGCACCAGCGCGTCGTAGGCCGACTGGTCGCCGTGGGGGTGAAAACGCCCCAGTACGTCACCCACCACGCGGGCGCTTTTGACGGGCTTGGCCGCCGAGTTGCGCGTAGGGCCGCTGTACGACAGACCCATGCGGTCCATCGAATACAGAATGCGCCGCTGCACGGGCTTGAGGCCGTCACACACGTCGGGTAGCGCTCGGCCTTTGACAACCGACAGCGCGTATTCAAGATAGGCGCGCTGGGCATAGCCCGCCAGGCCCAGGGAGTCGCCTCCGTCGTCGCCGGCGGTGGTGAAATCGAGAGTGGGTTGATCGCTCATTCGTTGGGTACAGGTTCTTGATTCACGTTCTGGGAGCCACTGTGCGTCTGCCCCACGCGGGTGGGCGGCAGGTTGCCCCGGTTCAGGGCACCGCCTGAAAGCTCCATGCGCACGCGGCCCGGCGCTGCGCGTTGCGCCAGCACCGGGGCTGGCGGCTTGAGCTGGGCATACAGGCCCAGCACCGTTCGCACATAGTTCTGCGTTTCCTTGAAGGCCGGGATCTGGTTGCCCGCGCGCTGCACCGCGCCTTCACCCGCGTTGTAGGCGGCCACGGCCAAGTCCATGCGGCCTGGAAACAGGTCCAGCAGGTGGCGCAGGTAGCGCGTGCCGGTGGGCACGTTCACCGCCGGGTCGGCCAACTTTTGCTCCACCGTGCGCTTGGCATCGGTGCTCACGCCAAAGCGGTTGGCCGTGGCAGGCATCACCTGCATCAGACCCACGGCGCCTTTGGGCGACACCGCGGTGGCGTCAAAGCCGGATTCGGCCGCGATCACGGCCTGCAACAATTCGTAGTCCACACCATGTTTACTGGACGCAGCACGCAGGTGGTGCTTGACGCGCTTGTAGTCAGGCGCAATGTCAAAAAAGGCCAGCAGGCGCGCGCCCGCTGCAGGCAGCGCATAGGGCATAGGCGGGGCGTTGGCCGGTGCATCCCGGGTCGAGTCAAAGTCGTTGCCACGGAAAAACAGCTGGTAGCGCGCATCCACCCGCTCGGCGGCAAAGTGGGTCACCCCGCGCTCGTCCACATGCGCCCACAGATCGGCATGGGCCCTTTGCTGCATAAAACATAGCAAAAAACCCAATAGATACCTGCGCATGGTGCCTTTATTGCCAAAATTCCTCATGACAGACCTGTCGGGCAGGGCCCGTTCAGATATCAATCTCCACCGCATCACCATGCAGCTCCATCAGCTCGCGGCGCGCGGCGGCTTCGCCCTTGCCCATGAGCTTGGTGATCAAGCCTTCGGTGGCGGCAAAGTCCATGTCGCCCAGCTGCACGGGCAACAGGCGGCGGGTGTCAGGGTTGAGCGTGGTTTCCCACAGCTGTTCGGCGTTCATCTCGCCGAGGCCCTTGAAGCGGCTGATCTGGCACTTCTCTTTCGGTACGCCATCCTTGGCGCACTTATCAAGGATGGCCGTCAGTTCGCCATCGTCCAGCGCATACATCTTGGCGGCGGGTTTCTTGCCGCGCGCAGGCACGTCCACGCGGAACAGCGGCGGGCGCGCCACGTAGATGTGGCCGGTTTCAATGAGTTTGGGGAAGTGGCGGAAGAACAGCGTGAGTAGCAGCACCTGAATGTGCGAGCCGTCCACGTCGGCATCGCTCAGGATGCAAACCTTGCCGTAACGCAGGCCGCTCAAATCCGGCGTGTCATTGGGGCCGTGCGGGTCTACGCCGATGGCCACCGAGATGTCGTGGATTTCATTGTTGGCGAACAGGCGGTCGCGCTCCACCTCCCAGGTGTTGAGCACCTTGCCCCGCAGCGGCAGGATGGCCTGGCTTTCCTTGTCACGGCCCATCTTGGCGCTGCCGCCGGCCGAATCGCCCTCGACCAGGAACACTTCGTTGTGCGCAATGTCTTTGCTTTCGCAATCGGTGAGTTTGCCGGGCAACACGGCCACGCCCGAGCCCTTGCGCTTTTCAACCTTCTGGCCCGCCTTCTGGCGGGTCTGCGCAGCCCGGATGGCCAGCTCGGCCAGCTTCTTGCCATATTCGACGTGCTGGTTCAGCCACAACTCCAGCGCCGGGCGAACAAAGCCACTGACCAGCCGCACCGCGTCGCGCGAGTTCAGGCGCTCTTTGATCTGGCCCTGGAACTGCGGGTCGAGCACCTTGGCACTGAGCACATAGCTGGCACGGGCAAACACGTCCTCGGGCAGCAGCTTGACGCCCTTGGGCAGCAGGCTGTGCAGCTCGATAAAGCTCTTGACCGCATTGAACAGGCCGTCGCGCAGACCGCTTTCGTGCGTGCCGCCCGCGCTGGTGGGGATCAGGTTGACGTAGCTCTCGCGCACGGGCTGGCCGTCTTCGGTGAAGGCCACGCACCAAGAGGCACCTTCGCCTTCGGCAAAGCTCTCGTTGTTGCGGTCGGCAAAACCCTCGCCTTCAAACAACGGGATCACCGGGTCGCCGTTGAGCGTCTGCATGAGGTAGTCGCGCAGGCCGCCTTTGTACTGCCAGGTTTGCGTCTCGCGGGTTTTCTCGTTGACGAGCTGCACCGTCACGCCCGGCATGAGCACGGCCTTGCTGCGCAGCAGGTGAGTGAGTTCGCCCATGGGCAACGCGCTCGACTCGAAATACTTGGCGTCGGGCCATACACGGACCGAGGTGCCCTGCTTGCGCTCGCCCGCCTCCAGCGGCCGGGCCACCAGGGGTTCAATCACATCCCCGGCCGAAAACACCAGGCGCGCCGCCTTGCCTTCGCGGTAGCTGGTGGCCTCCAGCCGGGTGGCCAGTGCATTGGTCACGCTCACGCCCACGCCGTGCAGGCCGCCCGAGAAGCTGTACGCGCCGCCCTTGCCTTTGTCGAATTTGCCACCCGCGTGCAGGCGGGTGAACACCAGCTCGATGACCGGGGCATTTTCTTCGGGGTGCATGCCAAAGGGAATGCCACGGCCGTCGTCTTCTACGCTAACCGAACCATCGGCATGCAGCGTGACGCGAATCTTCTTGCCGTAACCCGCCAGCGCCTCATCGGCGGCGTTGTCCAACACCTCCTGGATGATGTGCAGAGGGTTGTCGGTGCGGGTGTACATGCCCGGGCGTTGCTTGACGGGCTCCAGGCCCTTGAGCACGCGGATCGACCCTTCGGAATATTCACTGGCGGACACGGAAGACGGTTTGGCAGACATAGCGGCGAATTGTAGTGCGGCAACACGGCAAAAGCTGGATATAAAGACAGCTCCATGCGAGCCGCCCCTGCTAGCAACTGTATTGGTCGCCGGTGTATCAGCGCGTTTCGGCCAATCTCGCTACATTCCTGCGCATGCATATGAATACTCCCAAACTGTCCATGTTCCAGGTGCTCGCGTGTGGCGCGGCCATCGTGACCTTGTCCATGGGCATCCGCCACGGGTTCGGGCTGTGGCTCTTGCCCATCACGCAGGAAATGGGCTGGACGCGCCAGTCGTTTGCGCTGGCCATCGCCATCCAGAACCTCTCGTGGGGGGTCATCGGCATCTTTGCCGGCATGGCGGCAGACCGGTTTGGCGCTTTTCGCGTGCTCATCAGCGGTGCGGTGCTCTATGGCCTGGGCCTGGCGGGCATGGCGCTCTCACCCACTACCACCCTGTTTGCATTGACTGCGGGCGTGCTGATTGGTGCGGCCCAGGCCGGCACCACCTACGCCGTGATCTACGGCGTGCTGGGGCGCCAGATTGCGCCAGAGCGCCGCTCCTGGGCCATGGGTGTGGCGGCGGCTGCGGGCTCGTTTGGCCAGTTTCTGATGGTGCCTGTCGAAGGCTGGCTGATTGCCGGGCTGGGGTGGCAGCAGGCACTGCTGGTCTTGTCGATGGCGGTTCTGCTGATCGTGCCGCTGGCCTTTGGCCTGCGTGAACCCGGGTTCAAAGGCGCTGCGCCTGCCAAGCGGGAGCAGACCATCGTGCAGGCCCTGGGCGAGGCGTTCCGCTATCCCAGCTTCAACCTGTTGATGGCGGGCTACTTCGTGTGCGGCTTTCAGGTGGTGTTCATCGGCGTGCACATGCCCAGCTACCTCAAGGACCACGGCCTCTCGCCGCAAGTGGCCAGCTATGCGCTGGCGCTGATTGGCCTGTTCAACGTGTTCGGCACTTACATCGCGGGCACGCTGGGCCAGCGCATGCCCAAACGCTATATCCTGGCGTTCATCTATCTGGCCCGTGCGGTGGCGATCAGTGTGTTTCTGGTGGTGCCGCTCTCGCCCCTGTCGGTGTATGTGTTCTCGGCTGTGATGGGTACGCTCTGGCTGTCCACCATCCCCCCGACCAATGCCACCATTGCCCAGATTTTTGGGGTGCAGCATCTGTCGATGCTGGGTGGCTTTGTGTTCTTCAGCCACCAGATCGGCAGCTTCATGGGCGTGTGGTTGGGCGGCTACCTGTATGACGCCACAGGCAACTACGATATCGTCTGGTACATCGCCATCGGCCTGGGCGTGTTTGCAGGGCTCGTGAACCTGCCCGTCAAGGAAAGCCCCATCCCACGCAGCGCTCCACAGCCTGCCTGATACGCCATGCACACTGATGAGCTCGACGCAGCCCGCCCTGCCCCCAAACCCTTACCAAGTGCCCTGCGCTGGTTGGGCTGGGCTGTGGCCGTGCTGCTGTGCCTGATCGTATTTGGCATGTACACGGTGCCCGAGTTCATGGTGATGCTGGCTGACCAGATGTGGGCGTGTTTCTGACCGCCTCCGTGAAGATTTCAGGCCTTTTTGGCCTCTCGCGCTTGTCGATCAAGCACTGGTAGCTACACTTTCAATAGCACTATGCACGGAACTGAAGCACCGTCCGACTGGGTCCGCCGCTGGGCCCACCTGATCGCGCCGGGCGGCACCGCACTGGATGTCGCCTGCGGCGCGGGGCGCCATCTGCGATGGCTGCATGGCAGAGGGCACCGCGTAGTGGGCGTGGACCGCTCTGCCGAAGCCATGGCCGCTTGCGCAGGCCTGGGCGAAATGGTCTGCACCGACATCGAGAACGGCCCCTGGCCCTTTGCCGGCCGGCAGTTTGATGCCGTGGTGATCACCCACTATCTCTGGCGTCCACTGCTGCCGCTCATCGTGGCCAGTGTGGCGCCCGGCGGGCTGCTGATCTACGAGACCTTTGCCCTGGGCAACGAAACCGTGGGCCGACCTGCGCGGCCCGAGTTTCTGCTGGCGCCTGGCGAGTTATTGGAAGCCTGCCGGGGTCTGAGGGTCGTGGCCTACGAGGACGGTTTCCAGGAAGAACCTGCACGTTTCGTGCAACGCATCACAGCCGTGCGGGAACTCCCGCAGCCTGGCCGACCCTCACGGTATCTTTTGCGCACCGGGGCTAGTTAGAATGCCCTTTTACCGTTTATCACTGCGGACATGACCTCTTATTCCGTGCCCCTTACCGGCAGCATCGTCGCCCTCGTCACCCCCATGCACGAGGACGGTAGCGTGGACTACCCTACCCTGCGCAAACTGATCGACTGGCATATCGCCGAAGGCACTGACTGCATCGGCGTGGTGGGCACCACGGGCGAGTCGCCCACGGTCAATGTCGAGGAGCACTGCGAGATCATCCGCGTCGCCGTTGAACAATCCGCCAAGCGTGTGCCCATCATGGCCGGTTGCGGCGCCAACTCCACGGCCGAGGCCATCGAACTGGCCAAGTTTGCCCGCGGCGTCGGGGCTGACAGCCAGCTGCAGGTCGTGCCTTACTACAACAAGCCGACGCAAGAAGGCCAGTACCAGCACTTCAAGGCGATTGCCGAAGCCACAGGTGATCTGCCCATCATTCTGTACAACGTGCCCGGTCGCTCGGTGGCCGATATGCAGCACGACACCGTGTTGCGCCTCGCGCAAGTGCCCGGTGTGATCGGCATCAAGGAAGCCACGGGCAACATCGAACGCGCCCAATGGCTCATTCGTGATGTACCCAAGGGCTTTGGCATCTATTCGGGCGACGACCCCACCGCCGTGGCACTCATGTTGTGCGGCGGCCACGGCAACATCAGCGTCACAGCCAATGTGGCGCCGCGCCTGATGCACGAGCTGTGTGTGGCAGCCCTGGCTGGCAATGTCCAGCGCGCAATGCAGATCCAGTTGCAACTCATGCCGGTCCACAAGAACCTGTTTGTGGAAGCCAACCCTATCCCGGTCAAATGGGCGATGACCCGTATGGGTCTGTGCGGCGGCACCATGCGCCTGCCCATGACACCGCTGTCCAGCGGCAACGAAGCCACCGTCGAATCCGCGCTGCGTACCAGCGGCCTGATCTAATCCGGGCTGTGCCCGCTTCCCCCCGAGACACTCCGAGGATTTCCGCGTGAAAGCTGCTACCACCCGATTGGGCCTGTTGGCCCTCGCCATGGCCCTGTCTGCCTGCTCTTCTCTGGAGGGCGACAAGATCGACTATAAAAGCGCCGCCAAAGGCTCCACCCTGGAAGTCCCCCCCGACCTGACCCAGTTGTCGCGTGACTCGCGTTACGCGGTGGCGGGTGGTTCCGTATCGGCAGCCGCCATGCAGGCCGGACAGGCTGCGCAGCCTTCGGGCACGACCAACGCTGCGGCACTGACGCTGGGCGATGTTCGGATTGAACGTGATGGCAAGCAGCGCTGGCTGGTGGTCAACCGCCCTGCCGACAAGCTCTGGGAACCGGTGCGCGAATTCTGGCAAGACAACGGCTTCACGTTGGCGCAGGCTGAGTCCAATGTGGGAATCATAGAAACCGACTGGGCAGAAAACCGCGCCAAGCTGCCCCAGGACTTCATCCGTTCTACGGTTGGCAAGCTGCTCGATTCGCTGTATTCCACCGGCGAACGCGACAAATTCCGTACCCGGCTGGAGCGCAACGCCAATGGCGGGACAGAGATCTACATCACCCACCGCGGGATGATCGAGGTGTATGGCAATGTGTCCAAAGACAGCACCATCTGGCAACCGCGCCCCTCCGATCCAGAACTCGAAACCGAGTTTCTGCGCCGCCTGATGGTCAAGCTGGGGGTGAGCCAGGAGCAATCCAAGGCCATCGCTGCAGCCCCTGCCGCGCGTACGCAAACCGCACGAATGACCACGGTCAACAATATGCCCGTGGTTCAGCTTGACGAGGGGTTTGACCGCTCTTGGCGCCGCGTGGGCCTGGCACTGGATCGCACAGGCTTTACGGTGGAAGACCGCAATCGCAACGAAGGCACTTACTTCGTGCGCTATGTAGCTCCCAATACTGACAAGAAAGAGCCTGGATTCTTCGGCAAGCTGTTCAACGCCTCTGCCGCAACGCCGCCACTCAAATACCGCATCGTCGTGCGCAGCCAGGGCGAGTCCACCACCGTGTCAGTGCTCAATGAAGCAGGCGCACCCGATGGCTCGGCCAATGCAGAGCGTATCGTGCGCGTGATTGCAGACGACCTCAAGTAACCTGTAGAAGGCAACGCCTACCCGTCACACCAGACCACCCATGCGCGGCAGCGTCGCCGGGGTGATCGCTGTGTGACTTGGATCTGGCCGCTACCCCATGTTGCGATTCAAAAATCTGGGAAGCGGCAGTACCGGCAATGCCACCGTGGTCGAGGGAAGCAGTGGTGCCAGAGTGCACCGCCTGCTGATTGACTGCGGTTTTGGCATCCGGCAATTGCAGGCCCGCCTGGCACTGGCACAACTGCAGCCCGAAGACATCCATGCCGTCTTCATCACCCACGAACACTCGGATCACATCGGCTGCGCACGAGCGCTTGCGATGCGCCACCGCATCCCCGTGTGGATGAGCCAAGGCACGTATGCCGCTTTGGGATCTCCCGACTTTGACGGACTTTTGAATGTGGCCCGCGATATGGAGGTCATTGACCTGGGCCCCCTTCGGGCCCAACCGTTCACCGTGCCGCACGACGCAAGAGAACCGTTGCAACTCAGGTGCTCAGACGGCGTAAGCCACTTCGGCGTTCTGACCGACCTGGGACATGCTACCGCCCATGTTTTGCAACAGCTGCAGGGCTGTCATGCCCTGATGATCGAGGCCAACCACGACCCTGCGATGCTGGAGGCCTCTCGCTATCCCCCCTTTCTGAAACGCCGCGTGGGGGGGCTCTATGGTCATCTCGCCAATGCAGCCACGGCGGAGATTCTGCGCAGCGTGCAGCATACTGGCCTGCGCAAGGTGGTGGCCGCACACCTGAGCGCACACAACAACACCCCTAGCCTCGCACAACAGACGCTTGCAACCGCACTGGACTGGTCTTCCGAGGACATCATCGTCGCCAGCCCTACCGAAGGGACAGACTGGCTCCATGTGGGCGGCGACTAGAAGAAGAGGGGCCAACTCCGCTGAAAAAAATGCCACCACGCAGAGCGCCCGCTGGTTGCCGGGGGTCTCAGCAACAGGGCATGCGCGATGCCCCAAGCACTCCACGTCACGAAGACAAAGGGCAAAAAAAAGCCCCGACCTTACGGTAGGGGCTATTTTTGCCAAGAACCGGTTTTGCAACCAGTTCAGGGCCTGCAGCAACTTACTTGGCTGCGGAAGCGCCGGTAGCGGCGGTGGCAGCAGCGTCAGCAGCAGCCTTGGCAGCGTCAGCGGCTGGAGCAGAAGCGTCAGCAGCAGGTGCCACGGCCGCTGGAGCAGCAGCGTCGGAGGCGGCAGGAGCGGCTGGCTCGGCAGCAGGCGCTGGTGCTGCGGCAGGAGCTTCCACGGGAGCTGGTGCTGGAGCGGGCTCTTCCTTCTTGCCACAAGCGGCGAGTGCAGCAGCAGCGATCAGGGCGGCCAGAACGAGGGAGTTCTTCATTTCGATTTTCCTATTTGGACAGACAGAATCTTGAAAAGCCACGGCGTCAGGCTTCCTGAAGCCCATGGTACGCATTGGCACAATGCACTTGGCGAGCACCTTTTAGGCGCAGCCGCTGATTATATTGGTATTTAGTCAATACTGACTAACACTGACGAAAGCTTTACACCCTGTTGACTTTACGCATGGCGCTAGCAACCGTAGCAGCCCCACCACATACGGTGCACCCCTGGCTCTACAGACCGAGTGTGGACGAGGGAAAGCCCGGCGCACTTTTGCTGCGCACCCACTCGTTGAGCGACTCGCGCAGGAGCACCCTTCGGTCGGCCTCGTTACCCGTCACGCCCACACATCGCTCCGGATCCAACCGGTGCATGACCCACTGCGGAGACCACAATGCGCTGGGAAGGTCCAACGGATCGGCAGCAGGACTGCGGCGACAGTTGATGATGTGATCCCAGGTGCCGCGCCAACGGACAAACCGCGCATGCCGACGAATCACATCGTCATAACTGCAAGCCAACATGGTGAAGCGACGACCGCTGTGGGCCCACTCCTGCAGCGCCTCGACCACTGCGCGCTCACCCAACGGCCAATCATGAAAATTGGCATCGCTGATGAAGATCTCCTGCCAACCATCCCGGGCCGCCGTCGCAATGGCATCCCGCACCAACTGCTGAAACGCATCCCGGCCACTGAACCGCCCTACAGGCAGATCCCGCAAAGGCTCGGACGGAGGGGTTACCACATCGGTCATCGACATCTCCTGATCAGATCAGCTCTATTCAGCCCAGGCGTGGGCCCAGCCCGCATCACACCACGACGAGAGCAGCTCCAGCGCATCATCGCTGGCGCGGGCCAGTTCACGCGATGTGAGCTGGCGCTCATCTGCCAGGCGCCGCATCAAGGTGGCATCACGTCCCGCCGCGCGGTAGCTTTCGCCATTGATGAAAATGTGCTGGGCGTCATACATCATGCGACTCTTGCGGTCCAGGCGCACACCCTCCAGCATGACGCCCACATCGCCAGGTTCAAACCACACGCTGGCCTTGGGTTCGGTCAGGTACTCGCCCAACGCACGCTCCAGCACCAGAGGCTGTGCCAGCGCGCGTGACAACGCTTCACGGGCAAATTCATGCAAACCGACGGGAATGGCAGCGGGTTGTGTCACCGCCTCCTGTCCTGCGTCACGGTACATCAGCGGACTGGCCTCATCTGCAGCATCCTCTGCCAGACGCACCAGCAATTCCTGTGCGAGCTCTGCACGCGCGGGCGCACGAAAACCAATGGAATAGGTCATGCATTCGCCTTCGGCAATCCCGTCGTGGGCATAGCGCGGCGGCAAGTACAACATGTCACCCGGCTCCAGCACAAACTCTTCTTCGGGTTCGAACTTCGCCAACACCTTCAAGGGAATGTCGTCACGCAACGAAAGATCCTTCTGGCGGCCAATGCGCCAGCGCCGCTTACCATGGGCCTGCAGCAAAAAGACATCGTAGCTATCGAAGTGCGGGCCTACACCACCGCCGTTGCTGGCGTAGCTGATCATGAGGTCGTCCAGTCGGGCCTCAGGGACGAAACGAAACTGCTGCATCAGCGCATGCACCGCATCGTTGTGCAGATCAACGCCCTGCACCAGCAAGGTCCAGTCCGGCTGCTGCAACGCGGGCAATGCACGGCGGCTGAAAGGACCGTGGCGCAGCTTCCAGGCACCTTTAGCCAACTGCACAAGCCGCGACTCCACGCCCTCCTGGGCAGCCAACGCAAACAGCTCCGGCCGCAATACAGGTGGCGCAAACTGGGGAATGGCCTGACGCACCAGCAGGGGCTTCTTCTGCCAATGGCGGCGCATGAATTGGGCGGGGGTGAGGCCACCGAGCAGGGGCAGGGGTTGCTGGATATCCATAGGAAAAGCAGTGCCCGTTTGCGGGGCTGTTGGTCGAACTGCGACAATTCTCCTATGGAAATCACTCAACAATGTGTGGTCGCACTGACCTGGACGCTCAAAGACACCTTGGGCGAAGAACTCGACGTACTCGATGAACCTGTGGAATTTTTAGTCGGCGGCGACGATCTATTGCCCCGTATCGAAGAAGCCCTGCAAGGCCACGCCCCCGGAGCCAGCTTGGCACTTCATCTCGAACCCGAAGATGCTTTCGGCGACTTCAACGATCAACTGCTGTTCCTCGAACCACGCGCGCTCTTCCCTGCAGAGATTGAGGAGGGCATGACATTCGATGGAATGGCGCTGCCAGAGGGCTGCAATCCAGACGCGCCTCGCACAGCCTTGTACACCGTGGCCGAAATCTACCCCGAGCATGTGGTGCTCGACGGAAACCACCCTTTGGCTGGCATCGCCCTGCGCTTGCAACTGACGGTGCAGGCAGTGCGAGAGGCCACAGAAGAAGAAATTGGCCAAGGGACGGCAGGAACAGGCTTCTTCCGCGTGCAACCGCAAGCCCCCGGCAGCTCACTGCTGCACTGAACAGCCGATACCACGCCCATCAAAAAGGGCGCGCTGAATCACTTCAGCGCGCCCTTTTCCCCATCGGTCAAAGCATCACAGGCGCGATATCTGGCCGTTATAAAGGCGTACACGGTCACCAATGCGCAAATCGCCTGGGCTGCTCACGTCGTACACGCGGTAGCCGCCCTGGTCCAACTGCACAGAAAGCCGATAGCCCTGCGCGTACTCCTGGTTGTTACGCCCCTCGATGGCGTTGCCTGCCACCGCGCCTCCAAGGACACCCACCGCTGTCGCGGCAGCGCGGCCCGAGCCCTTGCCCACCTGATTACCCAGTACACCGCCTACCACTGCTCCCAACACGGCACCAGCCCCCGAAGTCTGCCCTTGCGTGCGCCCTTGCAGCACCTCAATGTTGGAAACACGGCCATATTCGGTACCCGCCGGGTTGTTGGGATACGCAGGCGCTGCCTGGTATCCACCGGAGTAACCACCGCCGTATTGAGGCGCCGGTGCCGACCGGTTATGACCACACGCCGCCAGCGAACTGACAAGAACCACAGCGCCAGCGATGGCGAAAGAACGTTTGAATTGCAGCATTTTTAATCTCCTGAAGTCATGGGGCGAGTCCAAAGCAGACAGGCATGGGCCTTAGTACGCATGCCTTGATTAAAACAACGCACCAGGGGCCTGCCGCGTAGACACATGTGCCCACACACCGTCGGTAACAAACCTGCAGAACGGTAAGCGCCGTCTTACAACAAACACTCAACAGGGCTCTAAGGGCACCGGCTTTCAGGCCTTGCCCGTCGAGCCATACCCCCCCGCACCCCGCTCGGTGGCTGCGAACTCCGTCACTATGTTGAATTGGGCCTGCACCACGGGCACGATGACCAGCTGGGCCAACCGTTCCATGGGTTCCAGTGTGAAGGCCACACCGCTACGGTTCCAGGCACTCACCATGAGCTGCCCCTGGTAGTCGCTGTCAATCAAGCCCACCAGGTTGCCCAGAACGATGCCATGTTTGTGACCCAGACCAGAACGCGGCAGGATCAGGGCGGCGTACCCCGGATCCTTGATGTAGACGGAAATACCGGTAGGCACCAGTTGCCATGCATTGGGCTGCAGAGTCAAAGGCGCATCCAGGCAGGCCCGGAGGTCAAGTCCCGCGCTGCCTGGCGTGGCATAGGTAGGCAGTTGATCCGTCATGCGCGGATCCAGAATCTGGACGTCAATCTTCACTTACTTTTTCTCTCTTCCTGTGTTGCGCTGCGTCCCTGCTGGCCGCAGTCTCACTTGTTGGGATTGTGTGCCAGCGCGGGCCACCACTCCTGGCATCTGGAGGATCTTGGGGGCAGCATCCAGCAACCACCCGAGCGCCCACCAAAGCACTCCCATGAATATCAAACCGGCGAATGAACCTCGCCCCCAAAAAACCAGCGCCGCACCGTGTAACCCCATGAACAGCAGCAACAGGGCACGCGCAATGCGCAACCCACCCATCCACGGAACCCAAAGCTGCGCCAGGTCTGGCGGTAGCGCCTGTCCTTTCACACCCGATGCACCCGGCACAGTACGCCCAGGGTTTGCCGCATTCGGCGGTGCGGGTGATGGAGCGGACCGTGCAGCATTGGACGCCGTCAGACGCTCCACATAGCCTGCAAAATCACCATGGGGTGGAGTGTCCCATTCGGGCTTGGTAGAACCGGGATTCATGGCATCTCTCCACGACGACGGGGGTCAGGAACTGAGCGGCGGCAAGCGCACGGAAATCTCTGCCACCAACTGTTGGGCCAACACCCGTTTGGAAGCACGGGGCAACTCGCGGTGCCCGATGGCATCCACCAGAAGCAGGGCATTGTCATCCTGCCCAAAGGTGGCTGGGCCGATGTTGCCCACCAGCAGCGGAACCCCTTTGCGAACACGCTTGGCCGTAGCATGGGCCAGCAGGTCATGGCTCTCGGCCGCGAATCCCACACAGAACAAATCCCCCTCCAAGGCGTGTGGCGACTGGGCCACCGTTGCCAGAATGTCCGGATTCTCGACAAAACCCAGGGTTGGCGTCTGGCCGGATCCGTCTTTTTTGATCTTCTGGGAAGACTGATTGGCAGGCCGCCAATCCGCCACGGCAGCGGTGGCAATGAACACCGAAGCAGCCTGCACATGCCGCTCCACGGCGACAAGCATCTCCTGGGCGGATTGCACATTCACACGGCGCACGCCGCGCGGGGTGGGTACATGCACGGGCCCCGCCACCACCGTGACCTCGGCGCCAGCTTCGCGGGCTGCGCGCGCAATCGCAAAGCCCATTTTTCCACTCGACAGGTTGGTGATACCCCGTACCGGATCAATCGCTTCAAAAGTGGGCCCCGCCGTCACCAGCACCTGGCGCCCGGCCAGGACTTTGGGAGCAAAGAAGGCGATCAGCTCCTCCAGGAGTTCTTCGGGCTCCAGCATCCGGCCATCGCCCGTCTCCCCACAGGCCTGGTCGCCATGGCCCACACCCAGCACCACCGCGCCGTCCTGCGCCACCAGGGCCAGATTGCGTTGGGTGGCAGGATGGGCCCACATCTCGCGATTCATGGCGGGCGCCAGCAACAGCGGCACCTGCTGCGCTGGGCGGGCCAGGCACAACAAACTCAGCAACTCATCCGCCCGCCCCTGCACCAGTCGCGCGATGAAATCAGCGCTGCAAGGCGCAATCAGGATCACATCGGCCTCACGGCTCAGGTTGATGTGGGGCATGTTGTTGGGCTCACGGGCATCCCACTGCGAGCCATACACGGGCCGCCCCGACAGGGCTTGCATGGTGACTGGCGTGATGAAGCGTTCTGCAGCCTCGGTCATCACCACCTGCACGGTCGCGCCCTCCTTGATGAGCTGACGGCACAGATCAGCTGCTTTGTAGCAAGCCACGCCCCCACTCAGACCCAGAACAATGTGTTTGCCAGCGAGCTCATTCATAGAGTGAATTTAGCAGACGCGCCAGAACCCTCCGGCCGGGGTGTCTCCGGGGCGCCATCTATAATCCCAATTTCCCACCACCAAAAAAGACATGACCAAATTTGTCTTCGTCACCGGCGGTGTGGTGTCTTCCCTCGGTAAGGGAATCGCCTCAGCCTCCCTTGCCGCGATCCTTGAATCGCGGGGACTCAAAGTCACCCTCATCAAGCTTGATCCCTACATCAACGTAGATCCGGGCACCATGTCTCCTTTCCAGCACGGCGAGGTTTTTGTGACCGACGACGGCGCAGAAACCGACCTGGACCTGGGCCACTATGAGCGTTTCATCGAAACGCGCATGAAGAAAACCAACAACTTCACCACGGGCAAGATTTACCAATCCGTGCTGGAGAAGGAACGCCGCGGCGACTACTTGGGCAAGACCGTGCAGGTCATTCCCCATGTCACCAACGAAATCCAGGAATTCATCAAGCGCGGCGCGGGTATCGGAACGCCCGATGCCGTGGATGTGGCCATTGTGGAAATCGGCGGCACGGTGGGCGACATCGAATCGCTGCCTTTCCTGGAAGCCGTGCGCCAGCTCAGCCTGAAGCTGGGGCCCAACAATGCCGCCTTCGTGCACCTGACCTACCTGCCGTGGATTGCCACCGCAGGCGAGCTCAAGACCAAACCCACGCAACACACCGTGCAAGAGCTGCGCAAAATCGGTATTCAGCCTGATGCGTTGCTGTGCCGTGCCCAACATCCCGTGCCCACCGAAGAGCGCGAGAAAATCTCGCTGTTCACCAACGTGCCTGAGTGGGGTGTGATCAGCATGTGGGATGTGGACACCATCTACAAAGTGCCCCGCATGCTGCACGAACAGGGTCTCGACGGCCTCATTTGCGACAAGCTGCGCCTGAACACGCCCCCCACCAGCCTCAAGCGCTGGGATGAGCTGGTCCATGAAACCGAGCACCCGCAAGGCGAAGTCACCATCGCCATGGTCGGCAAGTATGTCGATCTGTCGGACAGCTATAAATCAGTCAACGAAGCGCTGCGTCACGCCGGCATGCGCAACCATGTGCGGGTCAAAATCGACCACATTGACTCCGAGACCATCGACAGTGCTGACGTAACGGCACGGCTGGCAAAATACGACGCCATCCTCGTGCCCGGCGGCTTTGGCGCTCGCGGCGTCGAGGGCAAGATCAGCACCGCACGCTACGCCCGTGAGCACAAGGTACCCTATCTGGGCATCTGCTTAGGCATGCAGGTAGCCACCATAGAATACGCGCGCCATGTGGCAGGCCTGGCCAACGCCAACAGCACCGAGTTCGACCCCACCACCCCCCACCCCGTGATCGCACTGATCACCGAGTGGAAGGATGCGGACGGCACCATCAAGAAGCGTGATGAGAACTCGGACCTGGGCGGCACCATGCGCCTGGGCGCGCAAAGCTCGGATGTGTCCAAGGACACGCTGGCCCACAGCATCTACGGCGACGTAGTGACCGAGCGCCACCGCCACCGCTACGAAGCCAACGTGAACTACCTGGACCAGCTGCGCAAAGCGGGGCTCGTGATCTCGGCGCTCACACAGCGCGAGGAACTCACCGAAATCGTGGAGCTACCGAAGACAGTGCACCCCTGGTTCATCGGCGTGCAGTTCCATCCCGAGTTCAAGTCCACGCCCTGGAACGGCCATCCGCTGTTCAATGCCTTCATCAAGGCGGCCGTGGAACACCAGCAAGCGGCGAAAGCCTGATCGAAAGGAAAGCCCATGCAGCTGTGCGGATTCAACGTCGGCCTGGACCAGCGCTTCTTCCTGATCGCGGGCACTTGCTCCATCGAAGGCCTGGAGATGTCGCTCGACGTCGCGGGTCAGCTCAAGGAAGCCTGCACGGCCTTGGGCGTTCCCTTGATCTACAAGGGCTCGTTCGACAAGGCGAACCGCTCGTCCGGCACCAGCAAGCGCGGCGTCGGCATCGACGCTGGTCTGAAGATCCTGGATGAAGTGCGCCGCCAGCTGCAGCTGCCCATACTGACCGACGTGCACGACACCTCGCATGTGGCCGAGGTGGCCAGCGTGGTGGACGTGCTGCAGACGCCCGCCTTCCTGTGCCGCCAGACCGACTTCATCCGCGCTGTGGCGCAGTCGGGCAAGCCGGTAAACATCAAAAAGGGCCAATTTCTTGCGCCCTGGGACATGAAAAACGTCATCGACAAGGCCCGCGCTGCCGCGGCGGAAGTCGGCCTGTCAGAAGACCGATTCCTCGCCTGTGAGCGTGGCGTGAGCTTTGGCTACAACAACCTCGTGGCCGACATGACCAGCCTGGCCGAGATGCGAAACTCCGGCGCGCCGGTGGTGTTCGATGTGACCCACTCGGTGCAAAAACCCGGCGGCCTGGGTGCCGTGAGCGGTGGCGCGCGCGACATGGTGCCGGTGCTGGCCCGGGCGGGCGTGGCGGCTGGTGTGGCGGGCCTGTTCATGGAAACCCACCCCAAGCCCGCAGAGGCCTGGTCGGACGGGCCCAACGCCGTGCCCCTGAAGCACATGAGGGCGCTGCTGGAAACGCTGGTGTCGCTGGACGACATCACCAAGAAAAGCGGATTCCTAGAAAACAACTTTGGAGTTTGAGACATGAGCAGTGGTTACGTCATCGCATCCGTCACCGTCACCAACCCCACCCAGTACGAGGAGTACCGCAAGTGGAGCACCCTGGCCATGCAAGCCCACGGAGCCGAAGTGTGCGTGCGCGGCGGCAAGGTCGAGGTACTCGAAGGCGACTGGAATCCCGGCCGCACGGTGATCCTCAAGTTCGCAAGTTTTGAAGCCGCCCGCGCGTTCTACGACACGCCCGAATACCAGAAAGCCAAGGCCGCCCGCGAAGGCGCGGCCATCATGCGCATGGTGTGTGTAGAGGGCACTTAAACAGCCATTGGCTGAAAAAGAACGGAGACTTCATCGAATGCCCATCCTTCACAATCGATCGACTTTGCTGTTCGTCATTTCAGCGGCCTTGACTCTCTCCGCATGTGGCGGTGGAAGCAGCGACAATCCCATTCATGTCCCCGAACTGACGAAGGGTCTCTGCTTTGACAATGGGATCTACGCTTCGGGAGCCTCATACAAGTTGAACTTCAAAGAGGGCACAGCCAGCCCAGTGGTTTCCGGCTCGGTGCTCGCCACCAATGCCAGTTTCAACGGCGTTCCGGATCTGGTGCAATTTGTGGAAACCACGAGCAACACCGTTTCCATCGTCGTCACGCGCTACTTGAAGCCGCTGAGCCCGCAAGCTGCCTTCACTCAGCCGTCTTCAGTCGTCGCCCTCTATGGAACCGAGGCCGCGCAGGGCTCCCAATCGTTCACTACCACCACCTACACTCCACCCTACGAAGATCGGCGTGTCGAGTTGGGTGTGGGCGAAACGCGCACCTTCACTGGCCAGGGCACACGCACGGAAATGTTCCCTCCGAATTCCGGACCCCACACCCGACAAGACCAAGTCAAGTTCGTGGGTGTGGAGAGCATCACCTTGCCAGCAGGCACCTTCACCGCTTGCCGCTACGAGGTCAACGGCAACACTACCGAATGGTTGCACCGCAGCCTTGTCGTGCGTCGCGACATCAGCGGCGGCGAATCCCGAATTTTGCAATCAGGCGAGCTGAACGGCACGCCTCTCAAAAGTCAATAAACCTGGAGAGTAAGTAAACATGAGCGCAATTGTTGACATCGTAGGCCGCGAAGTGCTGGACAGCCGCGGCAACCCCACCGTCGAATGCGACGTGCTGCTGGAATCGGGCGTGATGGGTCGCGCCGCGGTGCCCAGCGGCGCCTCCACCGGCAGCCGCGAAGCCATTGAAATGCGTGATGGCGACAAGAGCCGCTACCTGGGCAAGGGCGTGCTCAAGGCTGTCGAACACATCAACACCGAAATCTCCGAAGCCGTGCTGGGCCTGGATGCGTCGGAACAGGGCTTTCTGGACAAGACCCTGATCGACCTCGACGGCACCGAGAACAAGAGCCGCCTGGGCGCCAACGCGATGCTGGCGGTATCGATGGCCGTAGCCCGTGCCGCCGCCGAAGAATCGGGCCTGCCGCTGTACCGCTACCTGGGTGGCATGGGCAGCGTGCAATTGCCCGTGCCCATGATGAACGTGATCAATGGCGGGGCACACGCCAACAACAGCCTGGATCTGCAAGAGTTCATGATCATCCCCGTGGGGGCTCCCACGTTCCGCGAAGCGGTACGCTGGGGCGCTGAGGTGTTCCACGCGCTCAAGAAAATCATCCACGACAAGGGCATGAGCACCGCCGTGGGCGACGAAGGCGGCTTTGCACCCAGCGTGGAGAACCACGAAGCGGCCATCCGCCTCATTCTGCAAGCCATCGAAGCCGCTGGCTATACGGCGGGCGAACAAATTGCCCTGGGCCTGGACTGCGCCGCGAGCGAGTTCTACAAGGACGGGATGTATGTGCTGGAAGGCGAAGGCGGCCTGA
This sequence comes from Acidovorax sp. 69, assembly GCF_002797445.1. Classification (NCBI taxonomy): domain Bacteria; kingdom Pseudomonadati; phylum Pseudomonadota; class Betaproteobacteria; order Burkholderiales; family Comamonadaceae; genus Acidovorax; species Acidovorax sp. 69. The sequence continues at coordinate 1,802,749 of NZ_PGEP01000001.1, read as the reverse complement.
AGCTGTCTGCCGAGCAATGGACGGACATGCTGGCAGCCTGGGTCGATAAGTACCCCATCATCAGCATCGAAGACGGCATGCACGAAGGTGACTGGGACGGCTGGAAGCACCTGACTGAACGCCTGGGTGACAAGGTGCAACTGGTGGGTGACGACCTGTTCGTGACCAACACCAAGATCCTGAAGGAAGGCATCGACAAGCGCATCGCCAACTCGATCCTCATCAAGATCAACCAGATCGGCACGCTGACCGAAACCTTCGCCGCCATCGAGATGGCCAAGCGCGCCGGCTACACCGCCGTGATCTCGCACCGCTCGGGCGAGACCGAGGACAGCACCATCGCCGATATCGCCGTGGGCACGAATGCAGGTCAGATCAAAACCGGCTCGCTCAGCCGCTCGGACCGCATCGCCAAGTACAACCAGCTGCTGCGCATCGAAGAAGACCTGGGCGACATCGCGCAATACCCAGGCCGCGCTGCGTTCTACAACCTGCGCTGAGCCCGGCAGCCCCCCTCGCCTGAGCTAGCCCCACCTTGGTCTCCCGCATCGTGCCCGTCATCCTGCTAGCCCTGCTGGGGGCGCTGCACGCCCAGCTCTGGCTGGGGCGGGGCAGCATTCCGCGCGTCAACGAAATGCAGCGGCAGATCGATGTCCAAAAGGCGGCCAATGACCAGGCCCGGCAGGTCAATGCGCGGCTGACCTCCGAGGTGCATGACCTCAAGGAGGGGCTCAACATGGTGGAAGAAAAAGCACGCAGCGAATTGGGCATGGTCAAACCCAATGAGGTTTACGTGCAATTCACGCCGCGCTGAACGTCAGCACGGCCCTCACTGCGCTGAGGTCCATTTTTGCCCCCTCTCCTTCTGCCTGTGTCGCCCCCCTCCCCGCCACGCCCCCTGGTGATTCTGCTGGGGGCACCCCACACTGGAGCACAGGCTCTGGCACTGGAGCTGCAGCAGCGGATAGACGCGGGCTCGGTGCAGATCAGGGATGCATCTTCGATGGGGGATGCTCTTTGCCTAACGGGGCCCGATCTATCTCCTGCGTCACCCCTTGGCGGTGGGGAGACATCTGCAGGCATTGCTACGGGAACCAGCAGTTTGGCCGCATGGATCACGCTGCTCCGATCGGCGGACCAGATCCTGCTGATGGGGCTGGATCTTCCCCTTCCTCTCTACGATCGCCCGTCGCAGGAGGCGATCGACGCGAAGTTGCGCTCCGCTTTGGACAGCGCCAAATTGTCTTACCGGGTCGTATATGGGCGGGAAGCCAGGCGCTTCAACAACGCATTTTTTGCTATAAATAATATAGCAAATCAGACAATATCATCCAGCGCAAGCGCCCTATCGGATACGAAACAAGGCGCACGTGCCACCCGGCTGCGCACCCGGGACTGCGAAAAATGCAGCGACCCCGAATGCGAGCACCGCCTGTTCACCGCCCTGTTGGACCACCGGGCTTAGCCCCGGAGCAGTAAAACCAGCGACCGCCAGGTACACGTTGCTCACACCAGCCCGCGTTTGAGTTCCTTGAGCAACAGCACCACCTGACTGGAGCCATAGCGGTACCCGCCGTTGAGCACCTGCACCGCCCGGTCCCACTCCCCCAGTTGGGCCAGTTCAATCAGTGTTGCGGCCTGTTCGTGAAAATACTGGTGGCGCGCCATCAACAACGGGTAAGCGGCTTGGTCCCTTAGCAACTCGCCTCCCACACCATGCAACCAGCGCCCCAGAGCGCTGTGATCAGAACGGCGTATCAGGGCCGGGTCCAGCCCCACGGAGGTACGGCCTTCGAGGTAGTCCATCAGACGGACCTTCCAGCGCTCATGGGCATTGATGGCGGCATCGATGTCCAGGGCGGCCAGCAAGGTGTCGGCGCGCAGCGAATCCGGTGCTACAGAGCCATCAAACAACGCCAGCGGTGGCGCAGCCAAGCCTGCACGGCGAGCGCCAAGAACACGACGAAAAAACTCCATGACACCCACCCCTCTCGCTCAATCCATCAACGGTCCGATACAGCCCGGCGACGCAGACTTTGCGCCGATCCCATGCGCAGTGGTCAACGCCACTGAGGGTGGATGGATCTTAGGCGGGGAAGACGCTGGCGATTGTCAACGATGGTCAGCCAGACACAGCCACGGGAGCCCGCTGGCCGATGCTTTCAGACGCAAGCCAAAGGCGCGCCTCTGATTCCGCAGCCAGGCGTCGAACGCGCCTATTGAATGCCTGTCGGCCCTGGTGGCTGGTTTGCACCGGGGGAGACAAAAATCTGCGCAGCGTCCACCGCATCAAACCGGTACTGCTGGCCGCAGAACTCGCAGCCCACCTCAATGTCCTCACGCTCGGCCAGGATGCTCTCAGCCTCTTCAACGCCCAGACTGCGCAACATGTTGCGGACCCGTTCGAGCGTGCAGGTGCAGGCAAAGCGGGGACCACGATCACCCTGCTGGGGCTCAAAGCGCAGCAGCTTTTCTTCCCAGAACAGGCGGCGCAGGATGGTGTCTACGTCCAGCGTCAAAAGCTCTTCGCGCGTGAGGCTGGCAGCCAGATGGGCGATGCGGTTGTAGTCTTCGTTGTGACCGATCTGGTCTTCGTTCTCGCGGTGCGTGAGGCCTGCAGCCAGATTGCCCTCGCCCTTGATCGGCATGCGCTGGATCAAAAGGCCTGCAGCGACCTTTTCGTTGGCCCCAAGCACCAGAATGGTGTCGAGTTGCTCAGACTGCAGCATGTAGTGCTGCAGCACATCCGACAAGCGGTCGAGCTTTTCATGCTGGTCGCCATGCAATGGCACCACGCCCTGATAGGGCTGCTGGCCGGGATGCCGATCTTTGGGGTCCAGCGTGATGGCACAGCGACCACCACCACCCACATTGACCATCTGGCTCAAACGCGCGCCGTCAGCCACTTCGCCCTTGAGGGTGGCCGTGGCGCGCAGGCTCAGGTCCGATTGCACTTCGGCCACTGCCAGTTTCACAGGGCCATCGCCAAAAACCTGCAGCACGAGCGCTCCATTGAACTTGATGTTGGACTGCATCAGCACCCCCGCTGCGGCCATCTCGCCCAGCAGTTCGCTCACGGGCGCGGGGTAAGCGCCGGTGGCGGAATTGCCCGCGCGGCGACTCAGGATCTCGGTCCAGGCATCGGTGAGGCGCACGATCATGCCGCGCACGGGCAAACCATCGAAAAGAAACTTGTGGAGTTCAGACACGCAGGGGTTCCAGGAGAAAAAATGAACGGCAGCGGTGCTCAGCCGATTTTGTGCAGGCCGTTTTGAAAGCGGCGCGCGTTGTCGATGTAGTGCTGCGCGCTCTCGCGCAGGCCTTCGATCTGCTCTGGCGTCAGCTCGCGAACGGCCTTGGCGGGGCTGCCGATGATCATGGAACCATCGGGAAACTCCTTGCCCTCAGTGACCAGCGCACCGGCACCCACCAGACAGTTCTTGCCAATCTTCGCGCCATTGAGAACCACGGCGCCAATGCCGATCAAAGATTCGTCCCCGATGGTGCAGCCGTGCAGCATGACCTGGTGGCCCACCGTCACCCGCTCACCCACCACGAGGGGTTTGCCAATGTCCGCGTGCAGCACGCTCGCGTCTTGAATGTTGGAGCCCGCGCCAATCGTGATGCTCTCGGTGTCACCGCGGATCACCGTGCCAAACCACACGCTGACATCTTCGCCAAGGACCACGTTGCCCATCACTTGCGCGCTGTCGGCCACCCAGGCCGATGCAGCCAATTGCGGCGCCACACCATCGAGTTCGTAAATCGCCATGCACCACTCCAAAAAAGAGAAAAAGCCTGTGCCTGCGCAGGCCCCGGGAAGTCGCCAGTCGTTACAAAGCGTGTGCCTTGGGGCCCATAGCAAGGCCTAGAATTGTAAGGATGGAGCTTCGCCAACGCGCACTGCAGGTCTTGTGCCTTGCTGACCCTGAACAAAAAGCGGCTGCAGCGCTGGATTTGTATGCGCAAGCAGCTACGCTTTCAATAGCAGATTCAGCCCCTCCGGCCCCTGCCAACCCGGACACCCTGCCCGGCCGGCCTGCGCGCCCTGAGCTGTTGCGCCATAACGAATTGGCCCGGCGGTCTCCCGCCAGCGCAGAAGGCCGTGCCATCCTGATCCACGCCATCGCCCACATCGAGTTCAATGCCATCAACCTGGCGCTCGATGCTGTGTGGCGCTTTGACGGCATGCCCCACGCTTACTACACCGACTGGATGCTGGTGGCCGGTGAAGAGGCCCGGCACTTTCGCCTGTTGCGCGACCACCTGCGCGCCCAGGGGCATGACTATGGCGACTTTCCAGCCCACCAGGGCCTGTGGACGATGTGCGAGAAAACGCAGCATGATGTCCTTGCACGCATGGCCCTCGTGCCACGCACCATGGAGGCGCGCGGGCTGGACGCCACCCCGCAAATCCAGGCCAAACTGAGACAGGTCGGAACCCCGGATGCCTTGGCTGCCGTGACCATCCTGGACACCATCTTGCACGACGAGGTCGGACATGTGGCCATTGGCAACCACTGGTACAGGTGGCTGTGCGAGCGCGAAGGCCAAGACCCTGAAACCCACTATGGCACCCTGGTAAAACAATATGAAGCCCCTCGCCTGAAGCCTCCGTTCAATGAATCTGCGCGACGCAGCGCGGGCTTCAGCGACGCCGAGCTGCGTTGGCTACAACAGGTCTGACGCCACAGCGCACACAGAATACGATGGCTCCTACAATCCGCCGCGGCCCCTGCAACGGGGCTCCGTCTCACCCTTCACGAACACGCCCATGACCTCACTCTCCGCCACCGGGACTCCCCAGCGCCGACCCCAGGCAACCAGTCATCGGTCGCCATGATCGCAAGACAGGCCATCGTGAATGCACAGCAGGTGGTGGTTGGCTATGAGCTGTTCAACCGATCACGCAACGGGGCCGCACACACGGCGGCTACCGATGTCATCCTGGTTTTCACGGCGCTTTCACATGCGGGCACCGACGAGCTGGTGGGCAAAAAACTTATCTTCGTCAATTGCACCCACGAGAGCCTCTCCGGGGGACACCTGGAACTACTCGAGCCCGACAAAGTGGTGCTGGAGATCCCGCCGCTGGGCCACACGGCCTCCGAAGAAGTTGCGACCCGCATGCCCATCCTGGCTGAGCTGCGTGAACGTGGTTTTCACCTGGCGTTCAACCACACGGTTCTGCAATCGGCCTATGCCCCCTGGTTGCCGCTGGCGGACTACATCAAGCTCGACCTGTCGGCGCTGGCACCTGACCAGCTGGCCGTGCTGATCAGCTACGCAGGGCGCCATTCCAAGGCCGAGCTGATCGCTGAAAAGGTCGAAACGGCCCAGCAGTACGACATGGTGTCCAGCCAGGGGGTGCAACTGTTTCAGGGCTACTGGTTTGCGCGCCCTTCGTTGGTCGAGGCCAAGCTGCTGACGCCTGCACAAACCAGCATCATTGAACTCATCAATCAGGTGCGTAAACAGGCCAGTACCGACGACATTGAAGAAGTGCTCAAGAAAGACGCAGGCCTGGCCTTCAACCTGATGCGCCTGATCAACTCGGCAGGTTTTGGGCTGACGCGCGAGATCACCTCCTTCCGCCAAGCGGTGATGCTCATGGGTCTGAAGAAGCTGTTTCGCTGGGCAGCGCTGCTACTGACCGCGTCGCGCAATAGCGGCACGCCGTCCTCGGTGGGCCACACGGCCGTCGTGCGAGGACGACTCATGGAACTGCTGGCGCTGGAGACCCTGCCCCCCGAAGAAGCCGACCAGGCCTTTGTGGTGGGTATCTTCTCGTTGCTGGATGTGATGCTGTCCATGCCCATGGAGTCGGCCATTGGCCTGCTCAATGTGCCAGAGACCGTTACAGCGGCACTGCTGCGGCGTGAGGGATTTCTGGGGGATCTGCTCACCCTGGCAGAAGCTTGCGAATCCAGCGACGATGCGGTTTTTGACCGGGCGGCTGGCCTGCTGCACCTGACCAGCCAGCAGATCAACTTTGCACACCTGCAAGCCCTCGCCTGGGCAGACCATCTCACCGAGTAGCCCAAGCACTGCCTGCACGCATCAGGGCCTATTGCCAAGCAAAGGTTCGCGGCGAGGGCCTGCGGGTCTAGAATCTCCAAGAACCTATTGACGTTCTCAGAGCACAGCCCTTCACTACAGCAGACCCCATGTCGAGTACACCTGAACAAGACACCCCGGAAGCGGCATCCCCTGCGGTGGAACCCGTCGACGAAAACCTTGCCATCATTGCCCGCCAGGCCATCGTGGACGAAAGCCGCGCAGTCTATGGCTATGAGCTGTTCGATCGCTCCACGGCTTCGGATTCGCACACGGCCGCCAGCGATGCTGCGCTGTTGTTCAATGCTCTCTCATACGCGGGCACCGAAGCCCTGGTGGGCAAAAAAACCGTCTTCATCAACTGCACCCATGACAGCCTTTCAGGCGGCCATCTGGAGCTGATCCACCCCGAAAAGGTGGTGCTGGAAGTCCCACCGCTGCCCGAGGGCGCCACCGCTGAAGAGATCGAAGGCCGCATACCCACACTGGAAGCCTTGCGCACCAGGGGCTTTCGCCTCGCGTTCGACCAGCAGGCCCTGCGCCGCGCCTACACCAGTTGGCTGCCCCTGGCCGCCTTCATCAAGCTGGACATGCAGGCTTTCAAGCCTGAATTGGCGGCCCCGCTGGTCAAATTTGCGACAACACACAGCAAGGCCACATTGGTCGCTGAAAAGGTGGAAACCGCCGAGCAGTACGAACTGATGCGCGACCTGGGGGTGAAGCTGTACCAAGGCTACTGGTTTGCCCTGCCTTCGCTGGTGAAAGCCACCACGATTCGCCCCTCGCAGGCCACCATCATCCAGCTGATCAACCTGGTGCGTAAACAGGCCAGCACCGCCGAGATCGAAGACCTGCTCAAGAAAGACCCCACGCTGTCTTTCAACCTGCTGCGCTTCATCAACTCGTCGGGTTTTGGTCTGTCGTGCGAGATCACCTCGTTCCGCCATGCGGTCATGATTCTGGGTCTCAAGAAGCTGTTCCGCTGGGCGGCGCTGCTGATGACCACATCGCGCGCCGGAGGTGCACCGCCCGCCGTGGGCCAGACCGCCGTCGTGCGCGGCCGCCTCATGGAGCTGCTGGCGGCCGAGCTGCTGCCGCCCGAGGAGTGCGACAACGCCTTTGTGGTGGGCGTGTTCTCGCTGCTCGACACCATGCTGGGCGTACCGCTGGAAAAAGCCCTCGAATCGGTGGCCTTGCCTGAACCCGTGATGGATGCACTGCTGCGTGGCACCGGTGTGTTTGCCCCGTTCCTGGATCTGACCAAAGCCTGCGAAAGTGGCGATGAAGTGGCCTTTGCCAAAAACGCAGACGCCTTGCACCTGTCCAACCGCCAGGTCAACTGGGCCCACTTGCAGGCCCTGACATGGGCCGAAAGCCTGAACGAAGAGTAGCAATAGCAATCGCCCTCACCTCGCTCACGCTCGCTGCACAGGCCCTGGCAACCCCAGGGCCTGTGGCGCTTTCAGCGCTGCATAACCCGATGCGCAGACTCAGTTTCCCTGGATGCCGGCCGAGCGAATGATGCGTGCGTTGCTCTCGGACTCCTGCGCAATCTGGCGCGCGAACTCCGCCGTAGTGCCGCCGGTGGGCACGTTGTCCGTGGCGTCGAGCTTGCTGCGAATGTCGGGCAAGGCAAGCGCCTTGTTCACCTCCGCATTGATGCGCGCAATGATCGCCGGCGGCGTCTGCGCCGGGGCATAAATGCCAAACAGCGACGACAGGTTGGCGGCCGGTTGTTTCAGCTCGGCCAGCGTGGGCACATCGGGCAGTGAATCGAGCCGCGCAGGCGCCCCCACGGCCAGCGGCTTGAGCTTGCCCGCCTTGATGTGTTGCAGCACCGCTGCACCGGCATTGGTCGACAACACTTCGAACTGCCCTCCCAGGGCATCATTCATCTGCTGGCCACCGCCCTTGTAAGGGATGTGCGTGATCTGTACCTGCGCCACCGCCTGGATCTGCTCCAGCATGATGTGCCCCAGCGACGCCTGCCCAGACGTTGCCCAGCGCACCGCACCGGGCCTGGCCCGCGCTGTGGTGAGCAGGTCCTTGAAATCCGTCGCCTTGTTGGCAGCAGTACCGAGCAGCAGCACTGGCGAGTACATCACGCTGACCACCGGGGCAATGTCCTTTTGCGCATCGAAGGGCGACTTGCCCAGGTGCGGGTTCAGCGCCAGCGGGCTCACGGCAGCAAAACCCAGGGTATAGCCATCGGGTGCCGCCTTGGCCACGGCATCCACACCCAGGCTGCCACTGGCACCCGCCTTGTTCTCAATCACCACGGGCGTGCCCCATTGCACGGCCAGCTTGTCGGCCAGTGCCCGCGCAACGTTATCGCTCACGCCACCGGCCGGGTAGGCCACGATGATGCGAACGGGTTTGGCCGCGGGCCAGGCCTGGGCCATGGCCAGCGCGGTGGCGCCCAGCAGGCAGGCGCCAAGAATCAGTTTCTTCATACGGTACTTTCTTGTCGATGCGAATACAAAACGAGGGCCACCCACGCCACCACCGCTATCCACGTGGATGATGCAGCGCATGCAGCGACTTGAGCCGCTCTCGTGCCACATGGGTGTAGATGGTGGTGGTGGATATGTCGGCATGGCCCAGCAATAACTGCACCACGCGCAGATCAGCACCATGGTTGAGCAGATGGGTAGCAAACGCGTGGCGCAGCGTGTGCGGCGACAGCGGCACGGTAATACCCGCCACCTGGGCCCATTTCTTGACGATGACCCAGAACATCACGCGCGTCATGCCGCTGCCGCGCTGGGTCACAAACAGGTCATCCGTCTGCTGCCCGGCCAGGATGACACCCCGGGCTTCGTGCAGGTAGCGATCCAGCCATTGCCGGGCTTCTTCGCCAAAGGGCACCAGGCGCTCCTTGCTGCCTTTGCCCATCACGCGCAACACGCCTTCATTGAGTCCGAGCTGAAATGTCTTCAGCGTGACCAGTTCAGTCACACGCAGACCGCTGGCGTACATCAGCTCCAGCATGGTGCGGTCGCGCAGCCCCAAAGGGTTGCCCAGATCAGGCGCCGTCAGCAAAGCCTCCACCTGGGCCTGGGAGAGCGTCTTGGGCACACGCAGGGGCTGGCGCGCGGCCTGAAGCCGCACCGTGGGGTCGGCCGTGATGCGCCGCTCACGCAGTGCCCAGTGAAAGTAGCGGCGCAGCACGGTGAGGCGCCGGTTGGCTGACGTGGCACGGGTCTGTGCGTGGCGGGCTGCAAAGTAGGCGTTCAGGTGGTGCTCGGCGGTGTCGTCGAGCGCGAGGGACGGTTGCTGGTCTGACAGCCATTGCGCATACAACGTCAGGTCGCGCCGGTAAGCGGCCAGCGTATTGCGCGAAAGACCGTCCTCCAGCCACAGGGCATCCACAAAGGTGTCTATGGCATCAAGGCTGGGGGTCAACATGTAAAAACCATAGCACGTAAAAAAGCCGCCCGGGCAAAGGGCGGCTTTGGATTGGATGGCGCCGCGCTTATTCGAGCGTCAGCTTCTGCTTGACCACCACATCCTTGTAGACCGAGAACTCCGCCTTGATCTGCTCGGCAAACTGCTCAGGGGTGTTGCCCACCACCAGCGAGCCGGTGTCTTCAATGCGCTTTTTCACGGCAGCATCTTCCAGCGCCTTGCGCACACCCGCGTTGATCTTGTCCACGACGTCCTTGGGCAGGCCTTTGGGGCCCACGATGCCGTAGTAAGCCATGCGGTTCACCGGCTCCAGGCCCAACTCTTTGAAGGTGGGCACATTGGGCAAGGCTGCCACGCGCTGGGGTGCAGCCACCACGATGGGCACCAGGCGGTTTTCCTTGATGAACGGCAGGGCCGAAGGCAGATTGTCAAAAATCATCGGAACCTGACCCGCCACGGTGTCGTTCAGGGCAGGGCCCGCGCCGCGGTAGGGAATATGGGTCACAAAGGTGCCTGAGAGGTTCTTGTACAGCTCCATCTGCAGGTGGCCGATGCCGCCGGTGCCCGACGACGAGTACGAATACTTGCCGGGCGACTTCTTGAGTTCGGCCACGAACGACTTGTAGTCCTTGGCCGGAAAGCTTGGGTTCACGGCAATGATGTTGGGCGTGGCCGCGATGTTGATGATGGGCGTGAAGTCCGTCAGCGGGTTGTACGGCGTCTTGGGGTTGATGGCAGGGTTGGCCGCCGTCGTGGACACGGTGGCCACACCCAGCGTGTAGCCGTCGGGCGTGGCGCGGGCCAGCTCAGCCGCACCCACAATGCCGCCACCACCGGCCTTGTTGTCCACGATCACGCTCTGGCCCAGGGCGCGACCCAGGGGCTCCGCGATCACGCGCGCAATGATGTCGGTGGTGCCGCCGGGTGCAAAGGGCACCACCAGACGGATCACTTTGTTGGGGTAGCCTTGTGCGGCGGCAGATCCGGCTGCAGCAGCCAGTACGGTCAGCGCAAGCCATTGACGACGATGCATGGAGTTCTCCTTCGTGCGGGTAACAAACAGCGCCGATGGTATGCCCAACGGACGCAAAAACTGCCTGCGGATTCCACATAAGGGCTAACCCGGAGAGCTTGTCGAGGATCAAGTATTCTCACCCCGTGAACTACGCCCAGCTCCTGCTCCCCGATTTCTCTCTCATCCTGTGCGGCTACCTGATCTGCCGCTACACCGCCCTCAACCGCTCAGTCTGGCAGCCGGTGGAGAGCCTGGTGTACTACCTGCTCTTTCCGGTGCTGCTGTTCCAGTCCATCGTCAAAAGCCCGGTGGACGTCGGCGCTGCATCGGGATTGATTGCCGCCGGCATGCTGTCGGGCGTCATCGGAATTGCACTGGCCTACAGCCTGCCGCACTGGCCCTGGCTGGGCAAACGCCTCGATGTGCGCGACCACGCCGCCAGTGCGCAGGTGGCATTCCGCTTCAACTCCTTCATTGGCCTGGCGATTGCCGAGCGGCTGGCGGGCACCCAGGGCCTGTTGATGATTGCCGTGCTGATCGGCGTGTGCGTACCGCTGTTCAACGTGGCGGCCGTGTGGCCCATGGCGCGCCAGGGCCAGCACAGCTTTGCGCGCGAACTGGTGCGCAACCCGTTGATCATTGCCACCGGGTCGGGTCTGGCGGCCAACCTGCTGGGCTTTCAGATCCCTGAGTGGGCAGTGCCCACGGTCAGCCGCATCAGCGCCGCATCGCTGGCCCTGGGGCTGATGGCCGCCGGGGCCGGGCTGCAGTTTGGCCTGCTCACGCGGGGCAAGGCGTTGAGCGTGTCGGTGCTGGCCATCCGCCACCTGGTGCAGCCCCTGCTGGCTTTTGCCATGGCGCGGCTTTTTGGGCTGGACCCCGTGCAGACCACGGTACTGCTGGCCTTTTCGGCCCTGCCTACGGCATCGACCTGCTATGTGCTCGCGGCGCGCATGGGCTACAACGGACCGTATGTGGCAGGGCTGGTGACGCTGTCCACGCTGCTGGGCGTTGTCAGCCTGCCTTTTGCGCTGGGGTTCTTGCGATGAAGGCCGCGCGCGAATCACAGCCCCCACAAGGCGCCACCCGCCCCTCACGCCGGAGCGTGCTCGCGGCGGGACTGATGACCGCGCTGCTGGCACCACTGGCCGCCTGCGGCCGCAAAACACCCCGCACCCACATCGTGCCCCCCGGTGCCACAGCGCTCGCCCTGGGCGACTCGCTGACCTCGGGTGTGGGGGCCTCGGCCGACACCGCCTACCCCACCGTGCTGCAGCACCTGACAGGCTGGAAGGTGATCAGCGGTGGTGTCTCGGGCGACACCTCGGCCCAGGCGCTCAACCGCTTGCCGGGTCTGCTACTGCAGCACCAGCCCGCGCTGGTGATCGTGAGCATCGGCGGCAACGACTTTCTGCGCCGCCAGAATGCCGCTGCCACACGCGCGAACATCGTGCGCATCTGCTCGGAAGCCCGCGCCAGCGGCGCCCAGGTGCTGCTGGTGGCCGTGCCCGAGTTGTCGCTGATGGCCACTATGGGCCGGCTGAGTGACCACGCCATGTATGAAGAGATTGCAGACGAGCTGAAGATTCCGCTGCACAGCAAGGGCTGGGCCGGGGTGCTGGCACAGGACCACCTGCGGTCCGACCAGATACATGCCAATGCCTCAGGGTATGCACAGTTCGCGCAGGGACTGGTGTCCACACTTCAGGACACCGGGCTGCTGGCTCGGTAAGCGCTTGCAGCGCCATTAAGCTCACTTTTTAATAGCTTCTCGCGCTTATAAATAAAGCGCTACAGGCCATTTTTACCCCGGCCCAGCGCCCAGGCCACATGCTCACGCACCAGGGGGCTGTCGTCCTGCTCGCGCGATTGCAGGGCGACGCGCAGCGTTTCGTCCGCCGTGGCGTGCAGCGCATTGCCCAGCGCTACCGCCACATTGCGCAGCCAGCGCTCATGCCCGATGCGCCGGATCGGCCCGCCCTCGGTCATGCGCAAAAAGGTGGCCTCGTCCCACGCGAACAAATGCACCAGTTGCTGGCCCGACAACCCTTTGCGCTCATCAAAATCCGACAGGCGGCTGACTTGGGCGAATTTGTTCCAGGGGCAAATCAGCTGGCAGTCGTCGCAGCCATAGATGCGATTGCCCAGCAATGGCCGCAGCTCCAGCGGGATCGCACCCGCATGCTCGATGGTGAGGTACGAGATACAGCGCCGCGCATCGATACGGTGCGGTGCAATGATGGCCTGCGTGGGGCACACGTCGATACACGCACTGCAACTGCCGCAGTGCGCGGTGACGGGCGTGCTCTCGGGCAGTGCCATGTCCACGTAAATCTCGCCCAGAAAAAACATGGACCCCGCCTCGCGGTTGAGCACCAGCGTGTGCTTGCCACGCCAGCCCTGGCCGCTGCGCGCAGCCAGCTCGGCCTCCAGCACCGGGGCGGAGTCGGTGAACACGCGGTGGCCAAAGGGCCCGATGGCTTCGGCAATGCGATCGCTGAGCTTTTGCAGGCGTGCGCGCAGCACCTTGTGATAATCGCGTCCCCGTGCATAGACCGAGACGATGCCTTCGTGGGGTCGCGCCAACCGGCCCAGCTCGAAGGCCTGCCAGCCATCGGGCGCCTGCGCGCCCGTGTCGCGCGGCAAGTAATCCATGCGCGCCGTGATCACGCTCACGGTGCCTGGCACCAGTTCGGCCGGGCGGGCGCGCTTGAGGCCATGCGATGCCATGTAATGCATCTCGCCATGGAATCCCTGCGCCAGCCAGGCCGAAAGGCCGGGCTCTGCGGCGGACAAGTCCACCCCCGCCACGCCGATTTGGGAAAATCCCAGTTCGCGGGCCCACTCCTGCATTTGAGGAACGAGTTGACTGTTGCACCACATACCGGCCAGATTGTAGAAAGCAGCGAGGCTGTCGCCACCCAATCTCCCCCATCCAACGCGCGCCATTTCATCTGGCACAGCGAAGCTGACACCGAGGCCTTCGCACGCCAGCTTGCGGCACAGCCGCAGCTGACCAATGCCTACCTGACCCTGCATGGCGACCTGGGCGCGGGCAAAACCACGCTGGTGCGCCACCTGCTGCGGGCCCTGGGTGTTCAAGGCCGCATCAAAAGCCCCACCTACGCGGTGGTGGAACCCCATGAAGCCCCCGGACTGGAAATCTGGCACTTTGACTTCTACCGCTTTGATGACCCACGCGAGTGGGAGGACGCCGGTTTCAGGGACATTTTTGCCAACCCTGGCCTCAAGGTGGCAGAATGGCCGGAAAAGGCTGCAGCGCTTACGCCGCTTGCTGACCTTGCTATACACATTGAAGCAATTGACGACACCGAAAGGAAAGTCACGCTGCACGCCCACACCCCCACGGGACGTGCCTTGCTGCAAGGACTCTGAGACGCTGTGAACGAACCCACCCTGCCCGCTCATCCCGCCCCCGTGCCGTCACGCCGCGCTGTACTGCAGGCTGGCAGCCTGGTGCTGTTGCTGGGCACCCAGCAGATTGCCCGGGGCGCAACCATCGTGGCGGTGCGCGTATGGCCAGCGCCCGAATATTCGCGCGTCACCATCGAATCCGACGGCGCGCTGGTGGCCAAGCAGTTTTTTGTGACCACCCCACCGCGCCTGGCGGTGGACATCGAAGGCATCGACCTGAGCCCCGAGCTGCGTGAACTGGTGGCCAAGGTCAAGCCCGACGACCCCAACATTGCAGGAATCCGGGTAGGCCAAAACGCACCCGGGGTGGTGCGACTGGTGGTGGACCTCAAACAGGCCGCCGTCCCCCAGGTGTTCACGCTGCCCCCGATTGCGGCCTACCGGCACCGTCTGGTGTTCGACCTGTACCCGGCCGCGCCTGTCGATCCCCTGGAAGCCCTGATCGCTGAACGCCTGCGCGACGCTCCGACTTCGCAGGCGGCGGCTCCGATGGTGCCCCCCCGCGCGCCCACAGCACCCGCCGAGCACGACCCGCTGGGTGACCTGATCGCCCAGCGCGCCAACGGCCCCGCGCCGGCGCCGCAGCCCACATCACCGCCCGTTGTGGCTGCAGCGCCCCCCGCGGCGCCAACCCCCACCTCTGCCGCCGCACCCACACGCCCGGGCAACCGCGCCACGGCCACCGAGACCGACCGCATCATCATCGTGGCCCTGGACCCCGGCCACGGCGGTGAAGACCCCGGCGCCATCGGTCCGGCTGGCACCCGCGAGAAAGACGTGGTGCTGCGCGTGGCCCACCTGCTGCGTGACCGCATCAACGCCACCACCGTGGGTGGCAACCCCATGCGCGCGTTCCTCACGCGCGATGGTGATTACTTCGTGCCGCTGGGCACCCGCGTGCAAAAGGCGCGGCGTGTGCAGGCCGACCTGTTCGTGAGCATCCATGCCGACGCCTTCACCACCCCCGAGGCGCGGGGCGCGAGTGTGTTCGCACTGAGCCAGGGTGGCGCGTCCAGCACGGCAGCGCGCTGGCTGGCCAACAAGGAGAACCAGGCCGATCTGGTGGGTGGCATCAACGTGCAGTCGAAGGACCAGCATGTGCAACGCGCGCTGCTCGACATGAGCACCACCGCACAGATCAATGACAGCCTCAAGCTGGGCAGCGTGCTGCTCGGCGAAATCGGCAATGTGGGCAAGCTGCACAAGCCCCGTGTGGAGCAGGCGGGTTTTGCCGTGCTCAAGGCGCCGGACATCCCCAGCGTGCTGGTGGAAACCGCCTTCATCAGCAACCCCGAAGAGGAAAAGCGCCTGCGCAGCGGCGCCTACCAGGAGCAACTGGCCGATGCGCTGATGCGCGGAATCACGCGCTACTTCGCAAAAAACCCGCCGCTCGCACGCAGCCGCTCGGTGTAATCCCGATTCACCGTCCAGCGCCTTGCACTGGAGGGCAAGTGCAGGCACAGTAGCCTGCATCAAGACGCCCATCCCTGCGATGGGAAGGAGGCAAGCCATGGCACTACTCCACGCTCAATCCGGTCAGGTCGTCAGCGTGCGCCCTCTGGGCAACCTTTTGCCGGAAACCGCCACCACCGCCATCCTCAAAGCGGGCCAGCTCGAAGTGATGCGCGTGGTGCTGCCGGTCGGCAAATCCATGAAAGAGCATCAGACCCCCGGCGAAGCCACGGTGCAGTGCATCGAAGGGGTGGTCGAATTTGCCAGCGACGGCAGCACCCAACACCTGCATGCTGGCGACTTCGTGCATTTGGCGCCCCGCGCGCTTCACTCCCTCAAGGCCGTGCAACACGCATCGCTGCTGGTCACGATCTGCCTTCGGCCTGGTTAGATGATGGGGCGCGCACGGTAGGCCAGCCCGGTAGAAAGGGCCGGCCCCCGTGTTGTGAACAGGTGCTTAGCGCTCCAGGCGGAACACACTCACGATTTCGGCCAGCCGCGCGGCCTGGTGTTTGAGGCTGTCGGCCGCTGCGGCGCTCTGCTCCACCAGGGCTGCGTTCTGCTGCGTGACCTGATCCAGCTGGGTCACGGCTTCTCCCACCTGGCTGATGCCAATGGTCTGCTCGCCCGTGGCGCTGGAGATTTCTCCAATCAGGTCGCTCACGCGTTTGACCTGGGAGACGATGTCTTCCATGCTCTGCCCGGCATTGCTCACGAGCTGGGTGCCATTTTCCACCTTCTCCACACTCGCGCCGATGAGGGACTTGATCTCCTTGGCGGCTTCGGCGCTGCGTTGCGCAAGGCTGCGCACCTCGCTGGCCACCACGGCAAAACCCCGGCCCTGCTCACCCGCGCGCGCTGCCTCCACGGCCGCGTTGAGCGCAAGGATATTGGTCTGAAACGCAATGCCGTCGATCACCGCAATGATGTCGGTGATTTTTTTCGATGCTGTCGAGATATCCAGCATGGTGGTCACTACCTGCCCCACCACCTCACCGCCCCGGACGGCAGCGGCAGAGGCTGATCCGGCCAGCACCGCAGCACGCTGCGCGGTGTCGGCGTTGTTCTTCACGGTGCTGGTGATCTGCTCCATCGACGCCGCGGTCTGCTGCAGGTTGCTGGCCTGCTCTTCGGTGCGCTGGCTGAGGTCGGCATTGCCCGTAGCGATTTCGCTGGAGCCCGTCGCAATGCTGTCGCTGCTTTGGCGCACATCACCCACAATGCGCACCAGCGATATCTGCATGGCTTCCATCGCCCGCATCATGTCGGCCACCTCGCCCCGCCCGTGGGCATGGACGGGCTGCGACAAATCGCCCTCCCCGATACGCTGCGCGACCGCACTCACTTCACCGAGTGAACGGCGGATGCGCCGCACCACCACCCACGACAGCACCACCAACAGCAACAGCCCCGCAACGCCCGCAATCAGCACCGTCATGCGGTAGGACTGGATGAGCCCAGCCGCCTCGGCGGCTTGCTCGGCCGAACGCTGCACCTGGTAGTTCACCATCTTGTCGGCCACCGCGTTGTACTGGTCCACCACGGGTGCAAAACTGCCCAGCGCAAAGGCCTTGGCCTGGGCCATGTCGCCCGCCTTCTTCAGCGCCAGCGCCTTGTCACGGGCCTCCAGGTAGGGCTTGCGCACCACCCCCAGTTCGTCCTGGATGCGCAGCCCCTCCGCACTGCTCTCCAGTTCGGTGTACCGCTTTTGCACCTTGCTCGTGTCGGCCGTAGTGGCTGCCACCGCGTCCTTGAAATAGTTCTGCAGGTCATCGCCTTCGGACTGGACGATGGAAAACACGCGCGTGGAGTTGACAGCGATGTTGCTGCGCCAACGCAGGGCCAGTTGCAGCCGCTCAACCTGCTCAGTCGCCAAGCGGTCCACCGTGGAGCCCAGGTGCTGCACGCGCACCAGACTCAGCGCCAGGATGACCACCAGGGCAAGGATGGCCACCCCCACAATCAACCCGATCTGCTGCGCCACCGTCCACTGGGCGCCCAGCCCTCCCCGGCCGGCCTGCTGTGTTTGCTGGTTCATCGCGTGTCCTTGTGTAAGTTGTGTAGGGCAAAGAAATGATCTGCCCGCGCCACCTTCTTGGCAACAGCCCCCGGTGCAACGTAAACCCTTAGACCCGCGCTCTTGGCGCCCTCACGACAAAGCCACCTGTCCTACAGGCAGCGCCCCATGCTGCCTACACCCGCAACCCGGCAGTGCGCCGATAGTCAAGGCACAGGTCGAACTTCAGTGGCACTCGCCGCTGAGCTTCACGGCCTGATTCCCCATACACAAAGGACTCTTGCCATGAACATCCGTCACATCCTTCTCGCGACCACCTGCACGGCAGCCCTGGCACTCGGTGGTTGCGCTTCCAATCCCTCGGGAGCCCAGGTCGGCACCGGCGTAGGCGCCGTCATCGGCGGTGTGGCCGGCAACGCCGTCTTTGGCGGACCGGTGGGCACCATCGGGGGCGCCGCTGCGGGCGCCCTCATCGGCCACGAGGTCGGCGAAGACCGCGATCAGCGTCGCCCATACCGCCGCTAAGCCAGACCCAGGGCGTATGCCCTGAATCGGGACTTGGCATAAAAAGAGCTTCATGCGCTTGTCAGAAAAGCGCATGAAGCTCCTTTTTTGATAGCAAATCAACAATGCGTCAGGCTGTTCTGGCCTGTCGCCCCGCACGCCAGGCCCCGAAGATGGCGATCAGGCCGGGCACAAAAATCATCGCCCAGATGATCTTGTCCAGGTTCTCCTTGACCCAGGCAAAGTTGCCAAAGAAGTACCCAGCGGTGCAGATGCCCAGCACCCACAGCAGCGCTCCGCCCACATTGAAGGCCGTGAACTTGCCCCGCCCCATCTCTGCCACGCCTGCCACAAAGGGCGCGAAGGTGCGAATAAAGGGCATGAAGCGTGCAATGACAATGGTGATACCGCCATACCGCTCATAGAATGCATGCGCCTGGTTGAACGCCCGGCGGTTGAACCAGCGGGAGTCCTCCCACTGAAACACCTTGGGCCCAAAGAACCGGCCGATGGAGTAGTTGCACTGGTCGCCCAAAATGGCCGCCAACACCAGCACCGTGCAGGCCAGAGGAAAACTCATCATCCCCGCGCCGCACAGGGCCCCCACGATGAACAACAGCGAATCGCCGGGCAAAAACGGCATCACCACCAAGCCTGTTTCGATGAACACGATGGCAAACAGCAGGGCATATACCCACATGCCATAGGTCTGCACAAACGCCTCCAGGTACTTGTCCACGTGCAGGATGAAGTCGATGAGAAAAGTGACAAGTTCCATGAAAGGGCGGGCCCTGGCGCCGGGCGGAAAAAAGGTGGGCGCATTATCCCCATCGCACGCAATCCAAGCCCGATACCCCTGCGCCGCCCCCGCCCTAAAATCCTTGGGGTGAACGACACCACCCCCATCCTCGCAGCGGCCCACACCGCCACCACCCCCATCCGCCGCCCCATCCGCGACCTGCCCGACGAACTCATCAGCCAGATCGCTGCCGGTGAGGTGGTGGAGCGCCCCGCCTCGGTCGTGCGTGAGCTGGTGGACAACGCGCTGGACGCGGGCGCCACGCAGATCACCGTGCGCCTGTCGGCCGGTGGGGTGCGCCTGATCACCGTGGAAGACGACGGCGGCGGCATTCCGCAAGAGGAGCTGCCCGTGGCCCTGCGCCGCCATGCCACCAGCAAGATCACCAACCTGAACGACCTGGAGACCGTGGCCACCATGGGTTTTCGGGGCGAGGCGCTGGCGGCCATTGCCTCGGTGTCGGAGATGGCGCTGCTGTCGCGCCCCGCGGCGCAAGCCAGCGCTTTTTTGCTCGATGCCCGCAGCGGCGAGCTGCGCCCTGCCGCGCGCAGCACCGGCACCACGGTGGAAGTGAAAGAGCTTTTCTTCTCTACCCCTGCGCGCCGCAAGTTTTTGAAAACCGACGCCACCGAACTGGCGCACTGCATTGAGTCGGTACGCCGACACGCGCTGGCGCGGCCCGATGTGGGTTTTGCCATCTGGCATGAGGGCAAGCTGGTGGAGCAGTGGCGCGCCACTTTTGTGCCCGGCCAAGGCACCGCCGATGCCGTGCAAGACGCGCTGGCCCGCCGCCTGTCAGACGTACTGGGCGAAGACTTCGTCACGCAATCGGTCGCCGTGCAGCACCGTGTGGGGCCTGTGGTTGTCACCGGCCGCGCAGGCCTGCCCGATGCCGCCCGCTCGCGCCCCGACCACCAATACTGCTACGTGAACGGCCGCTACGTGCGCGACAAGGTTCTCACCCACGCCGCCCGCAGCGCGTATGAAGACGTGCTGCACGGCCACAAGCAGCCCATCTATGCGCTGTATGTCGAGATCGACCCGGCCCGTGTGGATGTGAACGTGCACCCCACCAAGATCGAAGTGCGCTTTCGCGACAGCCGCGAGGTGCACCAGGCCGTGCGCCACGCGGTCGAGAATGCGCTGGCCGCGCCCCGGGCGGCGGCGTTGGCTGCCGCCACCGCCGGACCACCCGAAGCAGTCACTGGCGACGGCGTTGACCAGGATTTCAAGCAAAAGCAGGCTCAGGCGCTGATGTGGCAAGCGCAAGCAGCTATGAAATTTGAAGAGCGTGGCCACCACGTGGCTGATCTGCAGGCCCTGTGGGGCCCCAGAAAAGAGGACGCATCTGCTACGCCCATAGGGTGGGGTGCGCCTTTGGCGAACTCGGCGGCCGCGGCCAGCACCAGCCCATCGTCCAGCACCACGCACCCTCCCTTGTCGCCGTCGCCCTGGAGCCCTGCCACCGCGCAGGCGGCTTCAGCATCGGCCCACCCCCACAACGTGGGCGATGAGGCCGCCTGGCCCCAAGGCCGCGACGGCAGCGACGCCGCCTGGCCCCTGGGCCGCGCGGTGGCCCAATTGCACGGCGTCTACATCCTGGCCGAAAACGCACAGGGGATGGTCATCGTGGACATGCATGCCGCCCATGAACGCATCGTCTACGAGCGCCTCAAATCCCAGGTGGACAGCGGCGCCCGCATTGCCAGCCAGCCGCTGCTGATCCCTGCCACCTTTGCCGCCACCCCGCAAGAAGTGGCCACCGCCGAAGAGTCGGCCGAGGTGCTGGCCACGCTGGGCCTGGAGGTCGTGCCCTTCTCGCCCAAAACCCTGGCCGTGCGCGCCGTGCCTACCACGCTGGCGCAGGGCGATGCGGTCGAGCTGGCCCGCAGCGTTTTGGCCGAACTGGCCGCGCACGACGCCACCACCGTGGTGCAACGCGCCCGCAACGAGATCTTGGGCACCATGGCCTGCCATGGCGCTGTGCGCGCCAACCGCAGGCTCACCCTCGATGAGATGAACGCCTTGCTGCGCCAGATGGAAACCACCGACCGATCGGACCAGTGCAACCACGGCCGCCCCACCTGGCGCCAGTTGTCGATGAAAGAGCTGGACGCACTGTTCTTGCGCGGGCGCTAGTAGCTCGCCGCGCCTTCATTGTTACCCCCGCATAGCCAGCATCGTTACAGCCAATGCACAACGCCAGCTCCCTGTTTTTCCGCCGGCCCCTTCGCTCCACATCGCTCGCTGCGCTGTGCCTGTCCATGACTGCGGCACATGCAGGGCGCCCTCTCACGGTGGACGATGCGGGCGTAGGCGAAGTGGGCCAGGGCCACGTCGAAGTCTGGTGGGAAGGGCTGCGCGGGCAACGCGGCGCCTTCTATGCAGCACCGGCTTTCACCCCCACGGACGGCCTGGAGCTGGGAGTGCTGCTCGCGCGCGATTTGGGCGAACGCCATACGCTGCAGGGCCTGCAGGCCAAGTGGCTGTGGAGCCCCGCGCAGACCGACGGCTGCAATGCGGCCAGCAGCGCCGGCATCACACACCGGCGACAAGCGCTGGGCCATGGTGGCGGTGGCGTGGTGGCGCTGAACCTGATCGGCACCTGCGCGGCGCCCTGGGGCCTGGTCAATGCCAATCTGGGTGCCCAGCGAGAGTCCACACAAGCCTGGCGCGCCACCTGGGGCGCATCGGTGGAGCACACCTGGGGCGCCATCACCCCGCACCTGGAAGCCTTTGGCACCCAGCACGGCGCGCCCGTATTTCAGACCGGCGCACGCTGGGAATGGGCCCCTGGCCGACAGCTCGATGCCACGGTGGGCCGACAACAGGGCCGCACCCTGCTCAGCGTCGGGTTCGCGCTGGGTTTCTGACGGCGGGACTGCCTGAGCTGGCTCAGGCCGGCCTTTGGCTGGTCTTAAGACACAGGGGGCAGCTTTGTCGGCAAAATCGGCCGCCCTGGCCGCCCTGGCCGCACGCCCGCCCCTCCATGATTGCCCTCAACGCCCACTCCATCGCACAGACCACCCCCACTGGCGACGCCATTGCCCAGGCGGTGACGGCCGGATGGGCGCTCGGCCCCGTCGCGCACTGCGTGCTGCTGCGGCGCGGCTTCAACCAGGTGTACGAGCTGCGTTTTGAAAGTGGCCAGCACGCCATTGCGCGCCTGTGCACCGAAAGGCCACGCGGCGAGCCCAACCTCGCCTATGAAACCGCCTTGCTCATGCACTTGCGGGCGCAGGGCGTTCCCGTCGCAGCACCATGGCCTGCGGCGGATGGAAGCTTTAGCGTGGTGCTCGCCCTTCCGGAAGGCCTGCGCTCGCTGCTGTTGTTCGACTTTCTGCCAGGCGATCCACCCGGCGAGCTGCTGGCGGACATCGAGGCCACCGGCCAGGGGCTGGCCCAACTGCACGATGCAGCGCAGACCTACGGCGGCCCACCCAGCCGCTACACGCTGGATCTGCCACTGCTGCTTGACGCGTCGCTCGACCGCATGATCGCCGCCCCCACGGTGGACGCCGCGCTGGGGCGCGAATTTTCTGCGCTTGCCGATGGGCTGCGCGCGCGTTTTGCCGCACTGCCCGGCCTGACCCGTGTGCATTGCCACGGCGACTGTCATGGCAGCAACAACTTCATGAGCGATGGGCCCCACGGTGCCAGCGAGGGCCGCCGTGTGGCGGCCTTCTTCGATTTTGACGATGCTGGCCCCGGCCTGCTGGCCTATGAGCTGGCCGTATACCTGTGGGTGCTGCTGCCCCGCAGCCTGGAGACACCCCTGTCGGCCACGGTGCTGGAGCGCTGGCACCGCTATCTGGCCGGATACACCCGCGTGCGCGCCATACCGGCGGCAGATCTGGCGGCCATTGCGCCTTGCCTTGCCGTGCGACAGTTCTGGGTGATGGGTGAATACGCGGGCCGCATCCCCGTGTGGGGCACACAGGCCATGCCCACACACTGGCTGCGCAAGCAGATTCCGCTGATGCAGTCATGGATGAACCTGCCGACGGCCGAAGGGCTCGTGGCCGCAGAGTCGGCCACGCCTATCGCAACGGCACAGTGATCGCCGCGACGCGCCAAGTGTCGTGGCCCCACCCATCACAAAGCCCGCAAGTGCGGGCTTTGTGGTTTCAGTCAGCCGCAGGGACTGACCCTGTGGGGCAGCCGCAGATCAGTTGTCGCGCGCTGCCTTGGCAGTGTCGGCAAAGTCGCTGAACACGCCGTCCACACCCAGGTTGAAGAACAACTTGTACTCGGCCTTCGGGTCGCCCTTGAAGTCAGACGCCAGGCGCTTGGCTTCGTTGCGGAAGGTGTATGCGTGCACGAACAGGCCTTCGGCGTGGGCGTTCTTCACCACGTCGGTGGGCGCCATCATCACGCGGTCGCGCTCGTCGATCTTGCCGTCGCCGTTCAGGTCGTCGGCCTTGCCGTCCTTGTTGGCATCCACCTGCTTGGATGGAATCAGGTAGGGCTTCCAGGGGCCGATACCGTCGGCATAGGTCTTGACTTCCTTGAGGCCTGCGGGCGTCAACAGGCTGGCGAAGGTGCGTGCATCACCGGCCACGGCAAAGTCATAGGGCTTGTCGTACGGGGCCACCAGTGACATGGTGCCATCGGGGTTCACATCATCCGCATCCACCAGTTGCACCAGGCGCACCTGGGTCTTGGTGCGCAGGTACTTGAGGTTGGACACCTCAAACGACTGGACGATGACGGGCGAACCCTTGGTGGTGTAGCCGTACTTGGCCAGGATGGCCAGCAAGCGGTCTTCCAGCGGCAGGCCTTGCTTGACGTGGTACGTGGGGTGCTTGGTTTCGGGGTACACGCCCACCGTGCGGCCGGCCTTGGCGCCTTCGGTCTTGGCCAGGTCCAGCACTTCTTCAAAGGTGGGAATCAGGAACTTGCCGTTGTACGACTGGTCCCGGTCCGACAAGGGCTGCACGGCGCGCAGGGTCTTGATCTCGGCCAGTGTGAAGTCGGTGACGAACCAGCCTTCTTCTTCCACGCCATCCACGACCTTCTTGGTCTTGCGGCTGGCGAATTCGGGGCGGGTGGACACATCGGTGGTGCCGGTGATGTTGGGCTCATGGCGGGCCACCAGCACACCGTCCTTGGTGGCCACCAGGTCGGGCTCGATGAAGTCGGCCCCCATCTCGATGGCGAGCTTGTAGCCTTCCAGGGTGTGATCGGGCCGGTAACCCGCCGTACCCCGGTGACCAATGACCAGCGGCTTGGCACCGTTCAGCGTGGGGTAAGGATAGTCGTCATTACCGCCGCAAGCCGCCAGCGCAGCCACCAGGGCCAACACTCCCCACTTCGCACCAGAAATGTGCATGTTCTTCTCCTCGTTATGTTGTAGAACCGCCGAACTGTGGGCTCGCCTTGTGACAAGGCCGTGACGCCCGCGTGGCAAACCAATGGCAGGCAAACCCGCACATCAACCGCACCAATATGTGGCAAATCAATCGCCACATTCCCCACCATTGTGCATAGGCATACGCATAAACGTATAACTTTTGAACATAATTCGATGTTGCAGCGCGCCATTGCCGCCTGCCGTTGCTTGATCTTTTGATGCAGAAAGCCCTTTGAACCATGAAACACGCGTCCGTCGAGAGCTTCCTTTCCCACGTCGCTCTCCGCAACCCCGGTCAACCTGAATTTCTGCAAGCCGTCACCGAGGTGATGGAAAGCCTGTGGCCCTTCATCGAGCAGCATCCGCGCTATGCCGAGCATGGCCTGCTGGAGCGCCTGGTGGAGCCAGAGCGCACCGTGATGTTCCGCGTGTCGTGGGTGGACGACCATGGCAGCGTGCAGGTCAACCGGGGCTACCGCATCCAGCACAGCATGGCCATTGGCCCCTACAAGGGCGGCCTGCGCTTTCACCCGTCGGTCAACCTCTCGGTGCTGAAGTTCCTGGCGTTCGAGCAGACCTTCAAGAACGCGCTGACCACCCTGCCCATGGGCGGCGGCAAGGGCGGCTCAGACTTTGACCCCAAGGGCAAGAGCCCTGGCGAGGTCATGCGCTTTTGCCAGGCCTTTGTGTCCGAACTGTTCCGCCATGTGGGTGCCGACACCGATGTGCCAGCGGGCGACATCGGCGTGGGTGGCCGTGAGGTGGGCTACATGGCCGGCATGTACAAAAAACTCAGCAACCGCTCGGACTGCGTGTTCACGGGCAAGGGCCTGTCGTTTGGCGGCTCGCTGGTCCGGCCCGAGGCCACGGGCTACGGCACGGTGTACTTTGCGCAGGAGATGCTCAAGACCCGGGGCCGCTCGTTCGACGGCCTGCGTGTGTCGGTGTCTGGCTCGGGCAATGTGGCGCAGTACGCGGTGCAAAAGGCCATGGAGCTGGGCGCCAAGGTCATCACCGTGTCCGACTCCAGCGGCACGGTGGTGGACGAAGACGGCTTCACCCCTGAAAAACTCGCCATCCTGATGGACGTCAAGAACCACCTGTATGGCCGTGTAAGCGACTACGCAGCCCGCACGGGCGTGCAATTCGAGGCCGGGGTGCGCCCCTGGCATGTGAAGGTGGACGTGGCCCTGCCCTGCGCCACGCAAAACGAGCTGGATGTCGAGGACGCGGCGACCCTTATCCGAAACGGTGTGGTGTGTGTGGCCGAAGGCGCCAACATGCCTTCGACCAACGAAGCGGCCAAGGCGTTTGAGGCCGCCGGCGTGCTCTACGCTCCGGGCAAGGCCAGCAACGCCGGTGGTGTGGCGACATCCGGGCTGGAAATGAGCCAGAACTCGGCCCGCCTCTCGTGGCCGCGCGAAGAAGTGGACGCCCGCTTGCTGCAAATCATGCAAGGCATCCACGCGGCTTGCCTCCAGTATGGCAAGCGCCCCGACGGCAGCGTGAGCTACATCGACGGCGCCAACATCGCCGGCTTTGTGAAGGTGGCCGACGCCATGCTGGCGCAGGGTGTGGTGTAGGGCTCCAAACAAGGCCTCAGAGCCTGTTCACACAGCAAATCACTGGGGCTTCGGCCCCTTTGTTTTTTGCACGCAGCGCAGTGCAGGCTATGCTGCACACGGAAACAAATACGCACACTTTCGGGAGTTCACAGTGGAAATTTTCAGCTTCTTGAACGCCATGGTCGAAAAGGGCGGCTCGGACCTCTTTTTCAGCGTGGGCGCGCCGGTCAACCTCAAGATCGAAGGGGTCACACACCCCTTGAAGATGCCCGCGCTGCTGCCGGGCCAGGTCAAGCAACTGGCCTACGCAGTGATGAACGAAAAGCAGATCAGCGAGTTCGAGGCCAAGCAGGAGATGAACCTGTCGGTCTCGGCCGAGAACCTGGGGCGTTTTCGGGTCAACGTGTTTGTGCAGCGCGGCGAAACCGGGATGGTGGTGCGCTACATCAAGAACAAAATACCGCCGCTGGCCGCGCTGGGCCTGCCCCCGGTGCTGGAAAAGCTGGTGCTGCGCAAGCGGGGCCTGGTGCTGGTGACCGGGGCCACGGGCTCGGGCAAATCGACCACGCTGGCGTCGATGATCAACTACCGCAACGAAAACCTGACGGGCCACATCCTCACCATCGAGGACCCTCTGGAGTTTTTGCACGCGCACAAACGATCGGTGGTGGACCAGCGCGAGGTCGGCATCGACACACAATCGTACGAAGAGGCGCTCAAGAACGCGCTGCGCGAAGCGCCTGACGTGATCATGATCGGCGAGATCCGTGACCGCAACACGATGAAACAGGCCATTGCCTATGCCGAAACCGGCCACCTGTGCCTGTCCACGCTGCACGCCAACAATGCCAACCAGGCCATGGAGCGGGTCATCAACTTCTTCCCCGAAGACGCCCACCATCAGCTGCTGATGGACCTGAGCATGAACCTGGCCGGGGTGATTTCGCAGCGCCTGATCCCCGGCTTGCACGAGAAGCTGGTGCCCGCCGTGGAGGTGATGCTCACCTCGCCGTACATTGCCGACCTCATCGCCAAGGGCGAGTTCTCGGGCATCAAGGAGGCCATGGGCCACAGCACCGAAATCGGCATGTGTACGTTTGACCAGGCGCTGTACCAGCTCTACACCGAAGGCCGCATCTCGCTGGACGAGGCGCTGCACAACGCAGACTCGCGCACCGATCTGGCGCTGCGTGTGCGCCTGGCGGCGGGCGTGAGCACGCAGGATGCGGGGGATCTGTCCATCGACACGTCCTCGCCCATGCAGTCGGCCTCTCGACTGTCCTGAACCCGCCGCCCGCTCACTGCAAAGCCCGCTGGCACGACAAGGGTGCATCGAACTTTGTTGCCGCCAACGAATCAGCCGGATGATGAAAAGAGCCCCCCTCCTCCTGACACTCACGCTGGCGATTGCCGTCTTGGCAGGCTGCGCTACCCTCGACACCAAGCAGCGCGAGTGGATTTTTCAGCCCAGCGACCGCAGCTGGGGCGGCGCGCAATCCACCGAGGGCATGGAAGATGTGTGGATCAGCTTCCAGTCCGATGCAACCGGCAAGGCCGAACGGCTGCACGGCCTGTGGCTGCCCCATGCACGGGCCAACGCGCCGGTGCTGCTGTATCTGCACGGGGCACGCTGGAACGTGGCGGGCTCCTCGGGCCGCATCCGGCGCATGCAGGAGCTGGGGTTTTCGGTGCTGGCCATCGACTACCGGGGGTTTGGCCGCAGCAGCGCGGGCCTGCCCTCGGAGACCACCGCCGCCGAGGACGCGCGTGCGGCCTGGGACTGGCTGGCGAAGCAGCAGCCCGACAAACCCCGCTACATCTTCGGCCACTCGCTGGGCGGCGCCATCGCCATCGACCTGGCGCGCCAGGTGCACGACGAGCAAGGCACCATCGTCGAAGGCACTTTCACCAGCATCGCTGATGTGGTGAGCACCTTCAAATGGGGCTGGCTGCCGGTGTCGGGCCTCATCACGCAGCGGTTTGAATCCGTCCGCAAAGTGGCCGACATCGGTTCCCCCCTGCTGGTGGTGCACGGCAGCGAAGACAGCCTCATCAGCCCCATGCTCGGCCGCCAGCTCTACGAGGCAGCGGCAGAGCCCAAGCGCTTTGTGCTGGTAGAGGGCGGCTCGCACCACAACACCAATGCGGTCGGCCAGGGCCTCTACCGCGAGGCCGTGGCATCACTGTTCAAGCTGAGATAGAGAAGACCCCTGTATGGGCGTGGGCCTCAACGCCGCACCGCCTGCGCCAGCGCCGCCCAGGCCTTAAGCGTCAGCGGATGGGTAAAGCCCGCGCCCGCTACCGGGTGCGACGACAGCTTGACCACCACCATCTCGGCCGCAGGGTTCACATGGATGAACTGGCCATGGATGCCAGCGGCTTCATAGGCGCCATCGGCGTTGTGCAGCACCCACCACTGGTTGCGGTAGCTGTAGCCGGGCCTGAAGGCCATTCCACCCATCTTGAATTTCTCGCGGTCACCCCCCTTGGCGGTGTCGTCGATCACGGCCTTGTCGAAAATCTTCTGGCCGTTGTAGCTCCCGCCCAGGCGCAGCATCTCACCAAAGCGCGCCAGATCACGCGCAGTGGCATTCAGGCCCGCACCTTGCAGCGGTGTGCCCACGCTGTCCACCATCACGTGCGCGTCTTCCTCGGTGCCCAGCTTTTGCCAGATGTTGTCGCTCATCAGTTCGGCCCAGTGTTTGCCGGTAGCGCGTGAAACGATCCAGCCCAGTACCTCGGAGTGCACGGTGCGGTACACAAACCCCTGGCCGTGCTCGCCTTCTTTCTTGAGCGTCTTCAGGAAGTCTGTCACGTTGGTCGCCCCCTGGTAGCCCGGCGGGCGCGGCAGCAGGCCGCTGGACCAGCTGTAGCCAAAGATCTCCGTGGTGGGGTCGGTGTAGACCTCTCGGAAACGCACTGCGCCGGTCATGTCCATCACATCGCGCACCTTCATGTCGCCCCAGGCCGAATCGGCCAGCTCGGGCACGTATTGGGTGACCAGCGCTTGCGGGTCGATCTTGCCCTCGTGTGCCAGTTGCGCCGCCATGAGCCCCGTGAACGACTTGGTCACCGAAAACAGCAGATGCGGCGTGTGGGGCTTCATCTGGTTGTCGTAGCGCTCGTACACCACGTGGCCTTTGTGCATGACAACAAGGGCATCGGTGTAGGTGCGGGTCAGCCACTGGTCCACCGTGATGGGCTGGCCCTTGTCGTCGTCAAAGGCCACACTGCCCAGTGGCCGGGGATCCGATGGCAAAGCGGACGGCGCGCTGCCGCCGTGGCGAATGTTGCGCGTAGGCTGTAACTCGCGCAGGTGCTGCACGGCCCAGCGCAGTTGCGGGTACTTGTACGAATTGCTCAGATCCACACGCTGCGCGCCCTCGGGCGGAAAGGTGCTCATATAGCCCAGCTTGTCCAGCGCCACGGACTCGGGTGCGGGCAGCGCGGGGGTTTGCGCATGGGCTGCCAGGGCTGTGCCCAGTGCGGCCGCAACCCAGGCCGCGCGCCACGGCACTGCGGCAAAAAGCCCTTTGCGCCTGGTGCGCTCAGGCTGCGCGGACACTGCGGGGCGCGCCATAGGGGCGTTGTTCATCTTGTGCATGGTTTGTCTCCTTGTTATGTGGTGTGGCGCCCGACCGGTTGCCCCTGAAACAGGCGCTCGCCCAGACCACCACAACACAATGTAGCTGCGCCCCTGGGGCTGGCCGTTGTCACCCCCGCGACGCGCCACACACACAAATCCGCACAGGTTCTCACCACCGCGGCCAGCCGCGCCGCCTAAGCCCCTTCTGGTACGCTCAGACAGATATGTCTGCCCCCTCCGCCACCGCAACGTCTGCGGCCGCCCCCGTCTCGATACAACCCGGCCTGGCCATCCTGGTGCTGGCCTTGCTGCTGAGCATTCAGCCCGTCACCACGGACCTGTACCTTCCCGCCCTGCCCGCTCTCACCCGCAGCCTGGGCGCGCCCATGGCGGCGGCGCAGCTCACGCTCAGCGGGCTGCTGCTGGCGTTTGGCTGTTCGCAGATGGTGTGGGGGCCGCTGTCCGACCGTTTTGGCCGCCGCCCCGTCTTGCTGGCAGGCCTTGCCATCTACACCGTGGCCTCGCTGGGCAGTGCCTTTGCGCCCACCATGGGCCTGCTGATCCTGTGGCGCATCGCCCAGGGTGCCGCCATGGGGGCCGTGGTGATGTGCGCAAGGGCCATCGTGCGCGACCTCTATACCCCGCTCGATGGCGCACGCGCCATGTCCAAAGCGCTCACGGGGCTGGGCATCGTGGCCTGCATCTGCGCACCGTTGGGCGGCCTGCTCAGCGAATGGCTGGGCTGGCGTGCGGCGCTGCTGGCGCTCACGGTCTATTCCGTTGTCACGCTGGCGCTGGTGGCCTTGCGTTTGCCCGAGACCCTGGCGCACCGCAACCCGCAGGCCCTGCAGCCCCGCGCGCTGGTGGGCACCTGGCAACAGGTGCTGCGCAGCCCCACCTTCTGGGCGTTTTCGCTGCAGACCACCGCCACTTACGGGGGTCTGTTCACCTTTCTGGCCGCGTCCTCGTTTGTGTACATCGATGTGCTCGGGCTCACCCGCACGGTGTATGGCTGGGTCATGGCATCTGCCTGCGCGGCCTACTTTGCGGGCACCTTTGTGTGCCGCGCCCTGTTGGCCCGCTGCGGGCTGCAGCGCACGGTGGCCATCGCCGGGGCCCTGAGCGTGAGCGGTGGCACCCTGATGGCACTGGTGGCGTGGATGGGCTGGCACCACCCCTGGGCGCTCACGCTGCCGTTTTACCTGTTCATGGTGGCCCACGGCATTCATCAGCCCTGTGGGCAAAGTGGCGCGGTGGGGCCCTTTCCCAAGGCGGCGGGGGTGGCATCCGCACTCAACGGTTTCATGATGATGCTGGCCGCCTTTGCGATTGGGGGCTGGCTGGGCATGCGGCTGGATGGCACGGTCTGGCCACTCGTGAGCGGCATCTGGTTCTGGTCGGTGGTGCTGGCCATCATCTCGTGGACGCTGGTGCAAAAATTTGGAGCGCCCCGTGAGCAAAGCTGACACCCTGCCCACCATCGCCTTGGCAGGCCCCACGGCGACCGGAAAGACCGCCGGTGCACTGGCGCTGGCTGCCGTGCTGGGCAAACAAGGCATGCCGGTCGAGATCATCAGTGTGGACTCGGCCCTGGTGTACCGGGGCATGGACATTGGCACTGCCAAACCTACGGAGGCGGAGCTTGCCGCCGTGCCGCACCACCTGATTGACATTCGAGACCCGCTGCAACCATACAGCGCCGCCGAGTTTGTGCAAGACGCTACGCGGCTCATTGCCGAGATCCGCGCGCGTGGCGCACTGCCCCTGCTGGTGGGCGGCACCATGCTGTACTTCAAGGCACTGTTCGACGGCATCGACGACATGCCCGCCGCCGACCCCGAGGTGCGCGCACGGCTCGAAGCCCAGGCGGCCGAGGAGGGCTGGCCCGCACTGCATGCCGAACTGGCGCGCGTGGACCCAGTGACCGCCGCCCGCCTCGCCCCCGGCGACAGCCAGCGCATCCAGCGCGCGCTGGAGGTGTGGCATGTGTCCGGCCAGCCGCTGTCAAGCTTTCACACTATTAAAAAAGTAGCGGTCAGCGCAAACACCACCGGCGCTAGCGCCCTTTTTTCTTTGGAACCTGGCGACCGAGCCTGGCTACACGAGCGCATCGCACTGCGCTTTGACACCATGCTCGCCGGCGGCTTCATCGACGAAGTGTTGGCCCTGCGCGCGCGCGGCGACCTGCACCCCGACCTGCCTTCGATGCGCTGCGTAGGCTACCGCCAGGCCTGGGAAGAGCTGGACTTCCAGGCCAGCCGCCCGGCGGGCACTCCGTTGAATATGGCCTTCTTGCGCGAGCGCGGCATTGTGGCCACACGACAGCTGGCCAAGCGCCAGATCACCTGGCTGCGCAGCATGCCGCAGCGCCACACCATCGCCTGCGACCAGCCCCACGCCGTGGCCCACCTGGTGCAGGCCGTGCTGCAGCGCCTGGAGCAGCGCGCGCCATGAAGCTGCTGCGCGTGGACGGCCTGGGCAAACACTACGGCAGCACGCCGGTGTTTGCGAATGTGCAGTTCACCGTGGCGCCCGGCGAGTTCGTGGCCATCGTGGGCGATTCGGGCGTGGGCAAGTCCACGCTGCTCAACTGCCTGGCGGGCCTGGATACCTGGGACACCGGGCACATCACCCACGGCACCACCGACCTGGGCCAACTGAACGATACGGCGCGGGCACTGTGGCGACGCGCACAAGTCGGTTTTGTGTTTCAGGCCTTCCATGTGTTGCCGCATCTGGACGTGGCCCAAAACGTGGCCCTGCCGCTGATGCTGCTGGGCCAGAACAACGCGGCCCGCGTGCAGCAGATGCTGGACGCGGTGGGCCTGGCAGACCTGGGCGAGCGGCTGCCGCAACAGCTCAGCGGTGGCCAATTGCAACGCGTGGCCATTGCCCGCGCCCTGGTGCACCGCCCCGCCCTGCTGCTGGCCGATGAGCCCACCGGCAACCTCGACCCCACCACCGCCGCGCGCGTGATGGACCTGCTGCTGGCACAGACCCGCGAGCACGGCGCATCGCTGGTGCTGGTGACGCACTCGGATGCGGCAGCGGCGCGGGCAGACCGCGTGTTGCGGCTGACCGCCGACGGCATCGCCGGGTAAACAGCACACGCTGCGGCGGCCCATGCTCGCACTGCTTCGCACTTTCTCCTGGCAGGACCTGCGCCACCACCCCTGGCGCAGCGCTGCGGCGGTGGCGGCCGTGATGCTGGGCGTGGCGCTGGCGTTTGCGGTGCATGTCATCAACGCCTCCGCGCTGGACGAGTTCTCGCAGGCCGTGCGCTCCGTCAATGGCCAGCCAGACCTGGAGCTGCGGGCCATGCGAGGCACCCTGCCAGAGGCGCTGTACGGGCGCCTGGCCACCGACCCGCAGGTGGCCCGCGCCAGCCCGTGGCTGGAGGTGTCGGCGGTGATGCAGGCCTACAGCGCAGACGCTGTCGGTGCGCAGCCGCCGCCCCCTGCGCAGCGCACCACCATCCGTGTGCTGGGCGCCGATGCTTTGCTGCTGCCCACCATGGCCCCTGCCCTGATGCCGCGCCCCTGGGACACTGCAGACCGCTTCGCCCTCTTCGCTCCGGCCACGGTGTTTCTCAACACGGCGGCGCTGCAGGCACTGGGCCTGTCCACCACTGCACCTTCACCGTTGCCCCGGCTCACGCTGCATACCGGGTTGCAGCAGGCCCTTTCAGTAAAGGTGGCGGGCACCGTGGCGGCTGGCGGCGCACCGCTGGCGGTGATGGACATAGGCGCTGCGCAAGACCTGTTTGGCCGCGCGGGTGAACTCAGCCGCATCGACCTGTTGCTGCAACCCGGCACAAATCGCGGCGCGTGGGAGAGCGCCCTGCGCGCACAGCCAGGCGGGCCTGCCAACCTGGTGCTGGCGCAGCCCGGCGATGCGGCCCAACGCATCAGCAACCTGTCGCGCGCCTACCGGGTCAACCTCACGGTGCTGGCCCTGGTGGCACTGTTCACCGGGGCGTTTTTGGTGTTTTCGGTGCTCGCGCTCAGCGTGGCGCAGCGCGGGCCGCAGTTTGCGCTGCTGGCCGTGCTGGGTGCCACACCCCGCCAGCGCCTGATGCTGGTGCTGGCCGAATCGGCAGCGCTGGGGCTGGTGGGCAGCGCGCTCGGCATTGCCTTGGGGACTGCGCTGGCGGCCACGGCGCTGCAACTGCTGGGCGGCGACCTGGGGGGCGGCTACTTTGCGGGCGTGCGGCCTGCGCTGCAGTGGAGCGCACCCGCCGCGTTGGTCTACGGCGCACTGGGTGTGGCAGCAGCGCTGGTGGGCGGCTGGTGGCCCGCCCACGCCGCGCAGACCTTGCCCCCTGCCCAAACCCTCAAAGGCCTGGGCACCGCCGCCAGCCAGGCGGACCAAGGCACGATTGGTATCGTTTTGATAGCTGCCGGGGCAATATTGACAGGCGCCCCACCCATTTTTGGCATCCCACTGGCCGCGTACGTAGCCATTGCGCTGCTGCTGGTCGGCGGCATCGCCCTGTTGCCTTGGGGCATGGCACGGTGGCTAGCGTGGCTGCAACCCCTGGCCGCCCGGCATGTGCTGCCATTGCTGGCGCTGGAGCGCGCACGGCGCATGCGCGGCAGCGCAGCCATTGCCGTGGGCGGCGTGGTGGCGTCCCTCAGCCTGGCCGTAGCCCTGACGGTGATGGTGTCCAGCTTTCGAGGCTCGGTCACGCAGTGGCTCGACGCCGTGCTGCCGTCGCCGCTGTATGTGCGATCTGCCATTAGCGCGGGCGGCACCGACGCCGCATTGCTGCCCGCTGGCTTTGCCGAAGCCGTCGGCCAGCTGCCGGGCCTGGACCGCGTGCAGGCACTGCGTGCCAGCCCGCTGCAGTTGTCACCCACCCAACCCGCCCTGACGGTGCTGAGCCGCCCGCTGGGTGACGACCCGGCGCAGGGCTTGCCCCTGGTGGGCGAGGCCCTGCCGGTGCCCACAGGCCGCACCGGCGTGTATATCAGCGAGGCGGTGGTGGACCTGTATGGTCTGCACCCTGGCATGGAGTGGCCCGCACTTTCCAAGGCTTTTAGCCCTCAAGTGCAGACTAATAAAGCGCCACCAGCTATCTTTTACATAGCAGGCATCTGGCGGGACTACGCCCGGCAAACCGGCGCCGTGGTGATGGACCGCGCCGTGTGGCTGCGCCTGACCGGCGACGCCCGCACCAGCGACCTGGCACTTTGGCCCAGCGATGGCGCCGACATCGCCGCCCTGCAGGCGTCGATTCGTGCGCTGGCGGCGGTACACGCCAGCCGCCCACCCACGCCTGCAGGATCACGCAGCGGCGATAGCGAGGCCCTGGTGGAGTTCACCTCCTCCAGCGCCATTCGCGAACGCTCGCTGCGCATCTTCGACCGCAGCTTCGCCGTCACCTACTGGCTACAGGCCGTGGCCATCGGCATCGGCCTGTTTGGCGTAGCCGCCAGCTTCAGCGCCCAGGTGCTGGCCCGACGCAAAGAGTTTGGCCTGCTGGCCCACCTGGGCCTCACGCGGCGGCAGATCCTGGCCGTGGTGGCTGGCGAAGGCGCGGCGTGGACGGCGGTGGGTGCGGCTGCGGGCGTACTGCTGGGGCTGGCCGTGTCGGTCGTGCTGGTGCACGTGGTCAACCCGCAGAGTTTTCATTGGACGATGGATTTGGCGGTGCCTGGGGGGAGATTGCTCGCACTGTGCGCTGCCGTTGTTGTGTCGGGCACGACCACCGCGTGGCTGGCGGGGCGGGCGGCGGCGGGGCAAGATGCGGTGATGGCGGTGAAGGAGGATTGGTAGAAGCGTCGCACACGCTTTGGCTACGACTCATCAACGCACATATTCTGGCCACGCGGGTTCTCCCAAGTTAGCTCGGCTCCTCCTAAAAGTCACTACCGCCCAGATGAGAGACCGACTGCGCAGGCCGCTACAAAAGCGCAGTAAAAAATACATCACCCGCTGGTCGAACCAGCATTTGGGAGTAACTCATGCAATCTCTGAAGTCCATACAAGACCTCTTTCAAACGGAACTGATGAACCGCGTTACCCGAGTCATCGTAGTTCGGTGTAAGCGTGAGTACGAGGAGGTCTACGAACGCAACGTGGCTTGGTTGCCAAACGGACAGACTGGGTGGTGGCCAATCAGCGAAGAACGGGAGTTTGGTGGCGTCGTTGTGTTGCTTGACTCTGCCGAGGGGAATCGTGTTGAAGTCTGGGCTGGACGCGCCCTGGGCACAAGTTCTGGGAAGATAAACCGCCGAGACATCGACGGCCGATGGACTCTTCAAGTCAAGGGTCCATTCCAGTTCATTGGGTTCATGCAGGCCCCTGGGGTTAC
Organism: Acidovorax sp. 69; assembly: GCF_002797445.1. Taxonomy (NCBI): domain Bacteria; kingdom Pseudomonadati; phylum Pseudomonadota; class Betaproteobacteria; order Burkholderiales; family Comamonadaceae; genus Acidovorax; species Acidovorax sp. 69. The sequence goes on along the minus strand of NZ_PGEP01000001.1, from coordinate 1,767,242 downwards.
CAGCTTCCTGGGTACAACGCCTGGCAATCTGGCAACCTACATTGATCGAGATCACGCCCTTGATCCGCAGGTTCCTCAGTGGCTCCTGCCAGCCGACAAGCGCCCAAGGCGCGGATTTGACCCAGAGCACTGCGGAGATCGCGCATTAGTTCAGCCAGGCGCCTACTCCGCCCAGCGCACTCACGGAGCAATAGTGAACAGCCTCGCTGCCTGGCTGAGTTCCACCCAGGGCTACAGCAACCTAGACAACATCCTTGGCTGGCACGACTTACACGCATACAACTCAGAGTTGAATCCCGAACTTTTCGAAGTGAAGACGGACTCTGGCAATGCCGATGTGTACTGTGCACTGGGGCAACTCCATCTGTATGAGCTGGAGACAGGGCCGAGCCACAAAACCATCGTGCTCCCGAAAGCGGGAAACACAGAAGCGGCCTGGCACGAAAAGCTTTTCATGCTGAACATAGGGCTCATCACCTACGAAACCTGCAATGAGGGCTATCTATTCAAACGGGAAGTCCCCTCAGAGCGCTGGCATCGGTAAGCTCAGGTTCAACTTGCCCCAAGCAAGACATGTCTGAAAAGCCCAACTACCAGTCCCATCAGCACCCACATACCTCCATGCCCCTCCCCTCCCCCTGGCTCCACGAAGCCATCGCCCGCATCGAAGCCGACTACCAGCGCAGTGCCGACACGCACCTGATCCCGCTGCGGCTGCCCACGTTTGCAGCGCATGGCATTGACTTGTACCTCAAGGACGAATCCACCCACCCCACGGGCAGCCTGAAGCACCGGCTGGCGCGGTCGCTGTTTTTGTACGCGCTGTGCAATGGCTGGGTGCATGAGGGCTCGACCATCGTCGAATCCTCCAGCGGCTCTACGGCAGTGAGCGAGGCCTACTTTGCGCGGCTGCTGGGGCTGCCGTTTGTGGCGGTGATGCCGCGCAGCACGTCGCCAGAAAAGATCGCGCAGATCGAGTTTCACGGCGGGCGTTGCCATTTTGTCGACAGCGCGGGCGCGGTGTATGACGCAGCCCGTGCGATTGCAGAGGAGACGGGCGGCCACTACATGGACCAGTTCACGTATGCCGAGCGCGCCACCGATTGGCGCGGCAACAACAACATTGCCGAGAGCATGTTCACGCAGATGGCGCGCGAGCCGCACCCTGTGCCACGCTGGATCGTGGTGGGTGCAGGCACGGGCGGCACCAGCGCCACCATTGGCCGCTATGTGCGCTACCAGCGGCATGCCACGCAGGTGTGCGTGGCCGACCCGGCAGGCTCGGTGTTCAGCGCCTACCACCGAACGGGCGATGCTCAGCTCACTGCACAGGGCTCGCGCATCGAAGGCATTGGGCGCCCGCGTGTGGAGCCGAGCTTTATCCGCACCCTGGTGGACCGCATGATGGATGTAGCGGACTGCGAATCGGTCGCCGCCATGCGGGCGCTGTCACAGTTGCTGGGGCGGCGCGTGGGGCCCTCCACCGGCACCAACTTTGTAGCCATGCTGGCGCTGGCCAGCGAAATGCGCGAACGGGGCGAACGCGGCTCCATCCTGTCGTTGCTGTGTGATGCGGGCGAGCGTTATCTGCCCACGTACTTCAACACCGAGTGGGTGGACCGCACGTTTGGCGATTGCTCGGCGGCGCAGCAGAAAGTGGATGCGTTGATCGGCTGAGCGCCCTGCTCCGTCATCGCTCCATCCCGTACGGTCACCATGCACAGCCCCCTACGCCGCCAGTGGCTGATGTGGTCCAGCCTGCACGCAGCCGGGCTGGGTGCGCTGTGGCCGGGCGTGGCACCAGCGCTGCCCGCACGCACCTTGACCTTTCCACGCGACCACGGCAGCCACCCGGAGCTGCGCACCGAGTGGTGGTACATCACCGGCCATGTACAGGCACAGGGCCAGCCCTGGGGGTTTCAGCTCACGTTCTTTCGCTCGCGCGTGGATGCTGCGCAGGGCCTGCAGTCGGCGTTTGCCGCCAAGCAACTGCTGTTTGCACATGCCGCCGTTTCCGACGTGCAAGGCCAGCGCCTGCTGCACGACCAGCGCATTGCACGTGCGGGGTTTGGCGTCGCACAGGCCAGCGAGGCCGATACCCGCATCCGGTTGCAGGACTGGACACTGGAACGCAGCGACACACCACGCGGAGCACTGGATTTTGTGGCCAGCCAATACACCACGCAGATTACCGGCACCGAGTTCGGTCTGGACCTACAGTTCAACAGCACGCAACCAGTGTTGCTGCAGGGCCAGCAAGGGCTGTCGCGCAAGGGACCAGATGCCGAGCAGGCCAGCTATTACTACAGCCAACCCCAACTCACCGTGAGCGGCACCCTGGTGGTGCGAGGCAAACGCATGGCCATCACCCCAGGCACCGGCCGTGCCTGGATGGACCACGAATGGAGCGACGCCCTGCTGCACCCCGAAGCCCTGGGCTGGGACTGGATCGGCATCAATCTGCACGATGGCAGCGCGCTCACGGCGTTTCGCTTGCGGCGTGCGGATGGCTCTGCGCTGTGGGCAGGGGGCTCGTGGCGTGCACCCGGGCAGCCCGTGCAGGTGTTTGACGCGCGGTCCGTGGAGTTCACGCCCCAGCGCTGGTGGACCAGCCCACGCAGTGGCGCGCGCTACCCGGTGCAGTGGCGGGTGCAAACGCCCGCAGGCGTCTTTGAAGTTCGCACCTTGCTGGACAACCAGGAGCTGGACAGCAGCGGATCAACGGGCGCAATCTACTGGGAAGGCCTTTCCGATCTGACAGACCACACAGGCCAGCCTGTGGGGCGGGGCTATCTGGAGATGACCGGATATGCAAAACCGCTGCGCCTGTAAAGGCTGCAGCGGTTCTTGAATTGCAGACATCTGCCGCTATGGGCGGCATCACGTCAGTGTTTGGCGGAGGAGCCACCTGCACGGCGCTGTGCCAGCCAGGCAATGATTTCGCCCATGATGCCCCGGCGGAAGGCCAGCACACAGATCACGAAAATCAGGCCCGTGACCATGGTGACCGATTCGCCCAGGGTCTTGAACCACTCCACACTGGTCAAGGCGGCCAGCAGGTTGCCGAATTCGCCGATCTTGTTTTCAAGCAGCACCACCACGGCCGAGCCGATGAGCGGGCCAGACAGCGTACCGAGGCCGCCCACCAGCGTCATCAGGATGACCTGGCCCGAGGCCGTCCAGTGGACATCCGACAGCGTGGCAAAGCCCAGCACCAGGGTCTTGAGAGAACCAGCCAGGCCCGCCAGAGCAGCCGACAACACAAAGGCGAGCAGCTTGAAGCGGTGCGTGTCATACCCTAGCGAGATGGCGCGGGGTTCGTTCTCCTTGATGCCCTTGAGCACCTGGCCGAAGGGTGAGTGGATAGTGCGCACAATGACCAAAAAGGCCAGCACCACGACCACCAGCGCCACGTAGTACATGACCAGATCGCTTTGGAGGTCGATCACACCAAACAGCTTGCCGCGCGGAACGCCTTGCAGCCCGTCTTCACCCCCGGTGAATTTGGCTTGCAGGCACGCGAAAAACAGCATCTGCGCCAGGGCCAGCGTGATCATGGAGAAATAGATGCCCTGGCGGCGGATGGCCAGCCAGCCAAACAACAGGCCCAGCAAAGCGCCCCCGGCCGTACCCAGCAACAAGCCCACTTCCGGCGTGAGGCCCCAGACCTTGATGGCATGTCCGGCCACGTAGGCGGCGCCACCCAGGAAAGCGGCATGGCCGAAAGACAGCAGACCGGTGTAACCGAGCAACAGATTGAATGCGGAAGCAAACAGTGCAAAACACATGAGCTTCATCACGAAGACGGGATAGGCACCGAGGAACGGCGCGGCAATCAAGGCCAGCAGCAGCAGGCCATAACCAATGGTGGCGGTGTTCTTGGAATTCATGCTGGCGGCCCCTTATTTTTCTTTGCCGAACAGGCCGGCGGGGCGAATGAGAAGAACGATGACCATGATGACAAACACCACGGTGGACGATGCTTCGGGGTAGAACACTTTGGTGAAACCTTCGATGACCCCCAGGCCCAACCCGGTGAGGATGGAGCCCATGATGGAGCCCATGCCTCCGATCACCACCACGGCAAACACCACGATGATGAGGTTCTGGCCCATGAGCGGCGTGACCTGGTAGACCGGTGCTGCGAGCACACCCGCAAAGGCGGCCAGCGCTGCGCCGAAAGCATAGGTCAGCGTCACCATCACAGGCACGTTGATACCGAAGGCTTCTACCAGGCGCGGGTTTTCGGTGCCAGCACGCAGGTAGGCACCGAGCTTGGTTTTTTCGATCACATACCAGGTGCCCAGGCACACCACGATCGAGGCCACCACCACCCATGCACGGTAGTTGGGCATGATCATGAAGCCAAGGTTGGTCGCACCTTCGAGCAGTTCGGGCGTGTCGTAGCCCAGGCCCGACACACCATAGACGGAGCGAAACACGCCCTCGATCAGCAGCGTAAGACCCAGCGTGAGCAACAGGCCGTACAGGTGATCGAGCTTGTAAATCCAGCGCAGCAGCAGGCGCTCGATCAGGACGCCGAACAACCCCACCACCAGCGGCGCCAGCACCAGCATCAACCAGTAGTTGATGCCGAAGTAGTTCATGGCCATCCAGGTGATCAGGGCGCCGGTCATGAACAGCGCACCGTGCGCAAAGTTGATGACGTTGAGCAGACCGAAGATCACGGCCAGCCCGAGGCTGAGAATTGCATAAAACGAACCGTTGACCAGCCCCAGAAGGAGCTGGCTCAACAGGCCGGGCAATGAGACACCAAAGATTTCCATGGGAAGCAGCAGCAGGTGGAGAGGGTTCAGATCAGACGGATGCCACGCGACTGGACCACCCACAGGGGTGAAGCCAGACCCGTAGACACCGTCTCAGGGGTTTACTTCCAGAGCGCGCACTTGCTCTCGGCCTTGGTGGTGAATACGGAGTCACCAGGCAGCTTCTTGATGAGCTTGTAGTAGTCCCAAGGCTTGGTGGACTCGGCTGGCTTCTTCACTTCCATGAGGTACATGTCGTGCACGTAGCGGCCGTCGGCGCGCAGCTGGCCCGAACCGAAGAAGTCGTTCATCTTCATGCCACGCCAGGTAGTCATGACTTTGTCCGCATCCACTGTCTTTGCCGCTTCCACGGCCTTGAGGTAATTCATGGTGGCCGAGTAGTCAGCTGCCTGGATTTCGGTAGGCATGCGCTTGGTCTTCTCGAAGAAACGGGCCGAGAACTTGCGTGTCTCGTCGTTCAGGTCCCAATACCAGCTGGTGGTGAACTGCAGGCCTTCGGTGTTGCGCAAGCCCAGGCTGTGCACGTCACTGATGAAGATCAGCAGACCAGCGAGCTTCATGGTCTTGCCGATGCCGAACTCCTTGGCCGCCTTGATGGCGTTGATGGTGTCACCACCGGCATTGGCCAGGCCCAGGATCTGGGCCTTGGAGTTTTGCGCCTGCAGCAGGAAGGACGAGAAGTCCGACGCGTTGAGCGGATGGCGCACGGCACCCACCACGTTGCCGCCCTTGGCCTTGACCACGGAGGTGGTATCGGCCTCCAGAGCGTGACCAAAGGCGTAATCCGCCGTCAGGAAGTACCAGCTCTTGCCGCCGGTATCGACGATGGCTGAGCCCGTGCCCTTGGCCAGGGCGACGGTGTCGTAGGCATAGTGCACGGTGTAGGGCGAGCACTGATCGTTGGTCAGGGCAGAGCTGGCAGCGCCGTTGTTGATGTAGACACGTTTCTTCTCAGACGCCACCTTGGCCGTTGCCAGCGCCGTGCCCGAGTTGGTGCCACCGAAGATCATGGTCAGGCCTTGGGTATCAATCCACTCGCGCGCCTTAGACGCGGCAATGTCAGCCTTGTTCTGGTGATCCGCACTCATCAGCTCGATGGGCATGCCCAGCACCTTGCCGCCAAAGTCATCGATGGCCATCTGGATGGCGAGAGCGCCGTTTTTGCCTTCCACATCGGCATACAGGCTGGACATGTCGGTGATAAACCCGATTTTGACCTTGTCCTGTGCGTGCGCGGCCGAAGTAGCCAGGCCTGCAACGCCCAGCATCAGTGCCAGCACTTTGAGTTGTTTCTTCATGGATTTGTCTCCTGTAGGTGTGGTGGAAGAAAACAGTGGGGAAACGGTGGGTAGACTTTTCTCAAACGCCCAGCAATTCATTGAGCACCGGCATCTTGGCTTCCAGCTCTGAGGCTCCGAACTTTTCGACGATGCGGCCGTGCTCCATCACGTAGAAGCGGTCAGCCAGCGGCGCTGCAAACCGAAAGTTCTGCTCGACCATGACCACGGTGTAGCCCTTTTCGCGCAGCATCTTGATCATTCGGGCCAGTGCCTGAACGATGACGGGCGCCAGGCCTTCGGAAATTTCATCAAGCAGCAGCAGGTTGGCACCAGTGCGCAGGATGCGGGCCACGGCCAGCATCTGCTGCTCACCGCCCGACAGGCGCGTGCCCTGGCTGTTCTTGCGCTCGGCCAGGTTGGGGAACATGGCGTAGATCTCTTGCACAGACATACCGGGGGTGCCGGTTTTTAATGCCGGGGGCAGGAGCAGGTTTTCCTCGCAAGACAAACTGGAGAAGATGCCGCGCTCTTCGGGGCAGTAGCCCACGCCCAGGTGGGCAATGCGGTGCGTGGGCATGTTCACCGTCTCCACACCATTGATCTTGACCGAGCCCTTGCGGGCGCCGGTCAGACCCATGATGGCGCGCATGGTGGTGGTACGACCTGCGCCATTTCGGCCCAGCAGCGTGACCACTTCGCCGGGTTGCACGACGATATCCACACCATGCAGCACGTGCGATTCGCCGTACCAGGCTTCGAGGTTCTTGATTTCGAGTGCAGGAACGCCAGCCATCAGTGCGCTCCCTGCAGTTGGCCGTCGGTCGTGCCCATGTAGGCTTCCATGACTTGCGGGTTGTTGGACACTTCAGCGTACGGCCCTTCGGCCAGCACGGCACCGCGCTGCAGCACCGTGATGCGGTCGGCGATGGTGGAGACGACTTTCATGTTGTGCTCCACCATCAAAATGGTGCGACCCACCGAGACCTTCTTGATGAGCTGCGTGACACGGTCTACGTCTTCATGGCCCATGCCCTGGGTGGGCTCGTCGAGCAGCATGAGTTCGGGTTCCATGGACAGCGTGGTGGCGATCTCCAGCGCACGCTTGCGGCCATAGGGCAGGTTCACGGTCACCTCGTCGGCCAGGTCTTCCAGGCCCACTTCGGTCAGCAATTGCATGGCGCGGTCGTCCAGCTGGCGCAGTGTGCGTTCGCTGCGCCAGAAGTGAAACGAGGTACCGAGCTTGCGCTGCAGGCCCAGGCGCACGTTCTCGATGAGTGTGAGGTGCGGAAACACGGCCGAGATCTGGAACGAGCGGATCACTCCACGGCGAGCAATCTGTGCGGGCTGCTCTCGCGTGATGTCGTGCCCGTTGAAGCGGATGACACCCGAGGTCGGCTCCAGGAACTTCGTGAGCAGGTTGAAGCAAGTGGTCTTGCCCGCGCCATTGGGACCGATGAGCGCATGGATGGAGCCCCGACGGACAGCCAGATTCACATCGCTCACTGCGGTGAAGCCCTTGAACTCTTTGGTCAGGCTTTTGGTTTCAAGAATGACGTCGCTCATTGCGCCTTGGCCGCTCCGTAGGGTGCTGAAAAATGGAGCCTTGCAGCAAGGACTCCGTGTGTATTGGATTGCAACGCATCGTATGCCCCCCTACCCTGCAGTCGATACTGGGACTAATGCCTATGTATAAATGCCTACGCACAGTGAAGGCGTGCGGCAGTCGGCGCCCCCAACGGGTTCATACGCTGGGCCAGCGCCCAATCCGACCAAGGCGCACACCGGTTTGTGCACCCCCAGGCGCTCGTCGCAGCCCGGGGAAGTCACTGACTATTTACTGACATCTGCCAAACACCCACGAACGTCGTGCACCGCGCGCATCACCCCGACCAGCGCAAAGTCCGAGCAGCCCCAAGGGACCACGAGAACAGCGCCGCCCATATCTGGCTGCGGGCCCTAAACTGCCGCCATGGCATCCACCCCATCCTCCACCCCTGCTCGCGGCGCCCCCCGTTCACTGACCGGTCTGCTCCCCTTTTTGCGCCCTTACGGGGGACGCATCGCGCTCTCAGGAGTTTTCCTGGTACTGGCTGCACTGGCCACGCTGGCGTTTCCGATGGCATTGCGCACGCTCATCGATGGTGGCCTGGTGAGCGCATCCAGCGACAAAGGCGAACAGGCCATGGCACTTCGGGGGCACTTCGAGGCCTTATTTGCCGTTGCGATTGCCCTGGGGGTGTTCTCTGCGGCACGCTTTTACATGGTGAGCTGGCTGGGCGAGCGTGTCACCGCCGACCTGCGCGATGCCGTCTATAGCCACGTCCTGCGACAAAGCCCGCAGTTCTTTGAAACCACACAGACCGGTGAGGTGTTGTCCCGCCTGACCGCTGACACCACGCTGGTGCAAACAGTCGTGGGCTCTTCACTGTCGATGGGGCTGCGCAATGCGGTCATGGGGATTGGCGCGCTGGCCATGCTGGTGTGGACCAATCCGTATGTCATGTCGGTGGTGCTGCTTGCCGTGGTGTTGGTGGTTTTGCCCACCATGTGGATCGGCCGGCGTGTGCGGCGGTTGTCGAGAGACAGCCAGGACCGTGTGGCCGACTCCAGCGCGATTGCTGCAGAGGTGCTGAATGCAGTCCCCGTGGTGCAGAGCTACACGGCAGAGCCACGCGAGGCAGCACGATTCGCGCGGGCCACAGAGAACGCCTTTCAGGTCGCCATCAAACGCACCCGTGCGCGCGCGGTGCTGGTCGCCTTCATCATCATCGCCAACGCCGCACTGCTGCTGTGGGGCTTGTACCGTGGGACCGAAGCCGTGCTGGCTGGCCAGATGAGTGCAGGCCACCTGGGGCAGACGGTGGTCTATGTGATCTTGCTGGCAGGCGCTGTCGCGGTACTCGGTGAGGTATACGGCGACTTGCTGCGCGCTGCAGGCGCCACAGAGCGGCTGATGGAGTTGTTGTCCAGCCGCTCACCGGTCGCGGACCCCACCACGCCACTGGCGCTACCGGTATCAGACAAGGGCCTGGAAGTGCAGTTTGACAATGTCCAATTTCACTATCCTTCGCGCCCGGACCAGCCCGCATTGCATGGCTTTTCACTGCACCTTTCCCCCGGAGAAACGGTGGCGTTGGTGGGCGCAAGCGGCGCCGGCAAGACGACCGTGTTTCAGCTATTGCAACGGTTCTATGACGTGGACACGGATGCCCCAGAGGCACCGCAAGGCCGCATTCTTCTCAACGGCGTCGATATTCGTGCCATCACGCTGGACACGCTGCGATCCCACACCGGGACAGTGCCCCAGGACGCTGTGATTTTCTCAGCTTCTGCCATGGACAACATCCGCTACGGACGCCCAGGGGCCACGGATGATGAGGTGATGGCCGCTACCCAAGCTGCCTTTGCACACGACTTCATCATGGCCCTCCCAGAAGGGTATGGCACCTTTCTTGGCGAGCGCGGCGTGCGCCTTTCGGGCGGCCAACGCCAGCGCATCGCGATTGCCCGCGCAATGCTGAAGAACCCGCCGCTGCTCTTGCTGGACGAGGCCACCAGCGCCCTGGATGCCGAAAGCGAGCGCATGGTGCAGGCCGCGCTCGATACCGCCATGCAGCGCCACACAGGAAAACGAACCACCCTGGTCATCGCACATCGACTGGCCACCGTGCAGAACGCGGACCGCATCGTGGTGCTGGACCACGGGCACATCGTGGAGCAGGGCACGCACAGCGCCTTGTTGGCCCAGGGCGGGGTTTACGCACGCCTTGCTGCGCTGCAATTCACGGCCTGAGCGTCACGGCGAGGGACTTGCGAAAAGACCCAGATGCATCACGGACACTCTTCGCCATGGAAAGTATGCAGGATTCAAAAACCCAAATGCTACATATGCAATAGCAAACAAAGCATACAGGCATTGCGCTTGGAGGCAAAAACAACCTAATCCTGGCTATAAGCCAGCGCCAGAGCCAATCCAAGCTACTGAAGGGTTTCCTTGGCAGCGACCGGCAAAGGCAAGGGCATGACAGCAATACCCTCTTCCAGCAACTGCACGGCCTCGTCAGGCGTGGCCTGCCCCCGAATGGCGCGTTCCTCGACCTCGCCGTGGTGCATCAGTCGGGCTTCCTGTGCAAAGCGCGCACCGACATCCTCGGTATTGGCAACCACCTTGCGGGCAAGCGCCAGCCAAGCAGCCTGCAAGACGGGAGGGAGAACACCAGCACCATCGATGGCACCACGGCTGATGGCAGGGGTGTGGGTAGTGGTGGGCGACGCCGATGCAGCCATAGGCTCACGGGCACCGAGGTTCAGGCGCGGTGCGCTCAACCGCTTTTCTATGTGCTCGTCTGCACAAAGAGGGCACTGGACAAGCCCACGCTGCCTCTGACTCTGAAAATCGTCTTCGGACCCGAACCAGCCCTCAAAGACATGGCCTTGCCGACACTGGAGGTCCAGAACCTTCATGACAACAACATCGTAGGCTTGCGAAATCAGCCGTGGCGACGCAGCAGATAACGGTAGACAAAACCGGGGAAGGCGAAGGTGAGAAACATCGTCCCCGTGATGGCGTAAAACTCCCAGCCCTGCGGCGCAATCTGACCGGCACGGCGCTCCAGCAAAAGAGCCAGACCACCAACAACCAAATACAGAAAAATCAGTTCACCGAGTCGCCCTATCAGGGGCTTGCCGGCAAGCGCTACAGGCCCCGCTATGAGCCAGCGTTGGCTCACAAAGGGCAGGTTGGCGGCGATGAAGGCCGCCACGATGATGAGCCAGACCGACCCTGTGAGAGACACTTGAAAATGAACCCGTGAGGTCGTCGTCGGTAGGGACGTGTGTTCGTTCGCGTTGCAGCAGCTCAGGTCGCCAGCGCACGCACCACGGCGTCCGCGCACAAAGCCATCAAGCCACCGGGCAGCAGACCCAACACAAGAACCAGAGCACCATTGATGGTCAGAACCACGCGCACATCCACGGGTGCAGACACCGTCGAGGCGGTCAATGGAGCGTCGAAATACATGACCTTGACCACACGCAGGTAGTAGAAAGCGCCAATCAGCGACATGATTACCGCAAACACGGCCATGGCAATGTAGAAGCTTTGACCCGATGCCACCAATGCCTGAAGCACCGACAATTTGGCGTAGAAGCCGACCATCGGAGGAATACCAGCCATGGAGAAGAGGCACACGGCCATCACGCCCGCGTACAGCGGACTGCGCTGGTTCAGGCCTGCGAAGTCAGAAATCTCTTCGCTCTCGAATCCTTCACGCGCGAGCAAAAGAATCACCCCAAACGCCGCCAAGGTGGTCAGCACATAGGTGATGACGTAAAACATGGACGCGCTGTACGCGTTTTCGACCGCCGTGGCATCCACATTGCCATTGATAACCCCCGACATCAGGCCCAGCAGCACGAAACCCATTTGCGAGATGGTCGAGTAGGCCAGCATGCGCTTGAGGTTGGTCTGCGCAATGGCGGCAAGGTTGCCCACCAGCAACGAGCCAATCGCGAGTACCGCGAGCATCTGCTGCCAGTCGATGGCCAGCGGCAAAAGCCCATCCACCAGCAGGCGGATCGTGATAGCAAATGCAGCCAGCTTGGGAGCGCCACCGATCATGAGCGTGACCGCCGTGGGAGCACCCTGGTACACATCAGGGATCCACATATGGAAAGGCACCACACCCAACTTGAAGGCGAGGCCAGCCACCACAAACACCAGACCAAAAACGAGCACCTGGTGCTTGATCTGGCCGGAGTTGACGGCCTTGAACACTTGGCCGATGTCCAGAGAGCCCGTGGCACCATAAATCATGGACAGGCCATACAACAGAAAACCACTGGCCATAGCGCCAAGAACAAAATACTTCATGGCGGCTTCCGTCGCCGTGGCGTTGTCGCGGCGCAGAGCCACCAGGGCGTAGCTCGACAGCGTCAGCAGCTCCAGGCCCAGGTAGATGACCAGGAAGTTGTTGCCGGAGATCATGATGAACATGCCCAGCAAGGCAAACATCGACAGCGTGAACAACTCACCGCCCCGCATCATGTCGCGGTCGGCGGCATACGGGCGTCCGTACACCAGCGTGACCATCATGGCCACGGTGGCAAAACACTTGAGCCAGTTGCCCATGGCATCGCTGACCACCATGTTGCCAAAACCGTAGAACGTGTTACCACTGCTGGCGTACATGGCCTGCAAGGCCGCCACAACGGCCAGCGTGAGCATGGTCAGCACATAGGTGCCCGTGCGGCGAGCACTGTGGACACCCAGATCGACCAGCGCAATCACGCAGGCCATGGTCAACAGCACAATTTCGGGGTAAATCGCTAGCCAGCTGATGTTGTCAATCATCTCGAATCTCTCAGTTCAGTCTGGTCAGTTCAGCTTGGTCAGTGCGACATGCTTGAGCAGTTCCGCGACCGAAGTGTCCATCACGTCCGTGAAGGGACGTGGGTACAGGCCCATGGCCAGCACAGCAATCGCCAGCAGCGACATCACAAGGAATTCGCGGCTGTTGATATCCGTGAGTTCCTTGACGTGGTCATTGGCCACAGGGCCGAGGTACACACGCTTGAACATCCACAAGGTATAGGCAGCACCAAATATCAGTGCTGTGGCCGATGCCAGGCCAATCCAGAAGTTGGCCTTGACGGCACCCAGGATCACCATCCACTCACCCACGAAACCGGCCGTACCGGGCAGACCGCAGTTGGCCATGGCAAACAAAAGCGCGAACGCCGTGAAGTTGGGCATGGTATTGACCACGCCACCATAGGCCGCGATCTCGCGGGAGTGAACACGGTCGTACAGCACGCCGATGGACAGGAACATGGCGCCCGAAACGAAGCCATGGGCGATCATCTGCACCAAGCCACCGGACACACCCAGGTCATTGAAGATGAAGAATCCCAGGGTCACAAACCCCATGTGCGCCACGGACGAATACGCCACCAGCTTCTTCATATCCTTCTGGACCATGGCCACCAGGCCCACATAGATCACCGCAATCAGCGACAGGGCGATCATCAGCCATGCCCATTGGCGTGCTGCATCGGGAGCGATAGGCAGCGAGAAGCGCAGAAAACCATAGGCGCCCAGCTTCAGCATGATGGCGGCCAGCACCGCAGAGCCACCGGTAGGCGCCTCCACGTGCACATCAGGCAACCAGGTGTGGAACGGGAACATCGGGACCTTCACCGCAAAAGCCGCAAAGAAGGCAAAGAACAACAAAGTCTGAGCACGGCCGCTGAGAGGCAACTGGTGCCAAGTAGCGATGTCGAAGCTCCCGCCGGACTGGTTGTACAGAAAAATCAGCGCGATCAACATCAACAGCGAACCGAGCAGCGTGTACAGAAAGAACTTGAACGCTGCGTAAATCTTGTTGGGACCGCCCCAGATTCCGATGATCAGGTACATCGGGATCAGCGTGGCTTCGAAAAACACGTAGAACAGGATGCCATCGAGCGCGCTGAAGACGCCGATCATCAGACCCGACAAAATCAGGAAAGCACCCATGTACTGGTTCACGCGCTCGGTGATGGCTTCCCACGAGGCGATCACCACAATCACCGTGATGAAGGCGGTCAGCGGAACGAACCAGAAGGAGATGCCGTCCACGCCCAGGTGGTAGTGCACGTTGAAGCGCTCAATCCAGGCCGCCTTCTCGACGAACTGCATAGCAGCGGTGCCCAGTTTGAAGCCGTCATACAAAGGCAACGTGACCAGGAAACCGATCAACGCACCCAGCAGCGCCAACCAACGCACAGCACGTGCATGCTCATCCCGCCCAATGGCAAGCAGCAGCACACCGAAAGCAATCGGCGTCCAGATTGCAAGACTCAACAGACCCATTTGTTGTTTTCCTTATTTGATGAGCTGCATGAAAACATCGCCCCAGACAAACCAGGTCATCAGTGCGAAGACACCCAGGATCATCACCAGCGCATAGTGGAAGATAAAACCAGACTGCACCCAACGGACGATTCCGGACACTCCACGCACCAGCTTCCAGGAGCCATTTACCAGGGCGCCATCAATAATGGCTTGATCGCCGCCCTTCCAGAGACCCACACCCAGCGCCCGTGCACCACGGGCCAGAATGTTCTCGTTGATCCAGTCGAGGTAATACTTGTTTTCGAGCAACGTATAGACGGGCAGACACATGCGCTTGATGGCGGCCGGCAGTGCCGGATTCACCATGTACATGTAGTACGACAGGGCCACGCCAGCAACGGCCAACCAGAACGGGGCGGTCTGCAATCCATGCAGTGCCATAGCCCAAGCACTATGGAAATGCTCTGCCATATGGGCCATTGAGGGATGCTTGGCCGCATCCACAAAAATGACGTCCTTGAAAAAGTCGCCAAACAGCATGGGCTGAATGAACATGAAGCCCACCACCACCGAAGGAATGGCCAGCAGCACCAGCGGCACCGTCACCACCCAGGGGGACTCATGCGGCTCGTGGTGATCATCATGGCCGTGATCATGGTGATCGTCATGGTGTGCGTCAGGATTCTGATCGAAACGCTCTTTGCCATGGAAAACCAAGAAATACATGCGGAACGAATAGAACGCCGTGATGAACACACCGGCGAGCACAGCAAAGTGGGCAAACCCGGCAGCAGGCAAGTGACTAAAGTGCACCGCTTCAATGATGCTGTCCTTGGAGTAGAAACCCGAGAACAAAGGCGTACCGATCAGTGCGAGCGAACCCAGCAACGAGGTGATCCAGGTGATGGGCATGTACTTTCGCACCCCCCCCATCCAGCGGATGTCCTGGTTGTGGTGCATGCCCATAATGACGGAGCCAGCTCCGAGGAACAGCAGCGCCTTGAAGAACGCGTGGGTCATCAGGTGGAACACCGCCACCGAATAAGCCGAGGCGCCCAAGGCTACGGTCATATAGCCCAACTGCGACAGCGTGGAATAGGCCACCACGCGCTTGATATCGTTCTGAATGATGCCCAGGAAACCCATGAACAGGGCTGTGATGGAGCCGATAACCAGGATGAAATTGAGCGCCGTGTCCGACAACTCGAACAGGGGCGACATGCGCGACACCATGAAGATACCGGCGGTCACCATGGTGGCCGCGTGGATCAGTGCCGAGATCGGGGTCGGGCCTTCCATCGAGTCGGGCAGCCAGACGTGCAGCGGGAACTGGGCGGACTTGCCCATGGCACCGATGAACAGGCAGATGCAGATCACGGTGATCAGCATCCAGTCGGTGCCGGGGAACGGCAGGCCACCGAGTTCGCCCGACTTGGCGAAGATCTCGCTGTAGTTGAGTGTGCCGGTGTAGGCCGCGATCAGGCCGATGCCCAGGATGAAGCCGAAGTCGCCCACGCGGTTGACCAGGAAGGCCTTCATGTTGGCGAAGATGGCCGTGGGCTTGTTGAACCAGAAACCAATCAGCAGGTAGGACACCAGGCCCACCGCTTCCCAGCCGAAGAACAGCTGCAGCAGGTTGTTGCTCATGACCAGCATGAGCATCGAGAAGGTGAACAGCGAGATGTAGGAGAAGAAGCGGTTGTAACCCTCGTCCTCTTCCATGTAGCCGATGGTATAGATGTGGACCATCAGCGACACGAAGGTCACTACCACCATCATCATGGCCGTGAGGCTGTCCACCAGGAACCCCACCTCCATTTTTAAGCCACCCACTACCATCCAGGTGTAGAGCGTCTCGTTGAAACGTGCGCCATCCAGGGCCACACTTTTGAGCGTCATGGCTGACAGGACGAAGGCCACGAGTACACCAAGAATCGTGAGGGTGTGACTCAGGCGTCGGCCAATCCAGTTACCACCAAAGGTCGTACCGAAAATACCGGCCAGCAAGGCGCCTGCCAGCGGAGCCAGCGGCACGGCCAGGAGTGTGGAAGCAGAGAGGGTTTGACTCATTCTTGAGAACCTTGGGAATACCGGTGACTCATCAACCCTTGAGGGTGTTGAGATCTTCCGCGTTGATGCTGGACTTGTTGCGGAACAGCAGCACCAGGATGGCCAAGCCAATGGCAGATTCAGCAGCCGCCACCGTCAGGATGAAAAACACGAACACCTGTCCGTGCATGTCGCCCAGGTAATACGAAAACGCCACGAAATTCATGTTCACGGCGAGAAGCATCAACTCGATCGCCATCAGCAGCACAATCAAATTCTTGCGGTTCAGGAAGATGCCAATCACAGCCAGCGCAAACAGCATGGCCCCCAGAGAGAGAAAGTGGCCCAAAGTCAGCGTCATGCTTTTTTCTCCTCAACAGCAGGCTCAACCGAAACTTCTGCAGCGGCCTTTTGTGTCGCGGCGACCTTGACGACCTCCAGCCGATCAGAGGCACGCACCCGAACCTGCAACGATGGGTTGATGGCCTTGCTGTCCTTGCGTTGGCGCAATGTCAAGGCGATGGCTGCGATCATGGCAACCAGCAAAATGACGGCAGCTATCTCAACGGGAAACAAGTATTGGGTGTAGAGCAGCTTGCCCAACGCCTTGGTATTGGAATACTGAACCACTTGCCCCGCTGCATCCACTGCGGCGGCGACAGCCTTGGGCTCGTCCATGCCACGAAAGCCCCCCATCAGCACTGCAGCCATTTCCAGAGCGATCAACGCACCCACAGTCGCAGCTAAGGGGAAATGCTTCCAGAAGCCCTTGCGCACAGTATCGACGTGGATATCCAGCATCATCACCACGAACAGGAAAAGCACCATCACCGCACCCAGATACACGAGCACCAGGGCAATGGCCAAAAACTCGGCCTTGAGCAACACCCACACGGCTGCTGCCTGCGAGAACGCGAGGATGAGATAGAGCACCGCATGCACCGGGTTGCGCGCAGTGATCACCCGGAAAGCTGCAAACAACAGCACCACCGAGAAGAGATAGAAGAAACCAGTCTTGGCGTCCATGAATCGGGTCTTTATAGAAAGTCTGGCAAAGAAGCTGAAACCAAAACCGCTCAGCGGTACTTGGCGTCTGCAGCCTTGGCTGCCGCAATTTCACCTTCGTACCGGTCACCCACAGCCAAGAGCATGTCCTTCGTGAAGTACAAATCACCACGCTTTTCACCGTGGTACTCCAAGATATGCGTCTCGACAATTGAGTCAACGGGGCAGCTTTCTTCGCAGAACCCGCAGAAGATGCACTTGGTCAGATCGATGTCATAGCGCGTGGTACGGCGAGATCCATCAGCGCGAACATCCGACTCAATCGTGATCGCCATGGCGGGGCAAACAGCCTCACACAGCTTGCAGGCAATGCAGCGCTCCTCGCCGTTGTCATAACGGCGCAGGGCATGCAGACCACGAAAACGTGGAGAGAGAGGAGTCTTCTCTTCAGGGAACTGCACGGTCACCTTGCGGCGAAAAGCGTACCGGCCCGTAAGAGCCATGCCCTTGAGCAACTCCACGAGCATGAAGCTCTTGAAGAAATCCTTGAACGAGAAAGATGCAGCAGCAACAGCAGTCATTTGTGATGTCCCCGCTTATTTCCAGATATTCCAGGGCGAGAGCAACCACCCGCCAACAAACAACAGATATACCAGCGTGACCGGGATGAAGATCTTCCAGCCCAGACGCATGATCTGGTCATAACGAAACCGCGGGAAGGTTGCCCGAATCCAGATGAACATGGACACCACAAGGAAGGTCTTGAGGCCCAGCCAAATCCAGCCAGGAATCCAGTTGAACAATGCACTGTCAATCGGCGACAGCCAGCCGCCCAGGAACATCAGCGCCGCCAAAATAGACACCAGCCACATGCTGGCGTACTCGGCCAGAAAGAAAATCGCGAAGCCCATGCCCGAATACTCGACCATGTGACCGGCCACGATTTCGGCCTCCCCTTCCACTACGTCAAAAGGGTGGCGATTTGTTTCGGCAACGCCAGAGATCAGATACACCAGGAAAATGGGCAACAGGGGCAACCAGTTCCACGACAGAAAAGTCAGCCCCTTGTCTGCGGCCATGCCACGAGCCTGCCCCATCACAATTTCGGTCAGATTCATGCTACCCGACACCATGATCACTACGAGGAAGCAGAAGCCCATGGCAATTTCGTAGCTCACCATCTGGGCAGACGCACGCAATGCGCCCAAGAACGCGTACTTGGAGTTCGATGCCCAGCCAGCAATGATCACGCCGTACACCTCAATCGAGGTGATGGCCATCACCAGCAGCAGACCAGCATTGACGTTGGCCAGCGCTACGTCGGGCCCAAAGGGAATCGCCACCCAAGCCGCCAAGGCGGGCATGATAGCCATGACCGGGCCGAGCACAAACAACCCTTTGCTCGCGGCCGTGGGCTGGATGATTTCCTTGGTCAACAACTTCAGCGCGTCGGCGATAGGTTGCAGCAAACCCATCGGCCCCACGCGGTTCGGACCGTGACGCACCTGCATGAAACCTAGCAGCTTGCGCTCCCACAGCGTGAGATAGGCCACAGCCCCCATCAGGGGAGCCAAGATGCAGACGATTTTGATCACGATCCAGAGTACCGGCCAGACCATGCCGGTCCACCATCCAAAGGAAAGCAGGTTCAGGCCCGCGTTATAGATCGCGTCGATCATGCAGCCACTCCTTCACGTGCCGTGCGCGCGTCGGCTGTCAGCTGCAGCGACGTGGAACGGCGCACCAAGCCGTCGAGTTGATAGATAGATGCGACTGCGGGTTCTCCAACTGCGGCAGTGGCCACAGGAACCGTTTTCACGGCGTTGGACAGCTGTGCAACGGGCACTTGTGTGAACTTGCCTGCAGGAGTGTCCGTGGCACGGGCTAGCACGTCCTGCGAGGTTTCGAAGTCGAAACCAGGCACGCCCAGCAAGTTGGCCAGTACACGCAAAACCTTCCACCCCGGGCGGGTATCCCCCAGGGGGCGCACCACAGCGTGGAAACTTTGCAGACGGCCTTCAGCGTTGACAAAACTACCCGAAGTTTCGGTGAACGGGGCAATTGGCAACAGAACGTCACTGAACTCCATATTGGCCTTGAAGGGGCTCAACGTAACCACCATCTCTGCATCACTCAGGGCAGCAGCCGCACGGGCACCAGCTGCCGAGTCGTAAACCGGCTCGGTATTGAGCAACAAGGCAGCCTTCAAACCACCGGAAAGCATTTGACCTGCATTCAGACCACCATTGACGGGTTGAGCGCCCGCAAACTGGGCTCCCACCGTGTTAGCGGCTTCCGTCAGATAGCCTACTGTTGCACCCGTGTTCTCGGCGATCCAGCCCGCCAGCGCCAGCAGCTGTGCCGCCTGCGCGTGGTGCGCAGCGGCGTTGCCCAGCAGGACGGCCTTGCGATCACCGCCCAACAGGGAACGGGCGATCGCTTGCGCGGCATCATCCGAAGGTGCGGCCCCTTCGGGAGCAGCAATGCCTTTTTCCTGGGCCACAGCGGAAGCAATCCCGCCCAGGATCTGAACCCATTGGCTGGCGTGCTGAGCCACAAATTGTCCGACCGGCATCGCCCAGTCGTGAACGACAGAATCGACGGCATTGACTTGGCAACCATGGCGCGCGGCCTGGCGGATTCGCTGGGCGAACAGCGGGTGATCCTTGCGCAAGTTAGATCCTACGACCAGCACGCGCTGCAGCGCAGACAAGGATGCGATCGAGGTCCCGAGCCAACGGATACCTTCAGAGACCGCAAATTCAGCATTGCGCAGGCGGTAGTCAATGTTGTCGCACCCCATACCGCGGACCAAAGCCGAGGCCAGGTACAGCTCCTCAAGCGTGCTATGTGGGCTGACCAAAGCACCGATAGCACTGGCGCCATGGTCGTTCTTGATGTTCTTCAAGCCGTTGGCGACATACTCCAACGCAGTCTGCCAATCGACTTCCTTCCACATGCCGCCATGCTTGAGCATAGGCTGGGTCAGGCGATCACCACCATTGAGCGCTTCGTAAGAAAAACGATCGCGATCAGCGATCCAGCATTCGTTGACGGCCTCGTTCTCCAGCGGGACCACACGCATAACCTTGTGATTCTTGACCTGGACAATCAGATTGGAACCGGTCGAATCGTGCGGACTGACCGAGCGGCGGCGCGACAGTTCCCAGGTGCGAGCGCTGTAGCGAAACGGCTTGCTGGTCAACGCGCCCACGGGACAAATATCGATCATGTTGCCCGACAGCTCGGAGTCGATCGTATCGCCGACCACGGTGGTGATTTCGGAATGCTCGCCACGGTGGATCATGCCCAATTCCATCACGCCGGCCACTTCCTGACCAAAACGCACGCAACGGGTGCAGTGAATGCAGCGGCTCATTTCCTGCATGGAAATCAGCGGACCAACATCCTTGACGGGCACGACGCGCTTCTCTTCCTCATAGCGCGAGGAAGAGCCACCGTAGCCCACGGCCAAATCCTGCAATTGGCATTCGCCGCCTTGGTCGCAAATGGGGCAATCCAGCGGGTGGTTGATGAGCAGGAACTCCATGACCGACTGCTGGGCCTTGATCGCCTTGTCGCTCTTGGTGCGCACGACCATGCCTTGCGTCACGGGCGTGGCGCAGGCAGGCATGGGCTTGGGGGCTTTTTCCACATCCACCAGGCACATGCGGCAGTTGGCCGCGATCGAAAGCTTCTTGTGGTAACAGAAATGGGGAATGTAGGTACCGGCCTTTTCGGCTGCATGCATCACCATGCAACCTTCGGCGACTTCTACTTTCTGACCGTCCAGTTCAATTTCAACCATATGTTCTCTCGCGATCAAACGGAGGTCGCAGCCTGCACGGCCTTGGTCCGGATCAGTGCCTCAAACTCGGGACGGAAGTGTTTGATCATGGCGCGCACGGGCATTGCTGCAGCATCGCCGAGGGCGCAAATCGTGCGACCTTGAATGTTGTCTGCCACCGAATTGAGCAGGTCCAGATCACCGTCACGGCCCTGCCCATGCTGAATACGGTCAATCACCCGCCACATCCAGCCCGTTCCTTCACGGCAAGGCGTGCACTGACCGCAGGACTCGTGCGAATAGAAATACGACAGACGCAGCAGGCTCTCGACCATGCTCCGCGAGTCGTCCATGACAATGACTGCACCCGAACCCAACATGGAGCCAGCCTTGGCAATGGAGTCGTAATCCATCGTGCAGTCCATGATGATGGACGTTGGCAGCACAGGAGACGACGAACCACCAGGAATCACAGCTTTGAGCTGACGCCCCTTGCGCACGCCACCGGCCAGTTCAAGCAACTTGGCAAAGGGCGTGCCCAGCGGAATTTCATAGTTACCAGGCTTTTCCACATCACCAGACACAGAAAAAATCTTGGTGCCGCCGTTGTTGGGCTTGCCACATTCAAGATAAGCCGCACCACCGTTACGGATGATCCACGGCACGGCCGCAAAGGTTTCAGTGTTGTTGATGGTCGTAGGCTTGCCATACAGGCCGAAGCTGGCTGGGAACGGCGGCTTGAAGCGCGGCTGCCCCTTCTTACCTTCCAGTGATTCGAGCAGTGCGGTTTCTTCGCCACAAATGTAGGCGCCGAAACCGTGGGCGGCATGCAGCTGGAAGCTGAAATTGCTACCCAGGATCTTGTCGCCCAGGTAACCGGCGGCTCGCGCTTCTTCAAGGGCTTCCTCGAAGCGGTCATAAGTCTGGAAAATCTCGCCGTGGATGTAGTTGTAGCCCACAGAGATGCCCATCGCGTACGCCGCGATGATCATGCCTTCGATGACGATGTGTGGATTGAACTGAAGGATGTCGCGGTCCTTGCAAGTCCCTGGCTCACCTTCGTCGGAGTTGCACACGAGGTACTTCTGGCCGGGGAACGAGCGGGGCATGAAGCTCCACTTGAGGCCGGTGGGAAAACCCGCACCGCCACGGCCACGCAGACCCGACTCCTTGACGGTGGCGATCACTTGGTCCTGGGTGAGGCCTTCGCCTTCACCCTGGGCAAGGATCTTGCGCAAGGCGGCGTAGCCACCACGCGCCTCGTAGTCCTTGATACTCCAGTTCGTGCCATCGAGGCCCGCAACAATCTGCGGATTGATGTGACGGTCATGGAAGCAGGTCTGAACGCCGGTGGCCTGGAACTGCGAGAGGATCTTCTGTGCGGCGGTGATCATGCTTGCCCCTCAGCGGCACGAAGACCGTCCACGAGCTGGTCGAGCTTGTCGTTGTCCATAAAGCTACACATGGTGCGGTCGTTGACCAGCATCACCGGCGCATCGGCGCAAGCGCCGAGACACTCGCACTGCTGCAGGGTGAACATGCCATCGGACGTGGTCTCGCCCATGGTCACGCCCAGCTTCTTCTCAAGGTGGTGCAACGCCTTCTGGCCGTCGCGCAGCTGGCAAGGCAGATTGGTACAGACGTTGAGCTTGTACTTGCCTGTCGGCTGCTGGTTATACATGTTGTAGAACGTGGTGACTTCATGCACCGCGATCTGGGCCATGCCAAGGTACTCTGCGATCACAGCCTCGCTCTCGACGCTGACCCAGCCCTGCTCCTGCTGCACGATGGTCAGGCAAGCCATCACGGCGGACTGCGCCTGCTCGGGCGGGTACTTGGCCACTTCGCACGCAAAGCGGGTGAGTGTTGCCTCGGTTATGGCACCAGCGGTCAGGTTCTTCGATTCGGTACTGCTCATCGGTCAATCTCCCCGAACACGATATCCATGGTGCCGATGATGGCCACAGCGTCAGCGATCATGTGGCCTCGGGCCATCTCGTCGAGTGTGGCCAAGTGCGCAAAGCCGGGCGCACGAATCTTCAGGCGGTAGGGCTTGTTAGCACCGTCGCTCACCAGATAAATGCCGAATTCGCCCTTGGGGTGCTCGACGGCGGCATAGGCTTCGCCCTCGGGGACGTGGAAGCCTTCGGTGAACAGCTTGAAATGATGAATCAGCTCTTCCATGTTGGACTTCATGGATTCGCGATCAGGAGCAGCCACCTTGTGGTTGTCGGTAATCACGGGGCCGGGATTGACTCGCAGCCAGTCAACGCACTGCTTGATGATGCGGTTGGACTCGCGCATTTCCTGCACGCGCACGAGATAGCGGTCGTAGCAGTCGCCCGTCTTGCCCACCGGAATGTCGAAATCCATGCGGTCATAAACATCGTAGGGCTGTGTTTTGCGCAGATCCCATGCGATACCGGATCCACGGATCATGGGGCCGGTCATACCAAGATTCAACGCGCGATCAGGCGGCACCACGCCGATGCCCACCGTGCGCTGCTTCCAAATGCGATTGTCTGTGAGCAGCGTCTCGTACTCATCCACACAGGCAGGGAAGCGTTGCGTGAAGTCGTCAATGAAATCGAGCATCGAACCCTGGCGGTTCTGGTTCATGGCCTCCAGGGCCTTGGCGTTCTTGATCTTGCTGATCTTGTACTGCGGCATGGAGTCCGGCAGGTCACGGTACACGCCGCCTGGACGGAAATAAGCCGCATGCATGCGTGCGCCCGAGACGGCTTCGTACATATCGAACAAGTCTTCTCGTTCGCGAAAGGTGTAGATCAAGATAGTGGAACTACCGCAATCGTTGCCATGCGAGCCAAGCCACATGAGGTGATTCAGCAGGCGAGTGATCTCGGAGAACATCACACGGATGTACTGGGCGCGGATAGGCACTTCCAGACCCAGGAGCTTCTCGATAGCCAGACAGTAAGCGTGCTCATTGCACATCATGGACACGTAGTCCAGTCGATCCATATAGGGCAACGACTGAATGTAGGTCTTGTGCTCAGCCAGCTTTTCGGTGGCACGGTGCAGCAAACCAATGTGCGGATCCGCGCGCTGCACAACTTCGCCATCAAGCTCAAGCACCAGGCGCAGCACGCCGTGCGCCGCAGGGTGCTGCGGCCCGAAGTTCAGGGAATAGTTCTTGATTTCAGCCATGGTGGGTCACATAGGGCGAGAGGCGCCTTTAGTGCAGGCCTCCGTACTTGTCTTCGCGAATGATGCGTGGCGTGATTTCGCGCGGCTCAATCGACACCGGCTCATAAACCACCCGACGCTGCTCGGCGTCGTAGCGCATCTCAACATGTCCAGACAGTGGAAAGTCCTTGCGAAACGGATGACCAATGAAGCCGTAATCGGTCAGGATACGGCGCAGATCATTGTGACCATCGAACACGATGCCAAACAAGTCAAAAGCTTCGCGCTCATACCAGTTTGCCGAGTTCCACAGATCGGACACCGAGGCCACGACAGGAAAGTCGTCATCTACACAGAACACCTTGACGCGCACGCGCTGATTCAGACTCACGGACAGCAAATGCGACACCACACAATAGCGAGAGCCTTCATTCACCGCATCGGCGTACGCGGAATAGTCCACCCCGCACAAATCGATCAATTGCTCGAAACGGCAACTCTCCGCATCACGCAGCAGGCGCATGGCATCAAGATAGTCCTCAGCAGCCACAACCACAGTGACCTCATCCAGAGCCACCGTGATCTGCCGCACTTTCGCCCCCAGTGCTGCAACGATATTGTTTTTGAGAATTTCGGGCCGAATGGCAACAGCAGTCATCATCAACCCTTCAGACGCGAGCAATAGTGTTGGTGCGGCGGATTTTCTGCTGCAGCTGGATGATCCCGTAGATCAGCGCTTCTGCCGTGGGAGGGCAGCCTGGCACATACACATCCACCGGGACGATGCGATCACAACCGCGCACCACAGAATAGCTGTAGTGGTAGTAACCACCCCCATTGGCACACGAACCCATCGACAGCACCCAGCGAGGCTCCGACATCTGGTCGTACACCTTGCGCAGCGCGGGCGCCATTTTGTTGCACAGCGTTCCGGCCACAATCATCAGATCGGACTGCCGAGGGCTTGCGCGAAACACTTCAGCACCGAAGCGACCAATGTCGTAACGAGCCGCTGCCGCATGCATCATCTCAACCGCACAGCAGGCCAGACCAAATGTCATGGGCCACAGCGAGCCAGTTTTGGCCCAATTCACCACCGAGTCATAGCTCGTGGTGATAAAGCCTTCCTTCATCACGCCTTCAATCATTGCATCAGTCCTTGTTGAAGCTCGCTCATTCCCAGTCCAGGGCACCCTTTTTCCACTCGTAGGCAAACCCCACGACCAGGATGGCCAGAAAAATAACGACCGCCACGAAGCCCGCAACACCCACCTCATGCAACGTCACCGCCCAAGGAAACAGGAATGCGATTTCGAGATCAAACAGAATGAAAAGAATGGCGACGAGGTAGTAGCGCACATCGAATTTCATGCGCGCGTCCTCGAAGGCTTCAAAGCCACATTCGTAGGGGGAATTCTTCGCGGCATCCGGGCGGTTGGGGCCCAGTATGTAGCCGAGCACCAGAGGGACAACGCCTACGGCGATGCCGACCAAGATGAACAAAAGGACGGGGAGGTACTGATCGAGGTTCATCTTGAGGATGTGCTCACCGCTGTGGCCTTGCCCGTCACGACCCCAGACGGATCATGCAGGCAGGCCTTTGTTTTGGTGCCGTCGGCGAGACTCGAACTCGCACAGCTTTCGCCACTACCCCCTCAAGATAGCGTGTCTACCAATTTCACCACGACGGCTGATTTTTGTATCTGGATGGCATGAGGAACCTTGCGGTTTTGGCTTCCCAGACAATCCGGAATTCTACTCCGGAAAAACCCTGCTTCGACCTTGAGCGCCCAAATTCGTGCAGATTATTTAGTCGGAATCTGCGCAGCGCCGGAGGCAGGCATTGCTGGCACAACCGCAGCATCCGGCGTTGCTGGTGCACCCGATGGCACAGCGGCAGGAGCCTCCAGCACACTGCCCGATGTTGCAGGCCGTGCATTGCCAAAGTAAGCCAATGCCAGGGTGGAAACAAAAAATACAGCGGCAAGCACCGCCGTGGTGCGAGACAAGAAATTGGCACTTCCACTCGCACCAAACAAACTGCCAGAGCTGCCACTGCCAAATGCCGCCCCCATATCCGCACCCTTGCCATGCTGAATCAAGATTAGGCCAATCATCACCAGGGCCGCCAACATCTGCACCGCCAAAATCACATTCACGATCACGTTCATTCTCTGTTCACTCCTGATTGAATAGCTTCGCTGAGGCTTTAACGGGCCGCAGCAATAATTTGCAAAAAGTCGGGGGCTTTCAACGAAGCTCCTCCAACCAGTCCACCGTCAATATCGGGCTGCGCCAGCAATTGCGCAGCATTGGCCGCATTCATGCTGCCGCCATACAAAAGGCGGACGCGGTCGGCATGCTCGCTCGCTGCCGAGAGCTGTGCGCGCAGCACCGCATGGACCGCCTGCGCCTGCTCTGGTGATGCTGTGCGCCCAGTGCCAATGGCCCAGACTGGCTCATACGCCACCACGATTTCGCTGATGCAATGACCATTGAGGTGAATCACCGCCGCAAGCTGACGCTTGACAACAGACTCTGTCTGCCCCGCCTCACGCTCCTGCAGCGTTTCGCCCACACAGACGATAGGAGTGATACCCGCAGCCAACGCGTGCTGAGCCTTCTCTGCCACCACCACATCCGTTTCACCATGGTACTGGCGGCGCTCTGAATGCCCCACCAACGCATAACGCACACCAAAGTCCTTGAGCATGCCGGCAGAAATCTCGCCCGTATAGGCCCCCGATTCAAACCGGGACACATCCTGTGCCGCCACGGCGACTGCCGCTCCAGCGGTCAGCAACTGCACCTGCGCGAGATAGGGCGCGGGCACAGCCACCGCAACGTCACACGCCACATCACCCAGACCGGCAATGAGTGCCTTCAACAATGCCTCATTGGCAGCCAAGCTGCCGTTCATCTTCCAATTACCGGCGATGAGTTTTTTCTTACTGTTCATGGTTACCACGTCAAAACAATCTTGCCGATGTGCTGGTTCGACTCCATCAAGGCATGGGCCTGGCAAGCATCCGCCGCCGCAAACGTGCTATGGATGACTGGACGTACTTTGCCCGCAGCCAACAAAGGCCATACCTGCGCACGCAGGGCGAGCGCAATCGCTCCTTTGAACGCCACAGGACGCGGGCGCAGCGTAGAACCCGTGATAGTGAGTCGCCGCCGCAAGACAAGCCCCGCATTGAAGCCGCTTTTGACGCCACCTTGCACTGCGATGATCACAATACGACCATCCTCGGCCAAGCACTCCACTTCGCGCGCGACATAGTCGCCGCCGACCATGTCGAGCACTACGTCAACGCCCCGCCCCTGAGTCACGCTCTTCACCTCAGCCACAAAGTCCTGCGACTTGTAGTTGATGGCATGGTGCGCTCCGAGCGCCAGACAGGCCGCACATTTGTCATCACTGCCCGCCGTGGCGATAACCACTGCACCAAACGCCCGGGCGAGTTGAATGGCTGTGACACCAATTCCACTGGTGCCACCCTGCACAAGCAGAGTCTCCCCCGCCTGCAAACGGCCGCGATCAAAAACATTGCTCCATACCGTGAAGAAGGTCTCAGGCAACGACGCCGCCTCTACATCACTGAAGCCCTCGGGCACCGGCAAGCACTGCACAACCGGTGCGACACACCACTCGGCATACCCACCACCCGCCACCAGCGCACAAACACGGTCACCAATACGAACGCCCGCTGCAGCCATGGCTGCAGCATCACCCGACTCCACGACACCAGCCACCTCCAGACCCGGAAGGTCGGAAGTTCCGGGAGGTGGCGCGTAGTGACCCAAGCGCTGCAGCACATCTGGGCGATTGATGCCGCTCGCACGGACACGAATCAACACCTCGCCAGCACCCGGCTGCGGCACAGGGCGTTCGCCCAGCTTCAAAACTTCAGGACCGCCAAAAGACGTGATCTCAACAGCGCGCATGTTGCGGTTCATCGAAAGAAAATTTCAAACGATTCTAGCCGCTAGCGCTTTACACAAAAGCGCCGGCAGCTATAAAATCAATAGCAATCTACCGTTTAACCAACGATCTGCTCGGACGCACCATCCGACAACAGGGATTGTTGCTGCTGCTGCTCGGCGGGCTGACGACCACCGTCGCGACCATGGTCACGGCGAGGCTCGCGGTCACCACGCTCTGCAGGCGCAGGGCGCTCGCCACCGCCAGCGGGACGCTCGGCCAAAACTTTCATGGACAACTTGACGCGGCCCTTTTCATCCGTCTCCATGACCTTGACCTTGACGATCTGGCCTTCGGTCAGGTAGTCAGACACCTTCTCGACACGCTCGTGCGCAATCTGACTGATGTGCAACAAACCATCCTTACCGGGCAGCAGATTGATAAGGGCACCGAAGTCCAGGATCTTGGTCACAGGGCCTTCGTAGATCTTGCCAATCTCGACTTCTGCCGTGATTTGCTCGATGCGCTTCTTCGCTTCATCGGCCTTGGCGGCGTCGGTCGCAGCGATAGTGATCGTGCCATCTTCTTCGATGTTGATCTGGCAACCGGTTTCTTCAGTCAGCGCACGGATCACGGAACCGCCCTTACCGATCACGTCACGGATCTTCTCGGGGTTGATCTTCATCGTGTACAGCTTGGGAGCGAAGTTCGACACTTCGGTCTTGGCCTCACCCATGGCTTCTTGCATTTTGCCCAGGATGTGCACGCGCGCTTCCTTGGCCTGAGCCAAAGCGACTTCCATGATTTCCTTGGTGATGCCCTGGATCTTGATGTCCATCTGAAGCGCCGTGATACCAGCGGTCGTACCTGCCACCTTGAAATCCATGTCACCCAGGTGATCTTCGTCACCCAGGATGTCGGTCAGCACGGCAAAACGGTTGGCATCCTTGATCAGACCCATGGCAATACCAGCCACATGGGCTTTCATGGGCACGCCAGCGTCCATCATCGACAGACAGCCGCCGCAGACCGAAGCCATGGACGACGAACCGTTGGATTCGGTGATTTCCGAGACCACACGCATGGTGTAGGGGAACTCTTCCTTCGATGGCAGCACTGCCACCAGAGCACGCTTGGCCAGACGGCCGTGACCGATTTCGCGGCGCTTGGTCGAACCCATGCGACCCACTTCGCCAGTGGCAAAGGGAGGCATGTTGTAGTGCATCATGAAACGGTCTTCATACTCGCCCGCCAGTGCGTCGATGCGCTGCGCATCACGCTCGGTGCCCAGTGTGGTCACGACCAGCGCCTGAGTTTCACCACGCGTGAACAACGACGAGCCGTGGGCACGTGGCAACACGCTGCTGCGGATTTCGATAGGACGCACAGTGCGCGTATCACGACCGTCGATGCGAGGCTCGCCCGCCAGAATCTGACTGCGCACGATGCCGGCTTCGATGTCGAACAGCATGCCTTCGACCTTGACGGAGTCAAAGTCAGCGCCTTCAGCCTTCAGTGCAGCCATGACGGAAGCATAGGCTTCGCGGCAGGCCTGCGTGCGGGCTTGCTTGTTGCGGTTTTGGTAAGCTGCACGCAGCTTGTCAGTGGCCAGAGCGCCAACCTTGGCGATCAGGGCTTCGTCCTTGGCAGGAGCAGCCCATTGCCACACCGGCTTGCCCGCGTCGCGCACCAGATCATGGATGGCATTGATAGCCACATTGCCTTGTTGGTGACCGAACACTACGGCGCCAAGCATGATTTCTTCGGAGAGCTGCTGGGCTTCGGATTCCACCATCAGCACAGCGGCTTCGGTCCCAGCAACCACCAGGTCCATTTGCGAGCCCTTGCGCGCTGTTTGGCCAGGGTTCAGAACGTATTCGCCGTTGATGTAACCCACGCGTGCCGCACCAATGGGACCATTGAAGGGGATGCCGGAGATGGCCAAGGCTGCGCTGGTAGCGATCAGGGCAGCGATGTCAGCATCCACTTCGGGGTTCAACGACACGGTGTGGATCACCACGTGCACTTCGTTGAAGAAACCTTCTGGGAACAGTGGACGGATCGGACGGTCAATCAGGCGGCTGGTCAGGGTTTCGTGTTCGCTGGGCTTGGCTTCACGCTTGAAGAAGCTGCCAGGAATCTTGCCTGCAGCGTATGTCTTTTCAATGTAGTCCACCGTCAGAGGGAAAAAGTCCTGACCGGGCTTGGCGCCCTTGGAAGCGACCACGGTGGCCAGCACCACGGTGTCATCAATATTCACCAGCACAGCGCCGGAGGCTTGGCGGGCAATCTCACCCGTTTCCATGATGACGGTCTTGTCACCCCATTGGAAAGACTTGGTGACTTTGTTGAAAATGCTCATGTTCAGCTCCTGTTTTGATAGCTGGTAGCGCACTACCAGATTGTTCTGGAGGGCAATTCAGAACACGATGCCATTCCAGTGAAACTGCGTACCAGCCATTGGTCGCAACCTCATTGGAATGACACAGCTTCGCTCTGTTTTGCGACTCCGAAGTAAAAAACGCCTGAGCTAGCGGACTAACCCAGGCGTTTTCGCATGCAATGAAAATTACTTGCGCAGACCCAACTTGGCGATCAGCGCGGTGTAACGGTCAGCGTCCTTGGCCTTCAGGTAGTCCAGCAGCTTACGACGACGGCTCACCATGCGCAGCAGGCCACGGCGACCATGGTGGTCCTTGGCGTGCGTCTTGAAGTGGGGGGTCAGTTCGTTGATGCGGGCGGTCAGCAGGGCCACTTGCACTTCTGGGCTACCAGTGTCGTTGGCAGCGCGGGCGTTTGCCTTGACGACTTCGGCCTTGATAGAGGATGCGATCATAATTTTTCCTTGAATGTGGCCGACCTTATGGCAGGCCATGGTTTTTTACTTGCGCCAGCAGCTGGAACGGCCACAGGCGTGCGTCTTGCACCATGCAAAACCGCTGGATTATACCTCGAAGCAAATTTTCAGCGGAGTTGCAGCCAGCAGCCCCCTCAAGGCGCAGGCCAAGCATTCGTACAGCCATTCAACCGCGAGAGTCAAAGTACCTCCGCCTCAAGAAACACGGGGAAAATGCGGCCTTTTGATCGCCTCAATCGCAGACACCCCTGCGACGGCTACCTATCTATGATTGCAAACACTGCATGTCTCGCATTGCAGCGCCCTCAGCACACATGCAAGCGGACCTACTCCACACAACAAACCAGAGGCCACCCATGACATCAATAAAACCCCCATCGCACACTCAACACAGAGTCACCACGCGCTTACTCAACGCGCTCATCGCTGCCATAGGTGCAGTGGTTGTAGTGGCCGCCGTTGCAACTCCAAAAGCCGCATACAGCGTCGAGCCGACATCAAAAACGATACATAAACCGACGGCCCAGCAAACCAAGAAAAAAGGCGCCGTCAAGATCAAACACCAACGCAGCACATCGGAAGAAACTACAACAGAGCGCGACCGAAGGCTCACGCGCGAATGCAAGGGAGCACCCAACGCGGGCGCCTGCCTTGGATATGT
The DNA here is from genome assembly GCF_002797445.1 of Acidovorax sp. 69. Lineage (NCBI taxonomy): Bacteria > Pseudomonadati > Pseudomonadota > Betaproteobacteria > Burkholderiales > Comamonadaceae > Acidovorax > Acidovorax sp. 69. The sequence continues at coordinate 1,735,910 of NZ_PGEP01000001.1, read as the reverse complement.
ACGCAAATAAGGGGCAGGCAACCACAGCGCAGGAAAAGGCGGGCCGTTAGAAGCGATCCCGCCCAATGACCCGGGCTAGCAAACGCACATCAGGCCCTACGCGGTCTACTCCCGCGAACTCGAGTGACAACGCCTGTGAAAGCTCTGTGAATGGGCCCCACTGCAACATTCCAAGCCCTGTGCCAATCAACTTCGGTGCCAGGTAGACCAAAAATTCATCAACCAACCCTTCGCGTACCAGGGAACCATTGAGCCTACTACCCGCCTCGACGTGCAATTCATTGATTTCACGGCGTGCCAAGTCTTTCATCATTTCCGACAAATCCACCTTTCCTTGGTCATTAGGCAAAACGATCACGGTCGCACCCAGTTCCTCCAATGCGCGTTGTTTTGCCTCATGTTCGATTGCTGCGTAGATATATACGGCGCGATCAGCTATAAAAATAGAAGCATTTAAAGGCACCTGCAACTCGCTATCTACGAGCACCAGAATGGGCTGTCGCTCCGTGTGAATCCCGCGCACATCCAACCGGGGATCATCGGCAAGAACGGTGCCAATACCCGCCAAAATAGCACACGCTCGGGCGCGCCACGCGTGCCCGTCGGCTCGTGCTTCAGGCCCCGTGATCCACTGACTGGCCCCATTCAGAAGCGCCATGTTTCCGTCCAACGAGGCGGCAATTTTCATACGCACCCAGGGGATTTTTCGCACCATGCGGCTGAAGAAGCCAAGGTTTAGCTCACGCGACTCGTCGCCCCTCTGTCCAACCTCTACTGCGACACCTGAGGCTCGTAAACGGGAAAAGCCCTTGCCCGCCACCAAAGGATTCGGGTCGGCCAATGACGCTACTACTTTGGCAATGCCCGCATTCACTAGCACATCGCAACATGGCCCTGTGCGTCCATGGTGCGAGCAGGGCTCCAGCGTGACATATGCTGTGGAACCTACTACTGAATGCCCCCTAAGCCGAGCATCACGCAAAGCCACAACTTCAGCATGGGGACCGCCCGCGCGTTGGGTGGAGCCTTGGCCCAATACGACTCCGCTCGCATCGGCGATCACACAGCCAACCCTGGGGTTCGGTGAAGTTCGCCACAATCCCTCGTGGGCGTTCGCTATTGCAATGTCCATCAAATGCTCGGCACCTTCAAAAATCCCCACATTATTTTTACAAATCAAAAGACCTCCGGCAAAAAAAAACCCAACCACGCTGCTGTGATTGGGTTCCCATGAAGCTCAAAAACTATTTCCAACAGGCCTCAATCGCTGCTGCCTTGCTGGAAAAACCTGAATAATTAGTCAAATCTCTTCGTCCAAGATGATCAATGGAAAAGTCTCCACAACGATCAGCAGCCATGGAAGATCCAGCCTTGCGCGTAGCCTGTACCGAATAGACATCCCGGACATTGTTAGTCACCACAACCGTTATGTCATATACCGGCGCCCCTTGACCCGGAGTGGGCGACACACTGAAACGAGATGGAAATTGCGAAGAATCGGTAACAGCCACAGGGGTTGCTGCGCTAGTTTTATCATAGCGGAAATTTTCCGTATAGAACCGCTCCATCCACTGCTGGCTTGCAATCAAAATGGTTCTAGCCTCTGCCCTGCGAGAACGCGCGATGTACTCCTTGTAGGACGGATAGGCCACCGCTGCCAAAATTCCAATAATCGCTACAACAATCATTAATTCAATCAGGGTAAAACCCTTTTGATATCGCTTCTTTGTCATTGGTTTGTCCTTAGACCAGGAATTTCACGCCATTGCAAACGTGGAGCCGAGCTAGTGCACAAAATCGCATCAGCGCTTCGTCCAGTCACTCGTTTCGCACGCTGACCGGCAGCGCAAATAGGGGCATCCTTGGTGCAAGTTGCTCCAACACAGGTGCATCCGGCTTCACCTGCCTTACACGTCTTGGTGAAGGGTTTTTTGGTTCGATCATTCACAACTTTGACCTTCTGATCGCCAATTTCCTTAGCGGCAACAATCACCTTCACCGACGCAACCTCTATGGTGCCTTGTGTGTTGCGCTCGGCACGGCCAGAGATAGGATCAACGGTGAACAATGCTGCATTCGGTGTCGATGAACACTCGTCAGTTGTTGTTTTGGGACGGACCGCTACGAAAGACATCACGCCTGCATCGACGGATGGGTCTGATAGCACAGCCTCTGAAGCGCCAGGAAGATTCAGATACCAGCCATCTTTTGTCGACCAGTCCATCGTCGCTCCAGCACTCACCGTCACAACTCCATCAGAGTCACGAGAATATGTCCGCGATGCCAGAGTAGTCAAGCCTGTGGGCAGCGCACGCCCACCCGAAGTGCCCATGCCCGGACGATCCCATATCCCGTAGACCCGCTGTACAACACCTGCACTCGGAAAATCCCCCGTTTCAAAGGCATTGCCTGTTCCAAAATTCACCAAAAATCCGCCCTTTGCCATGTAAAGCAGCTGCGGCGCCGTGGTGATTGGAAGCGGAATGACCTGGTTGGATACATTGGTATAGGTGGCTGTATACAGAGGCTTGTTCACACCGCTAGCCTTGTAAGCCACATCCCAAACTGCGGGATCGATACTCGAAATATTGAATTTCCAGAGATTACCCTTCAAATCACCGGCATAAACCACATCAGCCGTGCCGTTTCCATCAATATCCTCCCAACGCGGCGCTGACAGTCCATTGCCAGTTCCCGCATCTGCGACGATTTTTACATAACGACCAGTCCAACTGCTGACATTGGGTCCTTCCATATACAGAATAAACAAGGCCGCCTTACCCGATGTTGACTTATTACCATTACCTAGGATCAGCGCGTACTTTCCATTATTCAACTTAACAACAGGCAATGCTTGATTGGATGCCGAATGAACAGAAACGTCGCCAGTGATATATCCTAGATCCCCATCATCGTCCGAAGTAAATTGCCATTTAAAAACATTGGCTGCATTTGATTCAGTTAAATCGGCAACGACCGTAGCGTCCAAAGCAAATATGCCTTTACCCCCACGTCCCAGTGTGCCAAAAACATAGGTCTTCCAATCCGTCCCCACCTTGACATCGGCCACAAAAGGATTTCCATCCACATAAGGCCATACAGTTCCGACTGGCTGACTTTCTGCACCCGTGACAAAATTGACATTACTCAACTTAGTACGCGCCGTTGTACCCCTTTGCAATGGGATTTCAGCCAATCTGTTCGCAAGAGTGCCTGGCACATAGGCAAAAACCTCTTGGCCATTTGAGGGATTAAAAGCATGCAACATGCCGTCATTTGCCGCAACCCATAACAGCTTGGTTCGATTTTTCTGTGCAGCAAAGAAGGCACTATAACCATCAGCAGTAATGCCAGGCAATGTAGAACTTGGTGTACTCTGAATCCAAGGAGTACCATTCACCACAGGGCCAAGAAGACCACTCTCACGCTGACGCAGCCCATTGAGCCCCTCAAGCGTTTGGTCGCCGCGAATATAATTCAGCGCTAATTCCGCATTGGCATTAGTCAATACATTGGTACTGGCAGTTGTCATCTGCGTTACGTATGGCGCAGGCAACGAAGCCCATCGAAAAGCGACACCAGCTGAAGATCCGTTGCCATTATTCGTGATGATAGCCCGACTACTACTACTCGCGCGAGCCGCCAACAGAGCGCCGGCCTCCCAATTTGGAGTCGCAGCAAACTCTCCCTCGGAATCGACTTTGTAAGCCTCCAATGCACCGGTCACGGTAGCGCTGTCAAACTTCACCACGTACTTATAGCCATCGGCGACCAGTTGTGCCGAAGAAATTGCGGGTGCCGCATTGGAGTTTTTGGCAGCAGCATCCAGTGCCTTGCGCAGCTGGGACTCCAACAACTCAGGCCGGCGCGCCAAGAAATATCCATCAGGCTGACCATCTGAGCCAACACTACCATCGGCCCCCGCGCTGTCCCACGTGTCTTGCGTGGACGGCATAGCTACATTGCTGTAAGTGCCATCAGTATTCTTGGTGCTAGACTTGAAAAAACCATATTTTCCGGCGTACCACAATGGATCTTTGATAAGGGCATCAGTTTCACCCACCATATTGAATGTCTTACCCACCAAATAATCAGCATTTTTAACGCTGCAATAATTTGCCAAGGTAGGAATTGCTGAATCTCCGGTAGCACCAGTACCCGTGACAGCACATACCGAATCCTTATATTTTGTTGTACCTGTAAGAATTGTGTTTTGATAAGTAACATCACCGCAAAGATACTCGGATGTTGCTGGCATTCCTGTGAGCGTGGCAAACGTTGAACTACCACCACCGTGTTGGTGCGTAAGATACCGCCCATTCGCGCTTGATCCACCCTTTTGAACACCAATGATACTAAACCCGTGGGTACCTGCAGCACCGCCACATACCCCAGGAATATCAGTAGTAATTTTTATATCCCAACCCGATGGGGATGCAGCATTAGCAATCAGGTCATAACGAAGAAAACCAGTGATGTCCATGTCATAGTCGCCCCCCATCAAGATATCGTTCCATGTCACGATAAATGCACCGTAGGTTGCACCAGAGCTGATCGATGCGAATGTTAATGGAGCACTGACCTTACCGCCATTTTGTACACTCTCAGGTGTTATATACACGTACTTCTTGGGATTCGAGCCAGGAACTGGAACGTCAATGCGGGGGGCACCACCCGAAAGAGACGCCGCCATTGTGCGAACTTTCAAGGCATTTTCTACTTTTGCCAAATCTGCGGGTGGAGTAGCCAATGTGCGTATCTTGGTTGTGTTGCCATAAAGTGCAGCCCCGGCTACCTGATAGGTGCCGCCCATCGCTGGCGCCTCCGGACATACACCATTCACATTGGCCAACGAGGTCACCGTCTTCGCTGCACAAGAATTCTGATCATCTGCAGCAGTCAGGCCTTTGCCAGAAACGGAACCTATTGAGCGCAGTGTGCCAGTGATCCCCTCAGCATCTCCAATTTTATTAACAAACGAGTCGAGTCCTCCACCGGAGTTGGGCAACGTGCCAAAAGGTGTGGCAGCTTGCCCATCGAAACTCAGTGCACTTGAAGAAAATGTCAATATATTGAGTGGTCGGCAAACAGCATTGCCGTACTTTGCACGTGCCGTAGTATTGGCCAGGGTATCACTCCAACTGGCGACGGGCATTCCCACGCTCGCATCGTTTGTACCCGACGACGGATTAGTCGGCGTTGGTGTCGAACCATTGTAGGCATAATATTGCAACGCTTGAACAACCATTTCACCGATAGGATTACCCCACGCGGGCAAATCTGTTTCACCAGAGCCACTTGGCGTATTACCTCCGCCATAGCTGTGCCCCGATGTGCGGCCGTACAGCAATATAGAGTCAAATGCCTTTATCGCCCCAACCCCCGTGGGTCGGCTATCCGGAGCCGCCAAAGTGGCGCTGCATCCGGATAATAGACTGTGACAAAAAACACCAGTGGTGCGATTTATCTCATCCTCTAAATCACGGATATTTTTTCGCAATGCACCGGCTGTATTCTTCTTATCATAACTTCCGGTAATCAAACCAAACTCTACACGCGCAGCATCACCCGCATTTTTTGGATAGCCAAACTCTTGAAGGAGGCCGTATGGCTTGAAGTTGGTGGTTGATGCCGGGGGAAACGCTTGACAACGCTCCTCTCCAAGATAATTGGGGTCACATACTTTCACGCGCACGTTCAAATCTGGACCAATCCCCGAATATGTAGCGCCATCTCCGACTTTGTTGGGAATTGTGATTTCGTGCTTTACACCGCCATTACCTTTATCGATATCTGAATAAAATCGCGCCAACTTCGGCCCAAAAGTGCCTTGGCTATAACCATCTGTATCATGCCAACGGCACAATTGAATCTCCACCGTAGACCAAAATCGCACATTCCCTTTGACCAATCGCATGACAGGCTGAGACGTCTTTGGATCCTCGCTGTTACCGGTAACACAGATACTCAAACCAGCATAAACATTCGCGTTAGCGCCCGTTGTTTTCGTTAAGCTGGCTTGTGTGAAAGGCGTGTAGTCACGTATATCCGATTCTTTATAGTATTTAACAAACGAATGCGCATCGTAAACCAGTCGTGACCCCATCAATACAGTAGAGCCATTGCTATCGGTAGAGCGATAGCCACCATACAGCATCTTGCGCACAGTATCCAACCGGGTCATTGTCGCCCAATTAAGAAAATTACCACTCCAATAAGACTGTGCCGATGAACAGCTGTATTTTATGGAAGTGACTGTGCCCACGGTCACTGTCGTTTGAGTGGCTAATGCACTTGGATTGAATTGGTTACTTGCGCCGTCATATGAGTAGCATTTCGTCGCATCAAAATATCCGTAATATTTAAAAGAAGGCTTGAATGTAGTATCAATAATACCATCATTATCAAGATCTTCAAAATCAGAATAGATAGGACCAAAAAGCGAATGATCCTTCGATGCTGCGAGCATCATCATTGGCTTGTTGGCACTCGTAACAATATTCGGCGGTATCACATCGCGAGGCGTAGATACATCCAATGGAGTAGCAAAGATACCTACCACACCGGACAATCCAGTAAGGAGGACTCCTGCTTTTAAAACGATAGATAATTTCACAACGTGCTCCTGAATAATTTATTCAGCATTAAATAGATATTAACAACAGGTGATTCAAAAGAATCAAAATTATGGGAAAAACACCGACTGCAAAACTACCTGCGTTCGCTGTGAATAACCGAAGCCACGGGCGGTAATTCGATACATTGTCGACCACTGATTGGCTTTCTCGCCTGTAGATGTCACTTGCGTCTCATCAAGATTGATTCGGACATGCTTACGTTGAAATACTTCGATCAAGTACTCAGGTTGCTTAGCAACACCCCGCATGGCAGGAACGCCACTGTAAGTTCCCAAGGGAACACCACCAGTGAACGAGTCGCAATTGCTCGAACTGACAGGATCGCGACCTGGCTTAGTGGTTTCATCATCATTCCACAATCCGCCTTTGCTTGCGGGCCACCACGGTTCTGCCACGGTAGTGTTTGACGTCGTTGCCGCTGACCAGTCACTCGACGCATAACTCGCGTCATCTTTCAAACATAGCCCCCCCGTGCAGCCAATAGTAAAACTACTGGGGCTGAGGCCATCGGTGTCAGTTGTTGCACCATTTCGCTGACAAGATGCTCCCGCCATGAGAACGCCCAATGGTGCGTTATCAATATCTCGCTCAGCATCACGGAGCGCCGACTCAGCGGCTTGCCGAGCGGCCTCCTGGTCCATTTGATTACGGGCCATGCCTTCTGCCAACATGGATTGACGGGCCGTCCAGACGCTGATCCCCGTAATAGCAACGAGAAAAAGCAGTACAACCACCAACGCAACCCCCCGCTCGCGTGTTAACGAGGCAGCGCCCTGCTGCTGCTTGGCGCCTGACACAGATTCGCACCTGCCTTGCATTATCTATATCCTAATAATATTGTTTAAGATTGTTGCGCAAACCAAAAACCTCAACAGAGCGGGTAATTGTGTCCCCTGTCGGCTGATTCTTGGCGGTATCGCTGCAATCAAGATAGGTACGCGGCGCACTTGTTTTATCTGCAATGCGTGTATTCCCACCTGCAGTACGTGAAAGAACACAAACACGCACGGCTGTAACCCGCTGCCATGCTGATAGCGTCAAGCCATTGATAACTACACTGGGCAACGCACCAACCTCGGAAGCCGTGTAATACCGTCCAGGCACCAACGTAGCGTCGGTGCTGTAAACTCCATAAGAAAACTGTAAATCTTCAAGACCTGAAATTATTGGTTGATAAGCCGTAGCGTCTGCTACTCCATGTGGACTTTGTCCATTTCCACTGCAAACCAAACTCTTTGAATTGACATCCTGCTGATCCACAGACATTTTTATGGAACTCAACGAAAACCGATTCGAGACAAAAATTGGCAATTGCGGTGGAATATTATTAGCGGTAGCAGTATGAGGTGTTCCAGGAGGCGCTCCACCAGAGTTCTTTTTCCGCTCTGCATTACTAGGATCTCCGCCTGCATCAGAACCGGTGCAGTCAAACCGCCTGCCTGTCGTTCTCTCCATTGCCGGAGTGTCTGAGGTAAAATAATTAATAACGATAGTATCTGCTAACGTATTGTCCACAGCGGGACAGGTGCTGGATTGAACATCTAACTTCCCCCCATCACACCCAAAAATTCCTGTTTGAAAAGCAGTCGGCGGCCATCCAGTCAAAGGGTTTTGCCAATCTGTAACTACCCGTGGCTCAGCAGGTAATGGAGGGTATGTGTCATACATACCTCGCTGTGTGGCGTCGGGCGGAATCGGTAGGGCTATAGCAGGGTAAAAACCTGCATTCATGATTTCGCGGCCGAGCATCTGCATCACATAGGCGCTCGTTTCTCGACTGCTACTACTCCGATCAATGGCGCGCTGGGATTCGCGCGATGCCAAATACATGTAGGCAGCAGCAATGACAATCACCAAGCTAATGGTCATGGCCACCAGCAATTCAATAATAGTCAGGCCACGCTGAGATTGATACAGGAGAGAAGATTGACTGGATTTATTCATAACCATCCATCAAGGCACAAAAGAGAAACGTGCACAGCGGACACCAACAGGTGCAGCTGCTTCAGTAGGGCAACAAGTCTGTTGCGCCATGCCAGCCTCTGTTCCATTACAAACAGGGGCCTTCACAAGCGTCGCGCTTGCACTACTGGGATCATCCACCAGCTCTTTATCAAACCACATCATCGCGATGTTCAAACCGTTTCTTCGATCACCAGAAACCAAAGCTGCCCCTTGCGGCATGCTTTCGCGTAAGCGCTGCCGCCAAATCAAGAGATCATAGGTAGCACGCTCCGATGATGTGCAAGCAGCAGTTTCGCAATTTTTAGTGATCGTCAACGCATCAGACTGTTGCGCAGCCCAGTTGGCTGCCACCACATATCCCGACGTTGTGGTCACCCCCTCACCTGCAAAACTTGTACCCGCAGCATCCGGATTGATGCGGACCCGTTCAGACAAATCCGACAACAACGTGGATGCTGATGATCGAGCCCAAGTATTAATTTTGTATTTGGAAGTCGCCGCCTGAAGCCCCGCAATGCCCAACATTCCAATGGACAACACAAGGATGGCTACCATCATTTCAATTAATGTCACACCCCTCGATCGCACACGAGCGCTTTTGAGCATATTATTACATTGACATTTCATAATGCAATCTCATTTATACGCCGAGCAAATTTTATCACCAGGAATAGTTCGCGTCCGCCCCAGTCCATCCAGGCAAATATTAAAGGCATATTTATTCAATGGATTATTCACCTCTTGATAAACAATATTAAATTGACCCGCAGCTCCTAAACTTGGTGAACCTCGTGCAGAAAAGGTCATTTTTTTTGTTGGAGAGCTCCCTTGAGCTTGGATTAGGTAGTCACTACCCACGTTTGGGCGGGCAAGCAGCATGTTGATGGAATCTGTCGGCGAGTTGGCACCACTGTCGCAGCTTGGATTGAGGAAGGCAATCCAACCAACTTGCCAGTCATCGCCCGTAGTGGTGCACGCCGGGGACGCATTACCTGCACTACTGCTCATGCACATGGTCACACACGTGTTGCGATTGACAGCTTCATTGCGTGCTTTGAGCACACTGCCGGTGAACTCATTGCCAAGGTTTGTCAACTTGCTACGAATGATGAAATCTCGCACGGAGGGCGCAGCCAAACTACCCAAAATGGCAGCCAAAGCGAGAGTCACCAACAACTCGATCAACGTGAACCCACGTTGTGCCACGCGCGGACAGTGGTAAGCGAACTTTTTCATGCGTGAATTATGGTGACAACTCGTGTCCGGTTGCATCCACTCGATCACTCAACCAAGCCGCTGGTCCCTTTCTATCGTTTGTCATCACCCATTGCAGACGCACACAGGAGCTAGGTGTCTATTGAACCGGGTGAAGATCAATACCGTGCTGCGGCACTGTGCGGCTGGTGCCGCACTTCAGGGTCATAGCCCTCATCAAGCCAGAGCGACAACACACAAGAGGCTCGTCACCCCAATCAGGCGGATCGCCCGACAACTGCGCATACACACGCCCCCACTGCCAGCAAAACAACAACAAGCAAGGCAATGCGAGCAGGAGATGAAAACCAGGGTGCATGCCAGAACTTGTCTGCGAAAAGACCCGCCGAAAACCGCCCGCCGGAATGGAGCGACCTCAATGCAAACCTGCATTCGAAATAGCAACAGAAAAACATAGCCAGAGGAAGTTTCTTGATCTGAAGCAAGAACCCAACAGCAAGCACCCACCCCTACGCCTGGCGCAGTAGCATGAACATTCAGTCAGCCGCCAAGAGCACCACAGTTCAGCAATGGGGAGCATCCGACATGAGCGTCAACATTACCTTCCTGGGCGGCTCAGGCACCGTCACCGGCTCCAAATACCTGGTGCGCTACAACGGCAAAAGTCTGCTGCTGGATTGCGGACTTTTCCAGGGTTACAAGCAGCTGCGGCTGCGCAATTGGCAGCCCTTGCCATTGGCTCCAGGGCAGGTCGATGCAGTGGTGCTGACCCATGCCCACCTGGACCACAGCGGGTATCTGCCCCTGCTGGCACGCGACGGCTACAAACATGCCATACATTGCACGCCGGGAACGCGCGACCTGTGCACCATCCTGTTGCCAGACAGCGGGCATCTGCAGGAGGAAGACGCGGCCTTTCTCAATAGGCACCAGCTCAGCAGCCACAGCCCCGCCCTGCCCCTGTACACCCGGCTTGACGCGATGCACTGTCTCAAGCAGTTCCAGATCCATGCGTTGCACAAAGCCTTCGAGCCGCTGCCCGGCTGGCGCGTGACTTTTTCACCCGCAGGCCACATCCTGGGTGCCGCCAGCGTTTTGCTGGAAGTGGGGGGGCGGCGCATTCTGTTCTCAGGCGACTTGGGGCGGCCCGATGACCTGCTCATGAACCCGCCGGACGCACCACCCCCTGCAGACACGGTTCTCATCGAATCCACCTACGGCGATCGCGAGCACCCCCACGAGGGCCTGCTGGATGAGCTGGGCCCTGCCCTGCAGCGCTTGGCTGCACGCGGCGGCATTGCGGTCGTGCCGGTGTTTGCAGTGGGTCGTGCGCAGGTGGTCCTGCATGCCATTGGCCTGCTCAAGGCGCAGGGGGTCGTGCCGCCCTCCCTCAAAGTGTTTCTGGATAGCCCCATGGCCGTCAGCACCACCGGCTTGTTCCAGCACCACATGCAGGAGCACCGCCTCAGCGGCCGTGAGGTTCAGGCGCTGGAACACGGCGCCACCATGGTCCAGACACCGGAACAATCCAAGGGGCTGGCAAAACTGCATGGCCCCATGGTCATCTTGTCGGCCAGCGGCATGGCCACCGGGGGCCGTGTGCTGCATCACCTGGCGCTGCACGCGGGGGACCATCGCAACATGATCATCTTGACGGGCCATCAGGCGCCTGGCACGCGGGGTGCGCGCCTGGCAGACGGTGAAAAAAACATCCGCATCCACGGCCAGGACGTTGCCGTGCGTGCAGAGGTGGTGCGGCTATCGTCGGCCTCGGCCCACGCCGATGGCAACCAGCTGATCGCTTGGCTGCGCAGCATGGGCCACGCGCCGGACCAGGTGTACGTGGTGCACGGAGAAATGGGCGCTGCCGATCAGCTGCGCCAGCGCATTGAGCACGAATTGCGGTGGCGGGCCTCGGTGCCTGAGCACGGCAGTACGCTCAATGCCTGACAAAGTACCAAGTACCGCAAGTTTCTTGTCAAAAAAATGAGCTGCTAGCGCTTGTTCTCATTGGGCTTCAGATAGAAAACTACCTAAACCTTTTTGGCATCAAGCGCGGGTAGCTCACTTTTTCATAATTTGTCCACTTGCACGATGAAGGCCATCGCATTCAACGATGGCAAAGCTTGAAAAATGGGTTGAAAATACACAGCCTTCTCGAAACAAGAAGACTAAGCCCCACCCCATGAAAAGCTCCGAGCGCAGTTTTGCGCGCCGTATCGACCTGACCTCGCTGCAATTGTTTGTGGCGGTGTGTGAGCTTGGCAGCATCGGCCGCGCGGCAGAGCGCGAGTTCATTGCGGCGTCGGCAGTGAGCAAGCGGCTGTCAGACCTGGAAACCGCCGTAGATACCGCCCTGCTCTACCGCCACAGCCGGGGCGTCACGCTCACCCCCGCCGGAGAAAGCCTCCTGCACCACGCACGCACGGTGCTGTTCGGGCTGGAGCGCATGCAGGGCGAGCTCAGCGAATACGCCGACGGCGTGCGCGGCCATGTGCGCATGCACGCCAACATCTCGGCGATCTTCCAGTTTCTGCCCGAAGACCTGGGCGCGTTTGCGCGCGAACACAGCCAGATCAAGATCGACCTGCAAGAGCACCTCTCCAGCGACGTGCTGCACGCCGTGCAGGAAGGCGCTGCCGACCTGGGCATCTGCAACATCGGCATGGTCAATGCCAACGGTGCCCTGGAACTGCAAAGCCGCCCCTACCGTGCAGACAATTTAGTGCTGGTCGTGCCGCAGGCGCACGATTTATCTGCGCTATCTGCTATTAATTTTGAAGAAGTCCTGGACTGGGACATTGTGGGTCTGCACGCCAACAGCAGCATCAGCCTGGCCATGCGCTCGGCCGCCGCCACCGCCGGGCGCCCGCTGCGCCAGCGCATCCAGGTCACGGGGCTCGATGCCATGTGCCGCATGATTGACAACGGACTGGGTGTGGGCCTGCTGCCCGACCGCGCCTTCGCCCTCATGCGCGGCGTGGGCAATCTGCAGGCCATTCCATTGACCGACGCCTGGGCACACCGCGAGCTGCGGGTGGTGGCCCGCGACTTTGACGCCCTGCCCGTCACCGCCCGATTGCTCGTTGAGCACCTCGTGCCCCGCTCAGACACGGTACCGGCGCCCTGAGCCCCCGACACTAAAATCCAATTCCCCACCTGAAAGCAGAAAGAAGCCACGCCATGGGACGCACCCTGTACGACAAGATCTGGGACGAGCATGTCGTCCACACCGAAGAAGATGGCACGTCCATCCTCTACATCGATCGCCATCTGGTGCACGAGGTCACCAGCCCCCAGGCGTTTGAAGGCCTGCGCGAAGCAGGCCGCAAGGTCTGGCGCATGAGTTCCATCGTGGCCACTGCCGACCACAACACACCCACCACGGGCTGGGAAAACGGCTACGACGGCATCACCGACCCGATCAGCAAAGAACAGATCACCACGCTGAACGACAACATGGCGCAGATCTCGCCCGCCGCGTTCTTCCCGTTCATGCACAAGCGCCAAGGCATCGTGCACGTGATCGGCCCCGAAAACGGCGCCACCCTGCCCGGCATGACAGTGGTGTGCGGCGACAGCCACACCAGCACCCACGGCGCGTTCGGCGCGCTGGCCCACGGCATCGGCACCTCGGAAGTCGAGCACGTGATGGCCACGCAGACCCTGCTGGCCAAGAAGGCCAAGAACATGCTGGTGCAGGTGGATGGCACGCTGGCCAAAGGCGTGACGCCCAAGGACGTGGTGCTGGCCATCATCGGCAAGATCGGCACCGCAGGCGGCACCGGCTACACCATCGAATTTGCAGGCTCCGTCTTTCGCGCCATGAGCATGGAAGGCCGCATGACCGTGTGCAACATGGCCATCGAAGGCGGCGCGCGCGCGGGCCTGGTGGCTGTGGATGACAAGACCATTGAATACGTCAAGGGCCGCCCCCTGTCGCCCACGGGCGTGGAATGGGACCACGCGGTGGCGTACTGGAAAACGCTGCACTCCGACGCAGACGCAGTGTTCGACACCGTGGTCAAGCTCGACGCGGCCGACATCGTGCCGCAAGTCACCTGGGGGACTAGCCCCGAGATGGTGCTGGGCGTGGACGCCCGCGTGCCTGACCCGGACAAGGAAAAAGACGCCAACAAGCGCGGCGCCATCGAACGCGCCTTGACCTACATGGGCCTGCAGCCCGGCAAGCCCATCAACGACATCACCATCGACAAGGTGTTCATCGGCAGCTGCACCAATAGCCGCATCGAAGACATGCGCGAAGCCGCCGCCGTGGTGAAGAGCCTGGGCCGCAAGGTGGCCAGCAATGTGAAGCTGGCCATGGTGGTGCCCGGCTCAGGCCTCGTCAAAGAGCAGGCCGAGCGTGAAGGGCTGGACAAGATTTTTGTGGCCGCAGGTTTTGAATGGCGCGAACCCGGCTGCAGCATGTGCCTGGCCATGAACGCCGACCGCCTGGAGCCCGGCGAGCGTTGCGCCAGCACCAGCAACCGCAACTTTGAAGGCCGCCAGGGCGCTGGTGGCCGCACACACCTGGTGAGCCCCGCCATGGCCGCAGCGGCCGCTGTGCACGGCCACTTTGTGGACATTCGTCAATTTGCCTGAAGGAGTTTTGCCATGAAAAAGACCGCAACCCTCATCGTGCTCGCCATCACCTTCGTGCTGGCCGGATGCAACACCGTCAAGGGCGTGGGCCAGGACGTACAGCGTGCCGGTGGCGCCCTCGAACGCGCCGCCAAATAAAAAGAACGCCATGCAGAAATTCACTTTACTCAAGGGCCTTGCGGCCCCGATGGACCGCGAGAACGTTGACACCGACGCCATCATCCCCAAGCAGTTTTTGAAGTCGATCAAGAAGACCGGCTTTGGCGTGAACCTGTTTGACGAATGGCGCTACCTGGACCACGGCGAGCCAGGGCAAGACCCTGCCAGCCGCCAACCCAACCCCGACTTCGTGCTGAACCAGCCGCGCTACCAAGGCGCCTCGGTGCTGCTGGCGCGCAAGAACTTTGGCTGCGGCTCCAGCCGTGAGCACGCGCCGTGGGCGCTGGACCAATTCGGCTTTCGCGCCGTGATCGCGCCCAGCTTTGCCGACATCTTCTTCAACAACTGCTTCAAGAATGGCCTGCTGCCCATCGTGCTGCCCGAGGCCACCGTGGCCCAGTTGTTTGACGAAGTGCTGGCATTCCCGGGCTACCAGCTCACCATCGACTTGGAGCGCCAGGTCGTTGTGCGCCCCCAAGGAGAAGAAATTCCGTTTGAGGTGCAGGCATTTCGCAAATACTGCCTGCTCAACGGCTTTGACGACATCGGCCTGACTCTGCTCCAGTCCGACAAGATCAAGGCGTTTGAGGCACAGCGCCTGGCGACCAAGCCCTGGCTGGCGCACACCATGGTGTCGTGAGACGGCTTCGGCATCCAAAATATCAGTCAAATTGGCCTCCAGCGCTTTATCCATAAGCGCTAGCAGCTATCAAATTCGAAGAAAATCCAATGAAAATCGCAGTTCTACCGGGTGACGGCATTGGCCCTGAAATTGTCTCGGAGGCCGTCAAGGTGCTGGACGCCCTTGAGCTCCCGTTCGAGATGGAAACCGCCCTGGTCGGCGGCGTGGCGTATGACGCCCATGGCCACCCGCTGCCTGAATCGACACTCAAGCTCGCCAAAGAATCCGACGCCATCCTCTTCGGCGCCGTGGGCGACTGGAAGTACGACACACTCGACCGGCCTCTGCGCCCCGAACAAGCCATCCTGGGCCTGCGCAAGAACCTGGGCCTGTTCGCCAACTTCCGCCCCGCCATTTGCTACGAGCAGCTGGTCAGCGCCTCCAGCCTGAAGCCCGAGCTGATCGCAGGCCTCGACATCCTGATCATCCGCGAGCTGACCGGCGACATCTATTTTGGCCAGCCGCGCGGCCGCCGCGTGGCCACCGATGGCCACTTCCCCGGTGCCGAAGAAGCGTTTGACACCATGCGCTACAGCCGCCCCGAGATCGAGCGCATTGCCCACGTCGCCTTCCAGGCCGCCCGCAAGCGCAACAACAAGGTCACCAGCGTGGACAAAGCCAACGTGCTGGAAACCTTCCAGTTCTGGAAGGACGTGGTCACCGACGTGCACAAGGAATACCCCGACGTCGAGCTGCAGCACATGTACGTGGACAACGCGGCCATGCAACTCGTGAAGGCCCCCAAGGCGTTTGACGTGGTGGTCACCGGCAACATGTTTGGCGACATCCTCTCGGATGAAGCCTCCATGCTGACGGGCTCCATCGGCATGCTGCCCTCGGCCAGCCTGAACAGCAGCAACCAAGGCCTGTACGAACCCAGCCACGGCAGCGCGCCCGACATCGCAGGCAAAGGCGTGGCCAACCCGCTGGCCACCATCCTCTCCGCCGCGATGATGCTGCGCTTCAGCCTGAACCAGGAAGCCGCAGCCCAGCGCATTGAAGCCGCCGTGCAAAAGGTGCTGGCCCAGGGCCTGCGCACCCCCGACATCTACAGCGAAGGCACCACCAAGGTGGGCACGGTGCAGATGGGGGATGCGGTGGTGGCGGCCTTGAAATAAGGCAAATCGATGGGCGCCGCGCCCGTTACCTCCAATGGAGATGAAGGCGCAGTGCACTGAATATTTGCCTCCCGCCCGCTGCGGTGGAACCAACAACAAAGGCGGCCTTCGGGCCGCCTTTGTTGTTTCGGCGCCTGTGAAGCGCTGCCATCACACGGCCACGACGGGGCTGTCGGTATAATCCCACCCCAATGTTTGCCGCCCACACGTTCACCCTGAGCCTTGCACCCGCCGCCACGGCCGGTGTTGCTGCGCGCGCAACCATCACCAAAACCACGACCATTAAGGGCTGACTCAGCCTGGTTCGTCGTGCGCCCCTCCTGGCCTCTGACGAGCCAGGCGAGCAGTCCGGTCTGGCACTGTTTCTTAATCTGAAAGGGCGTTGAAATGAGCAACAAGTTGGTAGGTTTGGTCGGCTGGCGCGGCATGGTCGGCTCGGTGTTGATGGACCGCATGATTGAAGAAAAAGACTTCGATCTGATTGAGCCATTGTTCTTCTCCACGTCCAACGCAGGCGGCAAGGCCCCTGCGCAGGCCAAGAACGAAACGACCCTGCAAGACGCCTTCAACATCGACGCACTGAAGCGCTGCGACATCATCATCACCGCCCAGGGCGGCGAGTACACCTCCGATGTTTTCCCCAAGCTGCGCGCTGCCGGCTGGAACGGCCACTGGATTGACGCGGCCTCCACGCTGCGCATGGAAAAGGACGCCGTCATCATCCTGGACCCCGTGAACATGCCCGTCATCAAGGACGCGCTGGCCCACGGCGGCAAGAACTGGGTGGGCGGCAACTGCACCGTGAGCTGCATGCTGATGGGTGTGGGCGCGCTGTACAAGGCCGGCCTGGTGGAGTGGATGAGCACCCAGACCTACCAGGCGGCATCGGGCGGCGGGGCGCAGCACATGCGCGAATTGCTCACGCAATACGGCACGCTGAACGCCGAAGTGAAGTCGCTGCTGGACGACCCCAAGAGCGCCATCCTGGAAATCGACCGCAAGGTCATCGCCAAGCAGCGCGCCCTGACCGGCGCTGAAACTGCCAACTTTGGTGTGCCCCTGGGCGGCTCATTGATCCCCTGGATCGATAAGGATCTGGGCAATGGCATGTCCAAGGAAGAATGGAAGGGCATGGCCGAGACCAACAAGATCCTCGGCATGGGTGAAGGCTTTGACACGGCTGCCATCCCAGTCGATGGTTTCTGCGTGCGCGTCGGCGCCATGCGCTGCCACAGCCAGGCACTGACCTTCAAGCTCAAGAAGGACGTGCCCGTGGCCGACCTGGAAGCCATGATCGCCGCCGACAACCAGTGGGTGAAAGTGGTGCCCAACACCCGCGAAGCCACCATCAAGGACCTGACCCCCGTGGCCGTGACCGGCACCATGACCATCCCTGTGGGCCGCATCCGCAAGCTGGCCATGGGACCTGAATATGTGGGTGCATTCACGATTGGCGACCAACTGCTGTGGGGCGCGGCCGAACCACTGCGCCGCATGCTGCGCATCTTGCTGGGCGCTTGATAAGCCGCCCCCAGCCAAGCGCGCGCAACTCCATTGCGCGCGCTTTTTTACGCCCAGCACCAGGACACACTCAGTTACGCTACGTTGGCAATTGGCAACATCTGTATGCCCCAAGGTGGGGCACTGACACCCCACTCAAAGCTTCAGAGCCACCTCAGCTTGTCAGTGCAAAACATTGATGCTATGGTGCTTTTTACATATTTTCACGCGCCGGGGCGGGGATCAGACCATGAGAAAAAAAGCATCGCTCGTCCGAGCCGCAAAAAATCCTAATCAGTTGTTCGCAAACATGCATCGTTGGAAATTTTCTGTCTTGGCGGCTGCGGCCGTCGCTTCTGCTGGTTTCTATGCCAGCGATGCATCCGCTCTGGCATTGGGCCGTATTACCGTGCAGTCGGCTTTGGGCGAGCCCCTGCGCGCTGAAATTGACCTGCCCCAGATCACACCGGCAGAAGCCGACACTTTGCGCGCCACCACGGCAGCCCCAGAGGTCTTCCGCTCGCAGGGCATGGAATACACGCAAACGATGAACAACCTGCAGATTCAACTGCAGCGCCGGCCGGATGGTACGGCGGTCCTTCGCTTATCAAGTGATCGCCCAGTCAACGAACCCTTCCTGGATCTGGTCCTGGACGCCAATTGGGGATCTGGCCGCATCGTGCGCAGCTACACCATGCTGTTCGACCCGCCAACGCTGCGCCGCGCAGCCCCTGCGGTGACTGCATCGCCACAGATTTCAGCGCCATCGGCGACACAAGCGCCCGCAGTACGAGCGCCCGCAGCAGCCCCTCGGGCCACAGAGCCTGCGGCCTCTCGGCCAGCGGCTGCGACTGCTGCGCCACGCGCAACCCCTACCGACGGCGTGGCAGTGCAAGCGGGCGACACGGCCGGCCGCATTGCCAGCACTTACAAACCTGCAGGCGTCTCGCTCGACCAAATGCTGGTCGCCATGATGCGATCCAACCCTGACGCCTTCATCCAGGGCAACGTCAACCGCCTCAAGGCCGGTGCGGTTCTGCAAATGCCAGATCAGGCTGCAGCCCAGTCCACCACGGCCCCCGAGGCACGGCAGATTCTCGCGGCGCAAGCGCGCGATTTCAATGATTTCCGCCGCAAACTTGCGGGCGCAGCCCCCACGACAGAAGTCGCTGCGGCGCAACGCTCTGCTTCCGGAGCCGTTCAGACCAAGGTGGAGGACAAGAAACCCGCCACCGCTGCGCCGGACAAGCTCACGCTGTCCAAAGGTTCTGTCAAGGGCCAAAAGGCGGCCGAAGAGCAGGTCGCCAAAGACAAACAGGCAGGAGAAGCAGCCACCCGGATGGCGGAGTTGTCCAAGAACATCACCGACCTGAACAAACTGAGCGCAGCCAGCGCTGCTGCAGGTGGTGCAGCCGCTGCTGCTGCAGGCACGGCCAGCGCCCCGGCAGGGGTCGCTGTACAAACGCCGGCGGTGCCCGCCACACCCACCGCTCCACCTGCGCCTGAAACTCCAGCATCTACCCCCGTCCCCGCCAACAGTGCTGCGTCTGAGGTCACTGTTCCTGCGGAAGCCGCCTCGGCGCCTGCAGCAGAAGCACCAGCTGTCCCTGCGCCGCCTGCCCCGAAACCAAAACCCGTACCGGCCCCAGCCCCAGCCGAAGAGCCTGGCTTCCTGGCAGGTCTCATGGACGACCCACTCCTGCCCATCGGCGGCGGTATTCTGGTGGCCGCTCTGTTGGGATTTGGTGCATACCGCGTCGTGCAACGGCGCCGTCAAAACGGTGGCGTGGACAGCTCTTTCCTTGAAAGCCGCATCCAGCCTGACTCGTTCTTCGGCGCCAGTGGCGGTCAGCGTGTGGACACGGCCAACAGCGAGATGACCACGGGTTCTTCCATGGCTTACTCGCCCAGCCAACTGGATGCCGGTGGCGACGTGGACCCTGTGGCGGAAGCCGACGTGTACCTCGCCTACGGCCGAGACCTGCAGGCAGAAGAAATCCTGAAAGAGGCTGTGCGCCACAACCCCGGCCGCGTCTCCGTACACGTCAAACTCGGCGAGATCTATGCCAAACGCCAGGACCGCAAGGCCCTGGAAGCTGTCGCTGGCGAGGTCTTCAAGCTGACACAAGGTGAAGGCCCCGATTGGGCGCGCATTGCCGAGTTAGGCCGCGACCTGGAGCCCGAGAACCGCATCTACCAACCTGGCGGTCGTCCAGGCATGGGCGAAGACGAGTCTCCATCGCTGCCGCCCGGCGGTTTTGCCAGCACCTTCACGGGTGCGGGCAACCCAGGTGCCGCATTGCCTCCAGACCTCGATCTCGACCTGGACCTGGACTTGCCCGACGATGCATTGACCGACGCACCACCCGCAGCGGCGGGCGGATTTGCAGCAGCGGCCGCTGCCGCTGCCAACCGCAGTACCACCCCAGAGGCAGACGAACCCCAAACGCTGCGTCCGGAACTGGACCTGCCGGATATCACCTCCGCGACTGCCCCCGCATGGAGTGGCCAAGACACGACTTCCAGCCCCATGATGGCGGCCCCTCCTGTCGCCGACCTGGACTTCCCGAGCGCAGATGATCTGAGCATGGCCCCGTCAGGCCCAATGCCACTGACGGGTGACGCCAAGGACTCCGGCCCCATGGAGTTTGATCTCGGAGAGCTGTCGCTGGACTTGAATGCACCATCCAAACCCATGGCAGCCCCTGCGGCCAAGATGACCGCGCCAGCGCCTGAGTTCACAGATGATGGTTCAGCCGCTGCCCAAGATGACCCGCTGGCCACCAAACTGGCCCTGGCCGAAGAGTTCAATGCCATTGGCGACACCGACGGCGCCCGTACGCTGATTGAAGAAGTTGTGGCAGAGTCCAGCGGGGCGCTCAAAACCCGGGCGCAGCGCATGCTGGCCGAATTGGGCTGATGCAGCCCCTGCGGCAAGCAAGCCTTTCAACCGCTCCGACCCCGGGCCACGCCATGACAAGGGTGGCGCTGGGTGTCAGTTACAACGGTCAGACCTATAGTGGCTGGCAAAGCCAGTTGTCTCGAAACACGGTTCAAGACAAACTCGAAGCGGCCTTGGGCCGCTTTGCCACGCACCCTGTGAGCACCCTGTGTGCTGGCCGCACAGACGCCGGCGTGCATGGCCTGATGCAGGTCGTGCACTTCGACACACCGCTGCAGCGACCTTCATCGTCCTGGGTGCGCGGCACCAACACCTTCCTGCCCGCTGACATCGCTGTGCAGTGGGCCCAGTCCGTGCCCCACCATTTTCACGCCCGCGCCAGTGCTGTGGCGCGGCGCTACGCTTACGTGCTGCTGCAATCGCCCGTGCGGCCCAGCGTGGATGCCGGGCGGGTGGGCTGGGTTTACCACCCGCTGGATCATGATGCAATGCGGCAAGCCGCAGATCAGTTGCTGGGTGAACATGACTTCACTTCATTCCGGGCCTCGGCATGCCAGGCCAAGTCGCCCATCAAAACGCTACGACGCATCGACATTGCCCGCCGCGGCCTGAGCGAGCCCCACCCAGAACTGGGCTGGAGCCCCTGCTATTGGCGTTTTGAATTCGAAGCCAACGCCTTTTTGCACCACATGATCCGCAACATCATGGGCTGCCTCATTGCGATAGGTCAGGGCAACCAGCCCCCCGGATGGATCGCACAAGTGCTCGCGGCCAAATCACGCGATGCGGCGGCGCCGACGTTCTCCCCGGATGGGCTGTATTTTCAAGGGCCAATCTATGACGCCACCTGGGGACTGCCCCAGCGCACGGCTGCGTATGATTGGCTGCCATGAATGCTGAAAAGATTGCCCCCACGCTCTCCGCTTCGCGCACCCGCATCAAAATCTGCGGACTGACCCGCGAGCAAGACGTCGATGCCGCCGTGGCGGCCGGTGCTGACGCCGTGGGGTTCGTGCTGTACGCCCCCAGCCCACGCGCTGTGACCCCTGAGCGTGCTGCCGAACTGGCCCGCCGCCTGCCTCCTTTTGTGACGCCAGTTTTGCTGTTCGTGAACGAGGCTACTACTAATGTGATAGCTGCCAGCGCTTTGATAGCGGGCGCAACAGTCCAATTTCATGGTGATGAATCTCCACAGGACTGCCTGACCGCCACCCACCAAGGCGCGCGGCCCTACCTGCGCGCGGCACGAATTCCCCTGGGCGACGGTGCGGCCGGGTTTGACCTCGTAAAATACGCCCACGATTACTCTCACGCCCAAGCCATCCTGCTCGACGCCCATGTCGACGGTTATGGCGGAAGTGGCAAGGCATTCAATTGGTCACTCCTTCCACCAAGCGTCAACTCTCACCTCGTTTTGTCTGGTGGACTCACGCCTGCAAACGTGACCGATGGCATTTTGCAAGTCCGCCCGCGTTGCAAGACGCTGGCGGTTGATGTCAGTTCAGGCGTCGAAGCCAGCGGCCCCGATGGCAAACCCATCAGGGGCATCAAGGACGCCGAAAAAATTCAACGTTTCGTAGCCGCCGTGCGTGCGGCCGATGCACAACTTGCGAAGAACCCCCATGAATTCCTATCAGCAACCTGATCCCTCGGGCCACTTTGGGCCCTACGGCGGCAGTTTTGTCAGCGAAACCCTGACCCACGCGATCCAGGAACTGCGCGAAACTTACGCGCGCTACCGGAACGACCCTGAGTTCCTGGCCGAGTTCCACTACGAACTCAAGCATTTCGTGGGCCGCCCCTCCCCCGTGTACCACGCGGCCCGCACCAGCCGCGAAATGGGTGGCGCGCAGATTTACCTCAAACGTGAGGACCTGAACCACACCGGCGCCCACAAGATCAACAACGTGATCGGCCAGGCCATGCTCGCCAAACGCATGGGCAAGCCCCGCGTGATTGCCGAAACCGGCGCGGGCCAGCACGGTGTGGCCACAGCCACGATTTGCGCCCGATACGGACTGGAATGTGTGGTGTACATGGGTGCTGAGGACGTCAAACGTCAAAGCCCCAACGTCTACCGCATGAAGCTCTTGGGTGCCACCGTGGTTCCCGTGGAGTCGGGCAGCAAGACCCTGAAGGACGCGCTCAACGAAGCCATGCGTGACTGGGTGGCCAATGTGGACAACACCTTCTACATCATCGGCACGGTGGCGGGCCCCCACCCCTACCCCATGATAGTGCGCGATTTCCAAAGCATCATCGGCAAGGAATGCATCGAGCAAATGCCCGCCATGCTGACCGAACAGAAGGTGCTGGGCGAGCAGCCCGATGTAGTGATCGCCTGCGTGGGCGGTGGCAGCAACGCGATGGGGATTTTTCACCCCTACATCCCTTTCGAAAAAACCCGCCTGATCGGTGTAGAAGCGGCTGGTGAGGGACTGGACTCAGGCAAACACTCGGCATCGCTGCAAAAAGGCAGCGCGGGCGTGCTGCATGGCAACCGCACCTTCATCTTGCAGGACGACAACGGTCAGATCACAGAAACCCACAGCATCAGCGCCGGGCTGGACTACCCTGGCGTGGGGCCAGAACACGCGTGGCTGCAGGAAATCGGGCGTGCCGAATATGTGGGCATCACCGACCAGGAAGCGCTGGACGCCTTTCATTACCTGTGCCGCACCGAGGGCATCATCCCCGCGCTCGAATCCAGCCATGCCGTGGCCTACGCCATGAAGCTGGCCAAAACCATGCGCGCCGACCAGTCCATTCTCGTCAACCTCTCGGGCCGGGGCGACAAGGATATCGGTACTGTGGCTGACCTCAGCGGCGCAGATTTTTACTGTCGCCCCAGTTGCCAAGGCCAGTCCGTCAAGGGCGGCGAGCAAGCTATCAAGGTGGTCAAACAATGAGCCGTATCGATTCGACCTTCTCTGCGCTCCAGGCCCAGGGCCGCAAAGCGCTGATTCCCTATGTGACTGCAGGCTACCCGTTTGCCGACATCACACCCGCCCTCATGCACGGCATGGTCGAGGCCGGAGCTGATGTCATTGAGTTGGGCGTGCCCTTCTCTGACCCCATGGCCGACGGCCCCGTCATCCAGAAGGCGGGCGAGAAAGCCCTCAGCCTGGGCATCGGCATGGTGCAGGTGCTGGACCATGTGCGCGAATTCCGCAAGCGCAACAGCACCACGCCGGTGGTACTCATGGGCTACGCCAATCCCGTGGAACGCTACGACCAGAAGCACGGCATCGGCGCATTTGTGCGTGACTCTGCCGCCGCCGGTGTGGACGGCGTTCTCATCGTGGACTATCCACCGGAGGAATGCGAAGCCTTCGCCGCCAGTCTGCGCGCTCACGGCATGGACCTGATCTTCCTGCTGGCCCCCACCAGCACGGACGAACGCATGGCCCAAGTGGCCCGCGTCGCCAGTGGCTATGTGTACTACGTGTCGCTCAAGGGTGTCACGGGCTCCGGTGCGCTCGACACTGCGGCTGTGGAGCAAATGTTGCCGCGCATCCGCCAGCATGTGCACATCCCGGTGGGTGTGGGCTTCGGCATCCGGGATGCCGCCACAGCCCAGGCCATTGGCAAGGTGGCGGACGCCGTGGTGATCGGCAGCCGCATCATCCAGCTGATTGAAGACCAGGAACATGCCAAAGTGGTCCCGCTCACCATTGACTTTCTGCGCGGTATACGAAAAGCGCTGGACGCATAATGCAGCCCGGCGCACCTTGCGGAGCGCGCCCACAGATTCACACTCGGCCTGCCCCCAGTGAACACCCACCAGTTTCACTGCAGGCCGTGCCAATGAAGAGGAAAACACCATGTCCTGGCTCGAAAAACTTCTGCCCTCCAAAATCCAGCAAACAGACCCCACTGAACGCCGCCAGGTGCCGGAAGGCCTGTGGATCAAGTGTCCGAGTTGCGAAACGGTGCTCTACAAAGCCGACCTGGAGCACAACCAGAACGTTTGCCCCCACTGCAGCCACCACCACCGCATCGGCGCCCGTGCGCGCCTGGACTCGTTCCTGGATGCCGAAGGCCGCTACGAGATCGGCCAGGAAGTTCTGCCGGTGGACGCCCTCAAATTCAAGGACAGCCGCAAGTACCCCGAACGCCTGAAAGAAGCGCTGGAAAACACCGGTGAAACTGATGCCCTCATCGTGATGGGTGGCGCGGTCAAGAGCATCAACGTGGTGGCAGCCTGCTTCGAGTTCGACTTCATGGGCGGATCCATGGGCTCCGTCGTGGGCGAGCGCTTTGTGCGCGGTGTGGAAACCGCCATTGAGCAAAAGGTACCCTTCATCTGCTTTACCGCCACCGGCGGCGCACGCATGCAAGAAGGCCTGCTGTCACTGATGCAGATGGCCAAGACCAATGCATCCCTGACGCGCCTCGCCAAGAAGGGCCTGCCCTACGTCAGCGTGTTGACCGACCCCACTATGGGCGGCGTGAGCGCTGGCTTTGCCTTCGTGGGCGACATCGTGATTGCCGAGCCCAAGGCCTTGATCGGCTTTGCAGGCCCGCGCGTGATCGAATCCACCGTGCGCGTGACCTTGCCTGAGGGCTTTCAGCGTGCAGAGTTTCTGCAGACCAAGGGTGCTGTGGACTTCATCTGTGACCGCCGTGAGTTGCGCAACACCGTGGCCAGCAGCCTTGCCATGCTGCAGCGCCTGCCGGCCGATGCGGTGATGTAACCAAGCGGCCGTGTGACTGATTGATGCCCCATATCAACGGGGCATGGTGTCGTACAGGCACCATCAAATACTATTCTTTTGATAGCTTTCAGCGCTTTAAAGATAAGCGCTAGAGGTCTTTTTGACCAATATTTCCAGGTCAGCGCATTACGCTGGCCTGCAAATGGCCCAACACGATCATCGCGACCTGGAGCAACACCAGCGCCACCAGCGGCGATAGGTCGATACCACCCACCAGCGGAACGATGCGGCGAAATGGACGCAGGATTGGCTCACACAGCCGGGCAATCACATCCGAAAGCGGTGACCTCGCCTGCACCCACGACATGACGGCGTAGACGATCAGCAAACCAATCAGCCCGGACACCGCCACACGAGCGAGGCCAAACAATGCCAGCCATGGCAACCAAGCCCAGGCCGAGGCCGCGCCCAACAACAGTGTCAACACAAGGTACTGCGCCAGCTGCAGCAACACAGCAGCCACCAAACTCGATACGTCCCAGCGCCCCACAGGAGGGATTACGCGTCGCAGGGGCATGATGAGCCAGTCTGTCAGCGCAAAAACCAACCCACCGACAGGATTGGAAAAAGAGACGCGCTGCAGCTGCATATACAGACGCAACAGGCATGCCCCCGTGAGCAGGCCACCAACGACGTCGAGCAGGAATGAGGCGATCTGGTAGAGCATGGATAAGACAAAAGCGAAGGGACACAACGAAAGCCAATGGTGTCGTGGGATGATAGCGGGCCAAGGCATCACCTTACCCATGACACAACCCCTGACTCTGTCATCCCTGCCTCTTTTCCCGCTGGGCTCCGTGCTGTTCCCCGGAGGTACTCTGGCTCTGCGCGTGTTTGAGGTGCGTTATCTCGATATGGTGCGCAAATGCCACCAGGCAGGTGCGCCGTTCGGTGTGGTATCTCTCACCCAAGGACAAGAAGTACGCCAAGCTGGGGCACCTGATGAGCGATTTAATGACGTCGGCACGCTGGCAGTCATTGAGAAGCTCGACAACCCCCAACCCGGGTTGATTACCCTGCTATGCCGGGGCAGCCAGCGTTTTGGCATCACCCAGCGCCACCATCTCCTTCACGGCCTGTGGACCGCCGATGTCCAACACATAGAACAAGACCTGGTGGTGCCCATTCCCGAAGATCTCCAAAAGACGGCTACAGCGCTTGCGCAGGTGATGCACACACTTCAGCAACGTGATCCAGGCGCTCCCAACGCTTTCACGCCGACGGCGGCACAGCTCGACGACTGTGGCTGGGTAGCCAACCGCTGGTGTGAATTGCTGCCCGTGCCGCTGGAGCTCAAACAACGGCTGATGGAGCTGGACAACCCGCTGGTGAGGCTTGAACTGGTGGGGGATGTGCTGGAGCGGACAGGGATTGCACAATAAGAACGGCCGCCCACCTTCCGTCTCAGCGCGGAGCGTATTCCGGCACCTGGCTGTGCAACCACGCGCGCAACGATGATGCCGAAGGTTCTGCACCCAGATCCACCATGCTCTGGCTCACCGCACCAAGATCCACACCACCCGCCTCATTGGTCTTAGCCACGTGTAGCTTGGGGTGGGGAGTGGGCTCTGTGGTCTCACCATTGGCCAGAAGTTCTTCAAAAAGCTTCTCGCCGGGCCTCAGGCCGGTAAACACCACGGGCACTTCCTGCTCGGTTTTGCCAGACAGCCGAATCAAAATTCGGGCGAGTTCGACGATCTTGACCGGCTCGCCCATGTCCAGCACGAAAATCTGCCCCGATTGCCCCAATAGGCCCGCCTGCAACACCAACTGGGCGGCTTCTGGAATCGTCATGAAGTAGCGCACGATATCGGGATGTGTCACCGTCAACGGACCACCGCGCGCAATTTGCGCGGTGAACAAAGGCACCACCGACCCACTGGAACCGAGCACATTGCCAAAGCGCACCGCAACGTACCGTGTTCCCGCGTGTTCGGCTGCGACGGCCTGCATGACTCGCTCGGCAAGCCGCTTGCTGGCACCCATGACATTGGTCGGATTGACGGCCTTGTCTGTGGAGATCAGCACAAAACGAGCAGCACCTACCGCGCCCGCCACACGAGCGCAATGCAAGGTCCCCAGAACATTGGTGCGCAGCGCCTCAATCTCATTGAGCGACTCCATCAACGGCACGTGCTTATAGGCCGCAGCGTGAAACACCACGGTAGGCGGGTGCAAGCGCGCAATCGCCAACAAGCGATCTGCTTCGCGCACATTGGCGGTGTAGTACAGGCCCTGCATTTGCGGATGGGCCGCTCGCAACTCCTGCTCCAGCTGATAAATAGCGAATTCCGACACATCCACGCACACGAGCCGCGCCACGCCAAAGCGTGCGATTTGGCGGCACAACTCTGAGCCTATGGAGCCACCAGCGCCAGTCACCAGAACGGTTTGGCCAGTGATGAGATCGGAAAGTCCCTTTTCGTCCAGCAACACGGGAGTACGGCCTAGCAAGTCTTCGAGTTCAATTTGCCGAGGCTGGCCCGTTTCACCGCGCAGCCAGTCGTCCGGTCGGGGCATCGTCAGCAACGGCAAGCCCGCTTCACTCGCACCCATGAGCGCTTGGCGACGCGCATCCGAGCCCACAGCCGAGACCACCACGGCTGCGGCAGCGTTGGTGTGTTTGGCAATGCGCGGCAAATCAGTCATGCCACCGAGCACGCTCAGACCTTGCAGCGTTCGCCCCCTTTCGGTAGCGACAGGACTCACGATACCCACGGGTGACCATAGCC
This sequence comes from Acidovorax sp. 69, assembly GCF_002797445.1. Classification (NCBI taxonomy): domain Bacteria; kingdom Pseudomonadati; phylum Pseudomonadota; class Betaproteobacteria; order Burkholderiales; family Comamonadaceae; genus Acidovorax; species Acidovorax sp. 69. Next base: position 1,707,676 of record NZ_PGEP01000001.1, on the reverse strand, counting down.
GCGCGCCGCGCAACGCGGGCAAGGCCGCTGCCGCATCCTGCACCGATCCCACCAGCAACAGCGGCTTACCGGCAGATGCAGCGGGTACACGGCTCGCAAGCAACAATCTGGCGCTCGTGCGCGCGGCCCCCAACAGCAACAGCACCAACATGGGATGCAGAAGCAGCACCGAGCGCGGGAAAGATTCGACGCGCAGCATCAACACCGCAGCAGCCGTCAGAAGAGCGGCGAAAACAACGCCATAAATCAGGCGAGTAAGCTCGGCCACACTGGTGTAGCGCCAGATATGGCGGTACACGCCCCAGCCCAACAAACTGACGCCAAACCCGAGCAACGGCCAAGGCAAGGTATCCATCATCATCAACTGGAATTCGTCAGGTGTGTCCAGATTGAAGCGCAGCCAGAAGGCGAGCCACCAGCCGAGTGCGACCAGCACCATGTCTAGCACGAACGCCAGCAGATTGTTCTTAGACCAGCGCACGGCGAGCCTCAGGTTGCGACAGGACGCGGCGCAGATGGGCAATCACCCGATCCTGCTGGTCCTCAGACAAGTTGGATCCTGACGGCAGGCACACGCCGGTTTCAAACAGCTGGCGCGACACGTCGAAGCCATTGGCATGGGGGAAATAAGGTGCGTTCTGGAACAGCGGCTGAAGATGCATGGGTTTCCACACTGGCCGCACTTCAATGGAATGCCGCTCCATCGACCGCATCAATGCATCGCAGCGGGCAGTCGCATCTTCGCCTGCGAGTGTGAAGCAGGTGAGCCAGCGGGTGGTGAGATAGCCCTCAGGTTCGGGCATCCAGCGGATGTCGGTGATATCGGACAGGGCTTGCTGGTAACGTTCGAAAACACGCCGGCGCTGTCGCACCCGTTCATCCAGAACCCTTAGCTGGCCGCGTCCAATGCCAGCGAGCACGTTACTCATGCGGTAGTTGAAGCCCATTTCTACGTGCTCGTAGTGGCGGGCTCCTTCGCGCGCCTGGGTCGATAGTTTCCTGGCCCGGGCCATCAGCGCGGCATCGTTGGAGACGAGCATGCCGCCGCCCGATGTGGTGATTATCTTATTGCCATTGAACGAGTACACCGCCAAGTGGCCGAAGCTGCCACTGGCGCGACCTTTGTACCGGGCCCCCAAGGACTCTGCAGCATCTTCGAGCACTGACACACCGTAGCGCTCGCAAATGGGTAGCAGGGCGTCCATGTCAGCGCTCTGGCCATACAGATTAACCACCACCACACAGCGCGGCATGCGGTTTTCCTGACGTGCCGATTCGAAGGCGCGCTCCAGCGCCTGGGGCGACATGTTCCAGGTGCAGGGCTCTGAGTCGATGAACACTGGCCGTGCATTGCAGTACAGGATCGGATTGCAGCTGCCCACGAACGTGAGCGAAGAACAAAACACGGTATCGCCAGGCTGCACGCCCAACAACAACAGGCCGAGATGAATGGCGGCCGTGCCGGAACTGAGGGCAGCGGCATGGCCGACGTCCACATGGGCCGCGATTTCACGCTCGAAGGCATCCACATGCGGGCCAAGGGGAGCGATCCAGTTGGTCCGAAATGCCTCTTCGACAAAGGCGGTTTCTTCTTCACCCAGATGGGGCGACGAGAGCCAGATGCGCTGGGACAACTCGCGCCGGAACACCACATCCACCGGGTGGCCCTGCGCGTCTAGCACGGGGATGTGATCGATCTGGTGGCGGTCCATGCTTTCGAGAACAGCCGACGCGGTGGCGTCTTCATGCACCACCAGGGGAAGCTGCGCCGGCAGCTCGCACACCAGGGTTGCATCGTCGAGCCCACTGAGGCGCGCGCGTCGCAGATCGCCATCAGTCAGTGTGCGCACCAATTGGCCCGCTTCGCTCAGCACCATCAAAAAGCCTCTGGCCGTGGCTTCCAGCCTCAACAAGGCGTCCCGCAGCGTGCAACTGGGCGCCACGCACAAGGCGTTGAACTCTGCCTGATTCATGAAACTCTCCTGGCCGGTACACCGACGTAGGTGCCAGCTTGTTGAATGTCGTGGCACACCACTGCGCCTGAGCCGATCACAACGTCGTCGCAAACGGTCCGTCCGGGTTGCACCACGGCGCCAGAGCCCACCAAGACCTTTGAGCCAATGCGCACCCCACCGCCGAGCAAGGCACCCGGTGCGATATGGGTGAAAGCACCCACGGCGCAGTCGTGGTCCACCACAGCGGCGTGGTTGACGATGACACTGCGCTCCAGCAGCGCACACGGTGCAATCACCGCCTGGGCTGCCACAAAGCAGCCGTCTGCCACCTTCGCGTGGGGAGACACACTGGCCCGATGGTGAACCACAGTGACCAGCTGACAAAGGCCCAGCGCCATGCTCTCTTTTTCACGCGCCCCGTTGTCACCAATGGCCACATGCAAGGCACCGGCCCAGAGTCCCAGGGAGCTCACCGTGGCCAGCGGGATGCCGGGTAGTAACTCACCCCGGCACAACCGATCATTGCGGTCGGTCGCGGTCAATGGCCAGTCGGTGCGGGCTTGCAGCAAAGCGTCTGCAACGACGCGTGCGTGTCCGCCCGCACCAAAAATCAGCAAAGGTTGGTGCGGGGAAATATCAATAAGCATTGGTTTTCTCCAGCACCCAAGGAGCCAGAGGCAGCCATGTCAGCAGGTCCACGATGCGTGCGCCCGTCCGCCCG
>NZ_PGEP01000001.1:300000-465000 GCF_002797445.1 Acidovorax sp. 69 | reverse complement strand
TGTCCTTGGCCATCGAACGCCTGTACTGTTGCACAAATAGCGCAATGCTGCCTGCAACCACGCCCCAAAAGGCCGACCCGACTCCGGCAACCACGACGCCGCTGAGGGTGACGAGAAAAGTGATGAGCGCGGCCTCCCGGTGCGATTCATCACGCAAGGCGGCAGCAAGGCCATTGCCAATGGTTCCGAGCAACGCCAAACCGGCGATGGCGACGACCAGCTCTTTGGGAAACGCCGTCAGCAAGCCGGTGATGACCGCGCCAAAGAGTCCGATGGCCACATACAGAGCCCCACAGGACACGGCCGCCGTGTAACGCCGACGGCGGTCCGCATGCGCCTCGGGGCCCATGCACATGGCTGCGGTAATGGCGCTGAAGTTCAGCGCAAAGGCCCCAAAGGGCGCCAGAACCAATGTAGCCACCCCAGTGAGGGTGATGAGTCGGGAGATGGGTAAGTCATAGCCCGACGCACGGATCACGGCCACGCCGGGCAGGTTCTGCGACGCCATCGTGACGACAAACAGCGGTATGGCCAGACTGACGGCGGCTGCCATGCTGAACTGGGGTTGCGTGAACACCGGCGTGGCAAGTTCCAGTTGCACCGCAGACCACGCCATCTGCCCTTGCGAGGCCACGTATGCCACAGCGACGGCCAGTGTGATCACAACGGCGTAGCGCGCAGCAAATCGGCGACTGAAGAGATAAGTCATCAGCATGAGAAGCACGAGCGGCAGCGCCGTCTGGGCGGCCACAAACGCCTGCAGGCCAAATCGGGCGAGTACACCGGCCAGCAATGCTGCCGCGATCTCCATCGGTATGCGATTCATCACACGTTCGAACCAACGGGTGACACCCGCCAACACAATGAGCACAGCACTCACCATGAAGGCTCCGATGGCTTCTTCCATGCTGAAACCACCCGCCAAACCGGCCGTTGCCAACACCGCAGCCCCGGGAGTGGACCAAGCCACCATCACGGGCTGACGCAGAACCAGCGAAGGCACCAGCGAGCACAAACCCATGCCCAGGCCCAGCGCCCACATCCAGGACGTGATCTGGGCGGGCGTCGCACCAAACGCCTGGGCCGCCTGGAACACGATCGCGACCGAACTGGTGAAGCCGACGAGCACGGCAACAAACCCGGCGACAAACGTCGACAGACTCAGGTCTTTGAAAAATTGCATGGGCCGGATTCTGGCACCACGCCCTTGCAGCCTGCCCGTGCCAACGCCATGGCACCTCAGCCAATTGCTACAATATTGATTGCATTAAATGCAATAGTCACCTGCACTACAGGCCAAAAACATTAAAAATTCTCAGATCTCGATCTTGGACCCAAGCTCCACCACCGCATTGTTGGGCAGGTGCAGAAAGTCGGCCGCGCCGCTGGCGTTGTGGTGCATCTGGGCGAAAAGCTTCTCGCGCCAGGGGGCCATGCCGCTCCCGATGGTCGGGATAACGGTATCCCGCGACAGGAAGTAGCTGGTGGTCATGGGCTCCAGCTCACAACCACGGCCGCGCAACAACTCCAGCGCGCGCGGCAAGTCTGGATCGTTTTTGAAGCCGTAGTGAACCACGACCTGCCAGCAGTCATGGCCCAGGGGCTCCACTTGCAGCCGCTTGTCCAACCCAATCCACGGAGTTTCGTGGTTGTGCACAGTGACAAAGAGGTTCTGCGCGTGCAAAACCTTGTTGTGCTTGAGGTTGTGCAACAAGGCATTGGGCACCGCACCGGTTTCTGCCGTCAGGAAGACGGCAGTACCTTCCACACGTGTGGGTGGGCTGATGAAGACCGACTCCAGAAAATCCCTCAGATCGATGGCATCTGCGCGCAGCTTGTCGTTGAGCAGCCTGCGCCCCTCCTTCCAGGTCATCATGAGGGCAAACACAATGCCACCAATCATGAGCGGGAACCAGCCCCCCTGGAACAGCTTGAGCAGGTTAGAGGCGAAGAAAGCCAAGTCCACCACAAAGAAGCAGCCCGTCGCGGCAATGCACAACACCAGCGGGTACCGCCAGCCATAACGAATCACGAAAAAGGTCAACGTGGTGGTGATCAGCATGTCCAGCGTCACCGCAATGCCGTAGGCCGCCGCCAGATTGCTTGAAGAGCGAAACATCACCACGGCCAGCACGATGGCCACAAACAACCCCCAGTTCACAAGCGGCATATAGATCTGGCCGGTGTCACGCACGCTGGTGTGCTGGATATTGAGGCGCGGCAGATAACCCAGCTGAATGACCTGCTTGGTCACACTGAATGCACCGGTGATCAGTGCCTGCGATGCAATCACGGTGGCCATGGTCGCCATGATGACCAGCGGCACCAGCGCCCAGTCAGGCGCCATCAGGTAGAAAGGGTTCTTGACAGCCTCGGGCTCGGCCAACAGCAGCGCTCCCTGGCCAAAATAGTTGAGCGTGAGCGCGGGCATGGCCACCCCAAACCAGGCCATGCGAATCGGACGCTTTCCAAAATGGCCCAGGTCGGCATACAGCGCTTCCGCGCCGGTGACACACAACACCACTGCCCCCAGAATGATGAAACTGGTGCCTGGGTTCGCCCACATGAAACCCAGCGCATGGTGCGGACTCAAAGCCCACAGAATTTCCGGATGCCCCACGATGTGCGACACACCCAGCAAGGCAATGGTGATGAACCACACCAGCGTGATGGGCCCGAAAAACTTGCCGATGCCCCCCGTGCCCCGCTTTTGGACGGCAAACAGGCAAAACAGCACGACCAGCGTGATCGGTATCACATACTGCTTGAAGTGGGGGGACACCACCTCCAGGCCTTCCACCGCCGACAGCACCGAGATGGCAGGGGTGATAACACCGTCACCATAAAAAAGCGAGGTGCCAAAAATACCCACGGCCAGCAGGACGCCACGCAACTTTGGCTTGTCCTTGACCGCCTGCGAGGCCAGGGCCAGCATGGCAATCAGACCACCCTCGCCTTTGTTGTCGGCGCGCAGCACCAGCACCACGTACTTCAGTGAAACGATGACCGTCAGCGTCCAGAAGAAAATCGAGAGGATGCCGTAGATGTTGGCAGGTGTGAACGGCACGTGACCAGACCCGAACACCTCCTTGACGGCATACAGCACGCTGGTGCCGATATCGCCATACACAACACCGATGGCGCCCAGCGTGAGCGCTGCGAGCGATGATTTGGAGCTTTGCACTGACCACCCCCGCGCACTGGGTCGACGGGGTTCCGTTACTTTTGGGAACGCTATTGTGCGCCTGCCCCGGATCAAGCGCCTGGAGGCAACACCTCATGTTGCAATGCAACAACCCGCCCCTTGGCAGCCCGGCACAGACATGGCATACCGCGCCGGGCGCTGGGCATTAACAGGCAATTCTGCGGCCAGCAGCCTCGGCAATCTCAGCCTCCCAGGGGGAGGGCGTCCCTGCCTCAGTCGTAGACCTCAGCGTCGGGGTTCGTGGCTTCCAGCTCGTAACTGGCGGCCAGCATGGCCAGGCGCGCCACCACGCCATACATATAGAAGCGGTTGGGTGCACTCACACCCGGACGCACGCCGGGCTGGGGCATGTGCGTGCTGTGCTCAAAGGCAAGCGGCACAAAACTCGCACCCGGTGCATTGAGGTTCTCATCCACACCACGCTCGGCATGCATGCGGTAAAAACCACCTACCACATAGCGGTCCATCATGTAGACCACGGGCTCCGCCACGGCCTCATGGACGCGCTCCTGCGTCAGCACGCCCTCCTGGATGATGAGATCGCTGACCGATTGGCCGTCTTTGATGATGGCCATCTTGTTCTTGGTCTTGCGGTTGACCGCGTCCAGCTCTTTGGCATCGCGCACGGTCATGATGCCCATGCCGTAGGTGCCGTTGTTGGCCTTGACGATGACAAACGGCTTCTCATTGATGCCGTATTCCTTGTACTTGCGGCGCACCTTGGTCAGCAGCGCATCCACCGTGGTCTGCAGCTTGTCCATGCCTTGGTCTTCGGCAAAATCCACACCGTCGCACTGGCTGAACATGGGGTTGATGAGCCAGGGGTCGATGCCCAGCATCTTGCCAAAGCGCTTGGCCACCTCTTCATAGTTCTTGAAATGCGTGCTCTTGCGGCGCACGCTCCAGCCTGCGTGCAAGGGTGGCAGCAGGTATTGTTCGTGGATGTCTTCGAGGATGCCTGGTGCACCTGCCGTGAGGTCGTTGTTGAGCAGGATGGTGCAAGGGTCAAAATCCTTGAGGCCCAGGCGGCGCTTGGTGCGCACCACGGGTTCCAGCGTGACGGTGTCGCCGTTGGGCAACTCGATGAGCGTGGGCTTCTTGATCTCGGGGCTGATGGAGCCCACCCGCACATTCAGACCCGCCATGTTGAAGATGCGCTGCAGCTGCACCACATTGGCCAGGTAGAAGGTGTTGCGCGTGTGGTTCTCGGGGATGATCAGCAGGTTGCGCGCCTCGGGGCAGATCTTCTCGATGGCGGCCATGGCAGCCTGCACGGCCAGGGGCAGCATCTCCTTGGTCAGGTTGTTCCAGCCGCCGGGGAACAGGTTGGTGTCCACCGGCGCCAGCTTGAAGCCTGCATTGCGGATATCCACCGAGGTGTAAAACGGGGGCGTGTGCTCCATCCACTCCAGCCGAAACCAGCGCTCGATGGCGGGCATCGAGTCCAGAATGCGCTGTTCGAGTTCGTTGATCGGCCCGGTGAGGGCCGTGATGAGATGCGGAACCATGGGAAGCCCTCGGGAAGCGATTGCGGTGAATTGTAGGATGTGGGGTCAGGCCGGGTTTTCGCAAGTCGCATCCTGGGCAGCAACAGCCAAGCCGGCTACCGGCGCCAGAACGCGGGGGTGAGAAGGGCCATGAAACTCAGTATCTCCAGACGCCCCAGCAGCATGGCCAGCGTACACACCCAGATCTGGAAATCGGTCAACACCGCATAGTTAGACGCTGGCCCCACGCTGCCCAGGCCTGGCCCCGCACAGTTGACGCTGGCCAGCACCACCGAAAACGCGGTCACCGGGTCCAGGTCGGTCAGCAGCATGACCATGCTGAGCCCAAACACTGTGCCGCCATAGACCAGCATGAAGGCCAGCACAGAGAAGATCACCCGGTTGTCCACCACGCCCCCGCCCAAACACACAGGCTGCACGGCACGCGGGTGCACCAGGCGGTTCATCTCCCGCCGCGCCTGCTTCACCAGGATGAGCATGCGCACCATCTTGATCCCTCCGCCCGTCGATCCCGCACTGGTCGCCACACCCGACAAAAGCAGCATGAACACCGGAGCAAACACAGGCCAGGCCAGATAGTCCACCGTGGCATAGCCCGTGGTGGTGGCCATCGACACCAGGTTGAACATGCCGTGACGCAGCGCATCGAGCGGCGCATACACACCCTTGGCCCATAGCAGCAGCGCCACCAGCAACCCGCCGCCGATCAGGGCGAACAAGGTGGCCCGCAGCTCGGGGTCGCCCCAGAAGCCACCCCACTGGCCCTTGCGAATGGCCACGAAGTACAGCGCAAAATTGCAGCTGGCCACCAGCATGAAAAAGATGCAGATCGCCTCCAACAGGGGTGACTGGAAATACCCGAAGCTCAGATCGTGTGATGACAGCCCCCCCAGGCTCACCGTGGTGAACATGTGCATCAGCGCATCCAGCGGCTCCATGCCCGCCACCCAGTAGGCCAGGCCACACAACACGGAAAACAGCGCATACACACCCCACAGCCCCTTGGCCGTACCGGTCATGCGCGGCGTGAGTTTCGTGTCCTTGAGCGGCCCCGCCGCCTCGGCCTTGAACAGCTGGCTGCCGCCCACGCCCAGCAAGGGCAGCACGGCCACGGCCAGGATCAGGATGCCCATCCCGCCCATCCATTGCAGGAAGGTGCGCCACACATTCACCGACACCGGCAAGGCATCCAGGCCCGCGAGCACGGTGGAGCCCGTGGTGGTCAACCCCGACACGGCCTCAAAGTAAGCGTGCGTGAACGACAGCGGCTGCCCGGTGTGGTGCCCCGCCAGCATCAGCGGCAACGCGGCCGACAGGGGCAGCAGCATCCACACCAGCGAGACCAGCATCACGCCGTGGCGCGGTTGCAGCTCCTGCCGAAACAACCGCAGCCGCCACCACAGCCATGCGCCCGCCAGCATCGTGGCACCCATGGCCTGCGGGTACACATGCCAGACACCGTCACGCGTCCACAGGGACACCGCCAGAGGCAGCCCCATGGACAGGGAAAAAATCATCACCAGGATGCCCAGCACACGCAGAACGGGAAACATGTCCGTCATGACGGGCCCCCTTGGTCCATGGCAGCCGACATCGCATACAGCCGTCGATACTGGCGCAGCCCAGGGGAGGGCCGCCGCGCAAGGGCCGCCCCGCCGCGCTGGCGGCGTCCCCCTGCCCGCTGCGCGCAGCGCTGCGAGAGCGGGGGGAAGGCGCGAAGCGACTCAGGGGGGTGCATCAAAAGAACGTCGCGCTCACGCGGAAGAGCTTTTCCACGTCGCGCACCAGCCGCTTGTTGGGCAGGAAAAAGACCACATGGTCATTGCTCTCGATCACCGTTCCGCTGCGCGGGATGATGACTTCGGGCTCGCGCAGCTCGGCGGCGGCGGTGCCTGTGGCGTCCATTGCATCCGGCAGCCCACGCACGATCAAGCCGATGTGCACATCGCGCGGCAACGCCAGTTCGCTCACCTTGCGGCCCACCACACGGGAGCTTTTGCGGTCGCCGCGCGCCACGATCTCCAGTGCCTCGGCCACGCCCCGGCGCAGGCTGTGCACCGCCTGCACGTCGCCCTGGCGCACATAGGCCAGCAGCTCACCCAGCATGGCCTGCGCGGGCGACAGCGCGATGTCGATCTGCGTGCCGTGCATCAGGTCGGCATAGCTGCGCCGGTTGATAAGCGCCAGCACCCGGCTCGCGCCCATGCGTTTGGCCAGCAGGCAGGACATGATGTTGTCCTCGTCGTCGTCGGTGAGTGCCAGGAAGAGATCCACCTCTTCGATGCCCTCATCGCCCAGCAAATCCTCGTCGGTGGTGTCGCCCTGCAGCACCAGCACTTCGGACGGCAAGGCCGACGCCAGCTCCACACACCGGTCGGCATGGTCTTCGATGATCTTGATGTTGAATCGCCCCGGCGTCTGCGCCAGTTGCCGCGCCAGCCGCAAGCCCACCCCGCCGCCGCCCGCGATCATGATGCGGCGCACGGGCTGGGGCTGCTGCGATGCGGGCCGGTGCAGGGCTGCGAGCACGTTGGCGATATGCTCGTGCGCCGCCAGCACAAACACCTCGTCGCCGGGCTCGATGCGGGTCGCGCCGTCACAGGCGATGAAGCGGTCGGGCTCGTCGGCAAAACGGCGGTAGATGGCCACCAAACGCATGGCCATCTCGGGCGCACGCTCGCGCAGCTCGCCAATCGTGGGGCCCACCATGGGCGCACCGGGCCTCGCCCGGCCCGACACCAGACAGGCACGGCCCCCGGCAAACTCGCGCACCTGCATGGCCTCGGGGTGCTCGATGAGCTTGCCGATGTAGCGCGTCAGGGACTCCTCGGGGCAGATGATGCGGTCCACGGCAAACCCCTCGGGGCCCACCAGCCGGTCGTCGCCCTGAAAGCCGCTGGAGCGCACCCGTGCAATGCGCTTGGGGATGTTGAACATCAGCTGCGCGATCTTGCAGCACACCAGGTTGGTCTCGTCCTGCGCAGCGCAGGCGATCAGCAGGTCGGTGTCCTCGGCGCCCGCCTCGGCCAGCACGGCGGGCTCGATGCCGTTGCCCACCACGCCGCGCAAATCAAAGCGCGACTCCAGGTCACGCAGGCGCGCGGCGTCGGTGTCAATGACGGTGATGTCATTGCGCTCCGACACCAGGCTGTCCGCCACGCTCTGGCCCACGCGGCCCGCTCCGAGGATGATGATTTTCATGTGGTATTGGCCTTGAGCGCAGATATTTCAAGCGCTACCAGCTATGAAAAAAGGAGCAAATCAGCCACGCACCTCGCCCTCACCCAGTACCACGTACTTGAGCGAGGTCAGGCCTTCAAGCCCCACAGGCCCGCGGGCATGGAACTTGTCGGTGCTGATGCCGATTTCGGCGCCCAGCCCGAATTCAAAGCCATCAGCAAAACGCGTGCTGGTGTTCACCATCACGCTGGCCGAATCCACTTCGCGCAGGAACTGCTGGGCGTGCATGTGGTCGCGCGTCAGGATGGCATCGGTGTGGTGGCTGGAATACTGGTTGATGTGGGCAATGGCCTCGTCCACGCCCGCCACCACCTTCACGCTGATGATGGGTGCCAGGTATTCCTCGCTCCAGTCCTGCTCCGTCGCAGGCACCAGCTTGGCACCCGCCACCGATTGCAGAATCGCCAGCGACTCGGGGCAGCCGCGCATCTCCACACCCTTGGCGGCATACACGGCGCCAATCTGCGGCAAAAACTCTGCCGCCACACCCCGCGCCACCAGCAGGCCTTCGCTGGCGTTGCAGGGGCTGTACTTGTTCGTCTTGGCGTTGTCGGCCACCTTCACCGCCATGGCGATGTCGCAGGGGTCATCCACATAGGTGTGGCAGTTGCCGTCCAGGTGCTTGATGACGGGCACCTTGGCATCGCGGCTGATGCGCTCGATCAGGCCCTTGCCACCGCGCGGGATGATCACGTCCACAAACTGCGGCATGGTGATCAGCTGACCCACGGCCTCGCGGTCGGTGGTCTGCACCAGTTGCACCGCATCTTGCGGCAGGCCGCTTTCTGCCAGCGCCTGCTGCACCAGCTTGGCGAGGGCGCGGTTGGAATCAATGGCTTCGGAGCCGCCACGCAGGATGCAGGCGTTGCCGCTCTTGATGCTGAGGCTGGCCGCTTCGATGGTCACGTTCGGACGGCTTTCGTAGATCATGCCGAACACCCCAATCGGCACCCGCATCTGCCCCACGCGGATGCCGCTGGGCTGCTGCTTCATGCCGAGGATTTCGCCAATGATGTCGGGCATGGCCGCCAGCTGCTCGCAGCCTTCGGCGCAGGTCTCCAGCACCTTGGGGCTGAGCTTCAAACGGTCCACCATCGGCTCGGCCAAGCCAGCCGCGCGGGCGCGCTCCAAGTCGCGGGCATTGTCCACCTGAAGCGCTTCGGTCTGCTCGCGCAGCAGCCGGGCCAAGGCCTTCAATGCTTTGTTTTTGATAGCTGTCGGCGCTTTGGCCATCAGCGCAGAGGCGGTTTTTGCCTGGAATCCGAGGGTGTGCGTGTATTCAGCGACGTTGAGGGCGGTCATCTGTCGATTTTGCCGCACTTGGCTTTACCCTTGCAGCCTTGCCCGACTCACCACCGCCCCCGGCCATGACCGACACCGCCCACACCCAGCTCACCACCCTGACCCAGGCCCTGCAAGCCTTTGAACGCGGTGACCACACCGCCGCCACCCTGAGCACGCTGGCCCGCCAGCAAACCACCCTGCTGGCCGCCCTGCCCCCGCGCTACAGCGAGGTGCTGCTTAACCTGCTGGACCGACTGGAATCGAGCGCTCTGTTTTCGGAAGAAAGCTGCTCGTTCAGCCAGAAGGATCTGGTGGCGAATTTGCAGATGTGGGTGGAGAAGGCGCGGGGGGGGTGGACGCCGCCTGAGCCTTCACCACTCTTTTGATAGCAATCAGCACTTGATGGAGGCGCGCCAGAGCACATTTTGGCAAGAATTCCTCAGCCTGGCCCGGGCTCGAAGCGGGTCATCTCACGCATCCAGCTGGCATCCTTGCCGTCCCGCGTGCGACCTTTGCGGACGTACTTCACCAAGCGGCCGTCGGAGGTAACCCAGTTGGTGATCTGCGCGAACAGCCCCCCCTCGGTGCGCATCTTGGTTTCGATCCGCCAGGCCTTGAAGCGGCCTGCCGGCACCTCGATGTCTTCATAGCCCACGACAAAGCTATCCTCTTCCGTCCAGCCACGCACGTTGCGATGCGGAACCAGGAAGTTGGACCGCGTGGCCCACCGCTTGCCCAGCTGGATGTCCCCCACGGGCAGGGTCTGCACGGGCGGATCGAACTCCAGGCCCTGGTCGTTCTTCACGGTCGCCCCGCCCACAGTCCAGACCACCTTGCCGCCATTGAATTCGATCAGCTCATCGGTGACCGAAGTGACTTTCAGGGTTTCCCGCTTTTGCTCCAGCTGCGTGAGCAGGTCGCGGTAGACGTATTCCGTGGTGTCACCCAACCGGATGGTGCGCCGGGTGATGGCATCGCGGCCCTGCACCGGCGTTGCCGTGACCTTGGCTGTGTCGAGGCGCTGCAGCTTGTCCTGCGCCGTCTCGCTGATAAGGCCGCTGGGGTACTTGTTCAGGAACTCATAGAAATCATTGGCAACCCGTGAAGCCTTGATCTTGTCCCAATCCGCCTTTTCCTGCGGAAACGCTGCCTCACGCGCTTTCTCCAGAGGGACGACTTGGGCCGACTTTGGTTCGTTGAAGAAGAAATCGTCCTCGAGGCTGGTGCTTTCCCAGGGGATCTGGCGCCCTTCGCTCTTTTGGCGCACCTGCAGCCGCACGCGCTTGAAAACGTCTTCGATGCGGGTCGCCGGCTTGGCCAGCTCCTGCAACAGGAAACCGGTGTACAGGCCATTGCCGCCCTCGCCATCATCGGCCACATTGCCCGGCGCGGTCGCATAGGCCAAGAAGGTTCCAGGCGGCGCATCCTGCTGGGCCAGCCCCTTGCCGGTTCCCGTGCCCTGGAACGGATTGTCACGGCAAGCGTCAAGCACCACGATGTTCATGCGGTTCCCCGCCGCCTTGAAGCCAGCGATCACCGCGCTGACATCCACCGACTGGGCGGGAACATCGGCCGCAGTACGCAGCCTGGCATCCACGGGAACCATGTAGTTGCGCCAGTCCAGCTGCAACCCGTGGCCGGCGTAGTACAGCATCCCCACCCCCTGCTTGCCGCGCAGCGCTGCAGAAACCAGCTCCAGCGCATCGGTCATCTGGGCGCGAGACCCATCGCGCACCTCCACCACCGTAAACCCCACCTTGCGCAACACGGCGCCCATGGCCTGGGCATCGTTGAGCGGATTGGCCAGCGCGGCACCGCCTGGATAGGACGCATTGCCAATGACCAGCGCGATGCGGACATCAATCGGCGCCTGGGCTGCAGCAGAGAACCCCGCCAGGGCCAGGGCCACGAGGCCGACGTGCAGGGAGGGGCTGATACGGAAGATCGGACGGGGCATCGGCAGCGCTCCTGCAACACGGGTTGAAAATTCAGCGAGTCACTTTAACGCGCCGCCTGCGCCAACCGGCACAGCTGAAAGGCCAGGCGCTGCAGGGCCTGCCAGCCGTCTTGCGGCCAGTCGGGCTGCTTGAGCCCTTTGACGATGCCATCGACCGTGTGGGCCGACTGCAGCAGGCGCGCCAGGGCGGCGTCGCTGGCCTTGGGCAGGATGCGTTCAAACAATCGCTCCTTGGGGCCCCAGATGCGGTTTTCGCGCAGGGCCATGGGCAAAGGGCGGCCGGCGTTCATGGCGTCTTTCACGCGCTTCAAGGCGCGGATGTCTTCGGCCAGCGCCCAGTGCACCAACACCTCGGCCTCGCCCTCGGCCTGCAGGCCGTCGAGCATGCGCTGCACGCGGGCTGTTTGCCCGGCCAGCACCGATTCGGACAGCTTGAACACGTCGTAGCGGGCCACGTTGAGCACGGCGGCTTCGACCTGGGCTTGCGTGAGCTCGCCCGCAGGGTGCAGCAATGCGAGCTTTTGGATCTCCTGGTGCGCCGCGAGCAGATTGCCTTCAACGCGGTCGGCAAAAAATTGCAGGGTGCGCTGACCTTCCTCGCCAGCCACCACGCGCTGGCCCTGGGTGGCCAGACGCTGGGCAATCCACTGCGGCAGCATGCCGCGCTCGATGGGGTCGATCTGGATCGACGTGCCATTGCCCTCCAGCGCGGCAAACCAGGCGCCGGTTTTGGTGGCTTTATCGAGGCGCGGCAGCATGACGATGGTGAGCGTGCTGTCATTGCCCCGGGCCGATTCGGCCACATGCTGCAAGGCCACGCTGCCGTCTTTGCCGGGCTTGCCCGAGGGGATGCGGATTTCGACGATCTGCTTGTCGGCAAACAGGCTCAAACTGCCGCCTGCCGCCAGCACTGCGCTCCAGTCAAAGTGGGCACCGGCCACGGTGTAGCTGCTGCGCTCGGTATAGCCCTGGGTGCGGGCGGTGGCGCGGATGGCGTCGGCCGCCTCTTGCTGCAACAAGGGCTCATCGCCGTGCAGGACGTAAAGCGGCGACAGGGCCCGTTGAAGATGCTGAGAGAGTTGGGCCAAGGCGACTTGCATGCGGCAAAGTTTATCGCCTTGCCTGGCAGGGCATTGCGCAGATTGCCAGTGTGCGCCCGCACAGTGCACAAAGGGAGCGACGGAACGATCAGCTTTTTCACTGTTCATTGGCTCCCAAAGCCCCGAGAATTCCTCCGAGCGCTTGCGCCCGGCCCGAAACGTCACCGCCTATTCCCTGAAAGCCCCCCACACCATGCCCCCCACCGCCCTGCGCAGCGCCCAGCCCACCAGCCTGATCGGCGCCCCCACCGACATCGGCGCCGGTGCGCGCGGCGCCTCCATGGGGCCCGAGGCGTTGCGGGTGGCGGGGCTACAGTCGGCGCTGGAATCGCACGGGCTGCAAGTGTTTGACCGGGGCAACCTCAGCGGCCCAGCCAACCCGTGGAAGCCGCCCATGGACGGCTACCGCCACCTGCCCGAGGTGGTGGAGTGGAACCAGCGTGTATTCGAGGCGGTGTATGCCGAACTGCAGCTGGGCCACCTGCCCATCCTGCTGGGCGGCGACCATTGCCTGGGCCTGGGCAGCATCAGCGCTGTGGCGCGCCATTGCGCCGAGACGGGCAAGAAGCTGCGCGTGTTGTGGCTGGACGCCCATGCCGACTTCAACACCAGCGCACTCACGCCCAGCGGCAATGTGCATGGCATGCCCGTGGCCTGCCTGTGCGGGTTTGGCCCCGAGGCACTGACCGGGCTGGCCCGCATGCCGGGCGGTAGCCCGGCGCTGCACCCCTCGCAGATCCGGCAAATCGGTATTCGCAGCGTGGACGCGGGCGAAAAGCGCTTTGTGCACGAGCAAGGCCTGGAGGTATTCGACATGCGCTACATCGACGAAGTGGGCATGCGCCAGACCATGCAGCAGGCGCTGGCCGGGCTGGATGCGCACACCCACCTGCATGTGAGTTTTGATGTGGATTTTCTGGACCCCGACATTGCACCCGGCGTGGGCACCACGGTGCCCGGTGGCCCCACCTACCGCGAGGCGCAGCTGTGCATGGAGATGATCGCCGACAGCGGACGCCTGGCATCGCTGGACATTGTGGAACTCAATCCCGCGCTCGATGTGCGCAACCGCACGGCCGTGCTGGCCGTGGACCTGGTCGAGTCGCTGTTTGGCAAGAGCACGCTCATGCGTGTGCCCTCGCACGGCCAGGGCCCGGCGCTGAGCGCCTGAGTCGCGGCCCGTGCGGGCAGAAGGCTATCGCTTGGCCGCCGCGAGCCGACGCATGAGCTGCTGCACCAGATCGGTCCGCATGTCGCGGTAGAGCAGCGCCTCTTCGGCCTCCTTGGCCAGGGCAATGGTTTCGTTGTAGCTGATGTCGCGCTGCTGCAGCAGCTCGGTGTCAGGAATCAGCTCCACCCCGGTGGGGGTGCGCAGACGGAACTTGATGCGCAGCCGCAGTTGCAGTTCGCGCACCTGGCCCGAAGCATTGAGGCCGACCACTGCGCGCTCCTGCTGCTCCTGCAGCAAATCGAGAATGGCGCCGGCCGTCGGCATGGACGCTGGGTCGCGCAGCAACTGCAACTTGCCGCCCGAGCCCTCCAGCGTGCGCTGCAACTCCCGCGCCAACAGCGAGTTGGTGGGTGCTGCAATGTAGAGCGATTCAAACCCAAACTCGGGCACGCCGCGCAGCCGAAAACCGCAGGCTGACAGCAGTGCCACAGGCGCGAGGGAGAGCAGTGTGCGCTTGTGCATGACGGTCACACCACCACGTTCACGAGGCGGCCTGGCACGACGATGACGCGCTTGGGCGCGGCGCCAGCCGCCTGCGTGATGAAGGCTTCACTGGCAAGTGCAAGGCGTTCGATTTCGGCCTTGTCGGCCTGCGCAGGCACCAGGATGGCGCCTCGCAGCTTGCCGTTGACCTGCAACATCAGCTCGATCTCGTCCTGCACCAGCGCGCCAGCATCGACCTGGGGCCAGGGCGCATCGAGCAGCTCGCCCAGCTGCGTGCTGTAGCCCAGGCCGCTCCACAGGCTGTGCGCCACATGGGGCGTGGCGGGGTACAGGCAGCGCAGCAGGATGCCGAAACCTTCGATCAGCGCCACCTGGGCACCGGCCGATTCCATGGCCTTGAAGTCTTCGAGCGCGTTGATCATCTTCATAGCGCCCGACACCACGGTGTTGTACTGCATGCGCTGGTAGTCGTAGTCCACCTGCTTGAGCACGGTGTGGATCTCCAGGCGCAGGGCTTTCGCCTCTTTGCCAAACTCCACGTCATTCAGGGCGCTGGCGCTTGCCACGCTTGCGCTGGCAGCTTCCATATCCATAGCAGACAGCTTGACACCGAAGTTCCACACGCGGCGCAGGAAGCGGTAGCTGCCTTCCACCGCCGCGTCGTTCCACTCCAGCGTGGCTTCGGGCGGGGCGGTGAACATGGTGTACAGGCGGGCGGTGTCGGCGCCGTACTTCTCGATCAGGTCCTGCGGGTCCACGCCGTTGTTCTTGGACTTGGACATGGTGCCCACGCCCTCGTAGTCGATGGTCGTGCCCACGGGCAACATGCCGTCGCCGCTGGTGGCCGCGTTCTTGAGCTGGGCGCCAATGATCTTGCCGGCGTCATCGAGCACATGCTCCACGTCGTGGGGCCAGAAGTAGTCCTTGCCGCCCTTGGCGGTGCGGCGGCTGTAGATGTGGTTGAGCACCATGCCCTGGGTGAGCAGCTTGGTGAAAGGCTCGTCCACCGTCACCAGCCCCAGGTCACGCATGACCTTGGTCCAGAAACGGGCGTACAAGAGGTGAAGGATGGCGTGCTCGATGCCACCGATGTACTGGTCCATGCCGCTGCCGCCGCTGGCATTTTTCTGGTCGCGCATCCAGTAGTTGGTGCCCTCGGCCACCATGGCATCGCTGTTCTTCGGGTCGCAATAGCGCATGAAGTACCACGAACTGTCCACGAAGGTGTCCATGGTGTCGGTCTCGCGGCGCGCCGCCTTGCCACACACAGGGCAGGTCACGCCCGCGTGGAAGCCTTCGTGCTTGTGCAGCGGATTGCCCGAGCCGTCGGGCACGCAGTCGGTGGGCAGTACCACCGGCAGGTCTTTCTCGGGCACCGGCACGGCACCGTGTTCATCACAGTGGATGATCGGGATGGGGGTGCCCCAGTAGCGCTGGCGGCTCACGCCCCAGTCGCGCAGGCGCCAGGTGGTCTTGGTCTCACCCAGGCCCTTGGCCTGCAACGCGTGGGCCACGGCGGCGACCGCCTCTTTGTAGCCCAGGCCACTGAAACTGTCGGAGTTGATCGTGACGCCGCGCTGCTTGTCGCCGTACCAGTCGTTCCACTGGTGGTAATCAAAATGCTCGCCATCGACCAGCACCACCTGTTTGATCTCCAGCTTGTACTTGAGGGCAAACGCAAAGTCGCGCTCGTCGTGCGCGGGCACGCCCATCACGGCACCGTCGCCATAGCCGATCAGCACGTAGTTGCCGACCCAGACTTCCACCTTTTCGTCGGTGAGCGGATGGGTCACGAACAGGCCCGTGGGCATGCCCTTCTTTTCTTGCGTGGCGAGTTCGGCCTCGGTGGTTCCACCGCTCTTGCATTCCTCAATGAAGGCGGCAAGCTTCGGGTTGGACTTGGCTGCGTGCACGGCCAGCGGGTGCTCGGGTGCCACAGCGCAAAACGTCACACCCATGATGGTGTCGGCGCGCGTGGTGAACACATACATCTTGCCGTCGCCAATCAGCGCGCCATCGTCGCCCCGGATGTCGTGCGGGAACGCAAAGCGCACGCCCTCCGACTTGCCAATCCAGTTTTCCTGCATCAGCTTCACGCGCTCGGGCCAGCCGGGCAGCTTGTCGCCGGTCACAAAGTCGAGCAACTCTTCCGCGTAGTCGGTGATCTTGAGGTAGTAGCCGGGGATCTCGCGCTTTTCCACGGTGGCGCCGGTGCGCCAGCCCTTGCCGTCAATCACCTGTTCGTTGGCCAGCACGGTCTGGTCCACGGGGTCCCAGTTCACGACCTGGGTCTTGCGGTAGGCGATGCCCTTGTCCAGCATCTTCAGGAACAGCCACTGGTTCCATTTGTAGTACGTGGGGTCACAGGTGGCGACTTCGCGGCTCCAGTCGATGGCCAGGCCCATCGCCTGCATCTGCTTTTTCATGTACGCGATGTTTTCGTGCGTCCATTGGGCAGGGGGCACGCCATTTTTCAGCGCCGCGTTCTCGGCCGGCAGGCCAAAGGCGTCCCAGCCCATGGGCATCAACACGTTGTGGCCGTTCATGCGCAGGTAGCGCGTGAGCATGTCGTTGATGGTGTAGTTACGCACATGGCCCATGTGCAGCTTGCCGCTGGGGTACGGCAGCATCGAGCAGGCGTAGAACTTCTTCTTGTTGTTATCTTCCGTCACGCGGTAGGCGTCGGTGGCGGTCCAGTGGTCGTGCGCGGCGCGCTCGACGTCTTGGGGAGAGTATTTGTCTTGCATGGGGACTCAGGGTGAGAGAAGAGTGCAGCCGCAGGGCCGCGTTCGGCAGATTTTAGGCTGTCATGCCTGCGACCCGGCCTGGCACCAGGATCGAAGGCCGGTGGAGGCCACACCCGACCACGACAAATTGTGGCGTCAGGGGGTTTTGGCGGGCAGGGCTGGCACCCCGGGGGCACTGGGTTCAGCCACAAATCCGATGCGCTGTAGCCCGGCCAGATGGGCCGCGCCCATGACCTCGACCACACGCCCATAGGGCACCGCCGCGTCGGCGCGCAGTTGCACTTCGGTGTCTGGCCGCTCGGCACCGATGCGGCGCAGGCGTTCGGCCAGCGCGGCCTGCGACAAAGGCAGGTCATCCAGATAGACCTGGCCCGAAGGATCGACCACCAGCGTGATGAACTGCGCTGCGGCGCCTGGCGTGGCGCCCTCAGTACGCGGCAGATCAAGCCGGATCGCGCTGGCCAGCAACGGCGCCGTCAGAATGAAGATGACCACCAACACCAGCATCACATCCACCAGCGGCGTCATGTTGATGTCGCTCATGGGTTGGGGCCCGCTGGTGCGCTCCAGCCGCCCGAAACTCATGCGTCCATACTCCCGGAGGTGGAGGCTCGTTGCCTTGCGGGCGCGGTGTCAGTCAGCAATTCGCGCAGGTCCCGCGCAAAACCCTCCAGATCGGCCTCGATGCGGCCGATCAGGCGGCCGAACACGTTGTACGCCAGGACGGCCGGTATGGCCACCGCCAGCCCGGCGGCGGTCATGACCAGGGCCTCGCCCACGGGCCCAGACACACGGTCAATGGTGATCTGCCCCGCGCCCGCCATGGCGGTGAGCGCATGGTAGATGCCCCACACAGTGCCCAGCAGCCCGACGAACGGCGCGGTGGAGCCCACAGTGGCCAGCAACACCTGTCCAAACTGCAGGCGACCCAGCACCTGGTGCAAGGCGTCGCGCAGCACGCGCGTGAGCTGCTGCGACAGGCTGCCGGCCGTTGCCAAGGTGGTCGGCACACCACCGGCAGAATGATTCGCTATTGAATTGGCAGCACTAACCAAAGGCAGGACAAGCGCTTCACGATCAAAAGACTGCAAACGCTGAGCGGCCAGCTCCAGGGAGGGCGCCTGCCAGAACGCCGCCGTGCAGCGCACGACATCGGCGTTGGCACGCCGCATGAGGCGCAGCTTCCACGCGATGACCACCCAGCTCGCCACCGACATCGCCAGCAGCACCAGCGCGGCACTCTGCGTCACGGCATCGCCTTGGCGCCACCAGTGCAGGGCGTCCATGGGCTGTCGAAGGGTTAGTTCAGGCCCAGCACATCAAACATGTCGAACATGCCTGTGGTGTGCTGTGCCAGGTAACGCACCGCCCGCAGGCTGCCCTGCGCATAGGTGGAGCGGCTGGAAGACTTGTGCGTGATCTCGATGCGCTCGCCGATGCCAGCGAACAGCACGGTGTGGTCGCCCACGATGTCACCGCCCCGAATGGTGGCAAAACCAATGCTCGACGGATCGCGCTCGCCCGTCACGCCTTCGCGGGCATACACAGCGCACTCCTTGAGGTCGCGGCCCATCGCGTCGGCAATCACCTCGCCCATCTTGAGCGCTGTACCAGAGGGCGCATCCACCTTGTGGCGGTGATGCGCCTCGATGATCTCGATGTCATATCCCGTGGACATCGCCTTGGCCGCCATCTCCAGCAACTTGAGCGTGACATTCACGCCCACACTCATGTTGGGCGCCATGACGATGGCAGTGCGCTGGGCATAAGCGGCGATCTCGGCCTTTTGCCCATCGGTAAATCCCGTGGTGCCGATGACGGCCTTCACGCCGCGCTGGCTGCACACCGCAAGATGGGCCAAAGTGCCCTCAGGGCGTGTGAAGTCGATCAGCACATCGGCATTCTTGAGGCCTGCCTCAACGTCAGCCGTGATGGCAACCCCACTGGCGTAGCCCAGAAAGGCCGTGGCATCCGAGCCCACGGCGGGGCTGGCGGCTACGTCCAGCGCACCAGCCAACACACAGTCGTCGGTGGCGCGAATGGCCTCGATCAGCATGCGGCCCATGCGGCCAGAGGCCCCGGCAACAGCCACACGGAGGGGGGATGCCGCGGTAGCCGCTGGCGAAGATGTCCCGGTCATGAATGAGAGTCCTGTTCGGTGGAAGGGCTGCGAACGATCACCGTGCGCAGCCGGGCCGCCGGGTTCAGCGCGCAGGCGCGTCTAGCGGCGGATAACTGGTGGCTGCGGGTGCCGCAGCATTGGCGGGTGCTGGTGCAGGCCGCGCGGATGCCGGGTATTTGGCCAACTGCTCAGGCGTGGCCTCCAGCGCGGGCACCTTGCCCTTGGCTCCTCCACGAGCCCCCAAGGTGGCGACGAATTCGGTCTCCGTGGGCATTTCATCGCCCTCGGAGCGTTCCAGGGCATCGCCCTTGAAGAACACCGTCAGCTTACGGGTCTGGATCTCTTCCCCGGGACGCTTGAGCGTGAACACATACTCCCAGCGGTCGGCGTGGAACAGGCTGGTGACGAGGGGCGTGCCAAGAACTTCACGCACCTGCTGGCGGCTCATGCCGGGCTGGAGGGCCTCTACCTGTTCACGCGATACGAAGTTGCCTTGCACCACGTCCACCTTGTAGGGTTTCACGATGCCGGCAATGCGGCTGCTGGCGCCATCCAGGCTGCTGCAGCCAGCCAGGGCGGCCATGCTGGCGCCGATCAACAGAACCAGGCCCAGACGGGCGCTGCAACGGGCTTTGACGGGCATGGGTAAAAGGGCTGAGGATATGATCGCCCCATTGTAGCGGCAGCCCCCCAAGACCTTGCGGCGGAGGTCCGCACCGAAGGAGCATGCCATGACCAATATCGACGAACTCAAAAGTACCGGACTCAAGGCCACACTGCCCCGCCTGAAGATTTTGGAGATCTTCCAAAAAGGTGCGCAGCGCCACATGACAGCGGAAGATGTCTTCCGCGTACTGCTGGAAGAACGCTCGGACATTGGTCTGGCGACGGTGTACCGCGTACTCACCCAGTTCGAGCAAGCGGGCATCCTGATCCGCAGCAACTTCGAGAGCGGCAAGGCCGTGTTCGAACTCAATGAAGGCCAACACCACGACCACTTCATCTGTACGTCGTGTGGCAAAGTCGAAGAGTTCTACGATCCCGAGATTGAAAAACGCCAGCATGCCGTGGCCAAGGCCAAGGGCTGGCTGGTGCAAGACCACACGATGGCCCTGTACGGGCAATGCGCCAGCTGCGCGCAAAAATAATCCAAGAAGAAAAGGAGCGGCGCTAACTGGCGACCGCTCCATGGAGCCCATGGCGCGCTGCCACGGGCTTCAGTGCCCGGTGTCGCGCTCCATCGCGCGGCGGTGCCGTTCCACGAATTCCTGGTAGGTATCGATACCGCGCAATTGCAAGATGGTGTTGCGCACCGCAGCCTCGACCAGCACGGCAATGTTGCGGCCAGCCACCACCTGAATCACCACCTTGAGCACAGGCACACCGAGCACGTCCTGCGTGAGCGGTTCGTAGGGCAGGCGCTCGTAGTCGCGCTCCAGCGTTTCCTTGCGGACCAGATGCACGATGAGCTTGAGGCGCATCTTGCGACGCACCGCCGTCTCGCCAAAGATGGCACGGATGTCAAGCAGACCGATACCGCGCACTTCCAGCAGGTTTTGCAGCAACTCGGGGCACTTGCCCTCAATGGTGGTCTGATTGATGCGGAACAGATCCACCGCATCATCGGCCACCAGACCATTGCCGCGCGAGATCAACTCCAGACCCAGCTCACTCTTGCCCAGGCCCGACTCGCCGGTGATCATCACGCCCAAGCCCAGGATGTCCATGAACACGCCGTGCATGGTGGTGCGGTCGGCGAAGTGTTTGGACAGGTAGGCGCGCAACACGTCGATCACAAAGGCCGACGACTCGTGCGTGGAGAACATCGGGATCTGAGCGCGCTCACACATGGACACCAGCGCGTCAGGTGCGATCTGGCTGTCGGCCAGCACCAGCACGGGCGGCTCCAGAGTCACGATGCGTGCGATGCGGCGCTTGCAGTCGTCGGGGGAGGCGTTGCTCAGGTACGCAATTTCACGCTCACCCAGAATTTGAACGCGGTAGGGATGGATG
This sequence comes from Acidovorax sp. 69, assembly GCF_002797445.1. NCBI lineage: Bacteria > Pseudomonadati > Pseudomonadota > Betaproteobacteria > Burkholderiales > Comamonadaceae > Acidovorax > Acidovorax sp. 69. The sequence goes on along the minus strand of NZ_PGEP01000001.1, from coordinate 444,149 downwards.
TAGTTGAGGTAACCGACCAGATCGGCCCCTGACCGCGCAGAGCGCACGGCCACTTCGTCGAAACGACGCTCAGAGGCACCAAGGCCCGCAACCCATTCCCATTTCAGGGGGGCGCGAAATTCCTCAAACAGGACATCGGCGCTGACAACATTGGGCTTCACGGCAGGCCTGTGATAGTGCGCAGCGCGGGGGTAGGGGCAGGGGCGCTCAGGCCGCTTGCGTGGACTGCCAGCCCGCGATCATGCCGTGCAACTCAGCGGCATCGGCACAGGCCTTGAGCTTTTCGCGCAAGGCCGAATCGCTGAGCAACTCAGCAATCTCGGAGAGGATCTCCAGGTGTTTCTGCGTCGCTGCCTCGGGCACCAGCAAAAAGATCAACAGGCCCACTGGCTGCTCATCCGGTGCATCGAACCCGATGGGGTTGAGCAGCTGGAAAACGGCGGCCATGGGCGCCTTCAGGCCCTTGATCCGCCCATGGGGAATCGCCACGCCATGGCCCAACCCGGTGGAGCCCAGGCGCTCACGCGCAAACAGGCTGTCGGTGATCAATGCGCGCGAGAGTCCGTGCTGGCTCTCGAACAGCAGACCCGCTTCTTCAAAAGCACGCTTCTTGCTGGTGGCGTCAACACTCACAAGCACTTGAGCGGAGGGCAGGATGGAGGCGAGTCGGTTCATGGTCAAGGGTAACAATTATGCACATATTGGCAGAAACCCTGAGCTGGACGCTGCGGGCAACAAAAAACCGCCCGAAAGGGGCGGCTGCTGTGCCAGGCTCAGGGCTGGCGCATCAAGCGTGCAGTTCGCGCTTGGCGGCTTCGTGGTGATGGTCTTGCAAACGATCCTTGTGGCGCACCACCTGGCGGTCCATCTTGTCCACCAGCTCGTCCACGGCCGCGTACAGGTCGGCATGGGAGCTTTCGGCAAACAGGTCGCTGCCCTTCACGTGGATGTTGCATTCCGCTCGTTGCCTCTTTTCCTTTTCCTTTTGCTTCTCTACCGTCAGCAGTACCTTGACATCGACAACTTGGTCAAAATGGCGGGTGATCCGATCCAGCTTGGTCGTGACATAGCTGCGCAAGGCGGGGGTAACTTCGAGGTGGTGACCGCTGATCGTCAAGTTCATAAATAAGTCTCCTGTGGCTCTCGGTGGAAGAAACGCCGCCCTGGATCAGAGGTGCGGCCCGGCGAACTTGGATGCATCCGTTGACGTGAGTTCACTATGCCCCCGCCCTCCCTGAAAAGCAATCCCATACCGCCCCAGGCTGCTGGGTTATGCCCGCCGAGGTGCCAAGCGCTCAAAAAGCGCGCACAATGATTGAGTTCGCAGAGTTGCCACCAGCTCTACCCGCGCGCTCGGCCACAGGTACGCTTAGCGTGCAACCGGCGCTGCACCATGCAGCCGCAGACGGCCCACCACCAGCATCGACAACACACTGGCGGCAATCCCCACCAAGGCTCCCACCCAGTAGTTCTGTACCAGCCCCTGTGCATCGCGGCTGATCAGCAGCCCGCCCACAAATGACGCCACACCCATGGCGGCCGATTGCACAGATGCATTCAAAGTCATGAACGTCCCCCGCAAAGAAGGCTGAGCGGCCGAAGTCACGATGGCCATCCCCGGGATCATGCGGCCACTCATGAACGTGAACATCAGCGTAGAAACCACCAGGACACACCACAACGGCACCCCGTGCACCAGCGTGATGGCCAACATGGGGAACGCGCCCGCCACAGCCAGCCAGCGGAAGGTGACCACCTTGCCCAAATGGTCCGTCAACCGGCCAAACACCCGCGCGGTGAACAACGTCACCACCCCGCCGCACAGGTACACCAGCGGCACTTGATCAGGCCTCACCCCGGCGTTGGCCTGCATGTAAATGGTGATGTAGGGGATCACCGTAAACCCTGTAAACATCAGTAACGCAGAGAACAGAAAAGCCCAGCGGTGATTGGCATCAGCCAGCACCTGGGTGATTCCGCCCAGCGCCGTTCTGCCATGGGCGGCATGCACATGGGCGGTCATCGCCGGCATGGTGCGCGCCGCCTGAATGGCCAGCACACCCACCATGACCGCAATGGCAATGAAGGGCATGTTCCACCCACCATGTTCGGCCAGGATCAACCCCAGTGGCACGCCCGCCACCGTGGACACCGAGAACGACGTCATCACAATCCCCATGGCACGCCCGCGCCGCTCAAACGGAATCACATCCGCCACGATGGTCTGCGACAAGGCCGACAACACGCCACCAAACGCCCCCGCCAAAATGCGCGCTGCCATGAGCGTGCCGTAGGTAGGCGCCACGCCACAGGCCAGCGTCGCCAGCCCGAACAGGACGTAGAGCACCAACAGCAGCCGCTTGCGGCCAAAACGGTCAATGTACGTGGATGCCAGCAGCCCCGACACACCTGCCGACAGCGTGTAGGCAGACACCAGCAGACCGAACTGCGCGTCGCTGATGGCGAACAGCCGCGTGAACTGAGGCCCCAACGGCATCATGATCATGAAGTCAAGGATGTGGGTGAACTGAATACCCGCCAGTGTCAGCAGCAGCCAGAGTTCACGACGGGGGGTGAGTGCAGAAGTGGAGGGCACAGGAGGTGGCCGCAAGCGGCCTGGGAAGAATCAGGGCCGCACAGTGTGCCGCAAGGGCGCAGAGCGCGCTGCCGTCACCCGGATGACCGGCAAACCCCGGGGTGCCCTCGCGGCTCCTGCAGCCCGACCACCGCCCTGGTTATTCCACGCCTGCGCGCCCGGCCATGCAGGCAGGCACCGGGCCGGCGCGTAAAATCTACCGGTTGCGCGGGGCCCCAACCCGCCAGCGCCCCAACCCTCCTTCCTCGGACTGACCGCAGCGGACACCCACCGCCCACACCGACACCATGACCCAGCCCAGCTCCAACGCCCTGCACACTTCGGCCCTGACTTCGCTGCCCCTGCTGGCACGCGGCAAGGTGCGCGACAACTACGCCGTGGGCGACGACCGCATCCTGATGGTGGCCAGCGACCGCCTCTCGGCGTTCGACGTGATCATGGGTGAACCCATTCCCGGCAAGGGCGAACTGCTCACGCAGATGGCGCTGTTCTGGTTCGACAAACTCGGCCACATCTGCCCCAACCACCTGACGGGCGATGCCCCCGAAAGCGTGGTGAGCCCCCAGGAAGCCCCCCAGATCCGTGGCCGTTCGATGCTGGTGCAGCGCCTCCAACCCATTCCGGTCGAGGCCGTGGTGCGCGGCTACCTGGCCGGCAGTGGCTGGAAGGAATACCAGGAGTCGCGCTCGGTCTGCGGCGTACCGCTGCCCGAAGGCCTGACCAACGCCGCCAAGCTGCCCGAACCGATCTACACGCCCGCCGCCAAGGCCGCGATGGGCGAACATGACGAGAACATCACCTTCGAGCGCACGGTGGAAATGATCGGCCTGCCCCTGGCCACCCGCATCCGTGATCTGAGCATCGCCATCTACAGGGCGGCTGCCGAGATCGCTTTACCCAAGGGCCTGATCATTGCCGACACGAAATTCGAGTTTGGCCTGGCCCCCGATGGCACGCTGGTGCTGATGGACGAGGTACTGACGCCAGACAGCTCGCGCTACTGGCCCGTGGAAGGCTACGAGGCTGCTCTGGCTGCAGGACAGAACCCCCCGAGCTACGACAAGCAGTTCGTGCGGGACTGGCTGGAACAGGCCCAGGTCAACGGCAAGCCCTGGGACAAAACGGCCCCCTCGCCCCGCCTGCCCCAGGCCGTGATTGAGAAAACCGCCGCCAAGTACCGCGAGGCGCTGGAGCGACTGACCGCAAGCTAAGTCACCCGGCGGTCACCCACCGCCGGCGCGCGCTGGCGTCGTGGTCCTGGTGCCTCGGTACCCGTGCCCGCAGGCGCACGAGGCACAGACATGGCGCCCCACGCAGCCACCAAATCCTGGGCTTGGCACGATCAGTTCAAAGGCGTCTGCGCAGACTCGAACCGCAGCAGGGTGCGCCCGTCGCTACCACGCAGAATCAACTGCGTTCCTTGCTGCTGAAAGCTTTGCACCAGCAACAACGCCTCGAAGAAACGCGTTTCCACGGCGCTGGTTTTCAGGCACAAGGTGATGTTGGAAACCAGCCGGTCAAATCGCAGCCGAGCGCCTTGCACACCGTAATCCGCAAGAAATCGATTGCAACCACCCGAACCCGTCGCGCGTGGCTCATCGGCCTGAAGCACCAGATGTGCGCCCGCAGCGCCTTCGGCGGGACGGGGCAGGGCCTCCCCCTCCATCTCGGTGAGCTTCCAGTACGTCAGCGCCAGGGGCACCCCCGCCTCCACCGTCGCGGACTGCGGCTGCAGGCGCTGTAGCTGAACATCGACGCGGCGAAAAGCAGCGTCCTGCGGCACGGGATGGCGCTGATCCGTCGCAAGAAGCAACCGCCCCTCCAACGTCACGGTGGCTCGCACCTCATAGCGCCCTTTGGGCACAAACCGCGCTGACGGGTACGGAATCCAGATCGCATAAGGCGCTTGCCCTGCGGGCGAACGGCGCTGGTGGCCCAACACCACAGGGGGATATCCGGGTTGGTCACGTCCAGCAGCGTGGCTTCAAAAACGGCCTCGGGCGGCAGCACCACCCTTTCACGGGCCAGCGCCACGCCAGAGACGACGGCGTCGGGATCGGGTGGCCTGGTGACACAGCCAGTGACCAGGCCACCGACACACAGCGCCGCGACCAGCACACGGCCACCCAGGGTACGACGATGAATCTCCCGCGCCGGCGGGGTGACGGCATCGGGCCGTTTCACCCTTTCACGCCCTTCTCAGCTCAGCACCACGCTCGACAAGCGGCGGCGGTACGTGGCCACGACCGGGTCTTCGGGCGGGATCTGCCCCTCGGCCACCTTGGGCTTGGGCGCCTCGATGACTTCGAGGATGGCCACATAGGTCTTGCGGGCGATCTCTTCACCCCAAGCCTTGTCGCGCATGAGAATTTCGAGCAACTCGTCCATGGCGTCGGTCCAGCGCTGCTGGGCCATCAGCCAGCGGGCGCGGGCGTAGCGGGTGTCAAAATCGCGTTTGTTGGCGCTGATTTTTGAATCAAAATCAGCTCCCGCGGCCTCTCCATAAGCGTTCAAAGCTACAAAATCAAGAGCATCCATCCAGACCTTCAGCGCTCCCAGTTTGCGTGAAGCGGCGGCCTTGGCGATGACCGGCGCAAAAGCGACCTTGGCATCGTCTTCGCGGCGCAGTTGCAGCAGGAGCTTGACGTAGTCGAAACGCGCGTCGTCGTTGGATGGGTCCGTCACCACAGCGTGCTGCAGCTTTTCGAGGGCCGTGCCGGTGTCGCCATCGGCCAGGGCCTCTTGCGCCTCTTCTTCCTCGGCTTCGGCCACCATCGCTTCGGCAGTGGGCACATGTTTGTCGAGGAAGTCGCGCACCTGGCCTTCAGGCAGCGCGCCCATGAAACCATCCACGGGTTGGCCGTTCATGAGCAGCACGCAGGTGGGAATGCTGCGGATGCCGAACATGCCAGCGAGTTGCTGCTCCTGGTCGGAGTCGATCTTGACCAGCTTGAAGCGGCCCGCGTAGTCGGTCTCCAGCTTTTCCAGCACTGGACCCAGCGACTTGCAAGGGCCGCACCAGGGAGCCCAGAAGTCCACCAGCACGGGGACGTTCATCGAGGCGGCAACCACCTCGGCCTCAAAATTTTCTACGGTGACGTCGATCATGTTCTGTCCTGATGATGTGGCGCAGCGCACGCCAACCGGTGCGCGCAGAAAGAAAAGCGGGGCGCGCGGATGCACGATTTTCCTGGCATCGCCAGCGCCCGGCCGCGTTCCATGGGGATTCTCCAGCATATCCACAGCCCTGCGGAATGCGGGGCCTACGGGCACGGGCCCCCACCTTGTAGTAGCCCGTTAATACCCAGGCCGCGATGACGCCGCCCACAATGCCACAGGCTGGAGCGCACCGGTATTGACCCCGACAACAACACCACAAGGAGACATCCATGGCAGGCAAGAAAATTCTGATGATTTGCGGCGATTACTGCGAGGACTACGAAACCATGGTCCCCTTCCAGGCCCTGATGGCGGTGGGCCATACCGTGCATGCCGTCTGCCCCGACAAGAAGGCGGGCGAACAGATCAAGACGGCCATCCACGACTTCGAGGGTGCCCAGACCTACAGCGAAAAGCCCGGCCACAACTTCACGCTCAACGCCACCTTCGCCGACGTGACGGTGGGCGACTACGACGCCCTGCTCATCCCCGGCGGCCGTGGCCCGGAATACCTGCGCGGCTATGACAGCGTGCTCGTGGCCGTGCGCCACTTCTTTGACACCCACAAACCCGTCGCCGCCGTTTGCCACGGTGCACAGTTGTTGGCCGGGGCGGGCGTGCTCAAGGGCCGCACCTGCTCGGCTTACCCGGCCTGCCGCGCCGAGGTGGAGCTGGCCGGCGGCACCTACGCCGACATCCCCGTGGACCAGGCCCACACCGAGGGCAACCTGGTCAGCGCCCCCGCCTGGCCCGCCCATCCGGCCTGGATCGCGCAATTCCTGGCGTTGCTGGGCACCCGCATCTCCCATTGAAGGGCCCCTGAGCCGGCATCAGCATCGTCCCCCATGCAGGACGGCGCCGGTGGCCGGGCGAAAGCCCGTTCCACGGCGTCCGCTGACCCGGCCGTGCGTCCATGGCGCAAGCCGTCGCACCCCGGGCTATTTTTAGCCAAATCGGCCTCAAGCGCCTGTAAATCAAGCGCCGATAGCTATCAAATTCATACCACCCCGACTTGACGAGCCCCCCGGCACGCCGCACCATGGCGCGCCGCCAGGAGAACCCCGCCATGTGCCAAGTCTTCATCAGTGCCGACCCGCAGCTCTACGCCCACCGTGCCCGCTCCGTGCGGCTGCATGGCGTGGCGACCAGCATCCGGCTGGAAAACATGTTCTGGCAGGTGCTCGATGAGATCGCCACGCGCGACGGCTACACCGTGCCCCAGCTATGCACCCGGCTCTACGACGAGCTGACGGCCGAAGCCCGCGCGGTGGACAACTTCACCTCTTTTTTGCGCGTGTGCTGCACACGTTATCTGGCGCTGCAGCTGTCGGGCGAGATTCCACAGGATGCACGCATCCCGATCCGCTCCCTCACGCCGGGCCTGCAGGCGTCACCGCCCCCACCCCGGATGCGGGCGTTGCCACACTGATCCCGCCCTGGGGGAGCCCACTGCGCCCCCACGGGGTGTGAAACCGGTCATTTGCCCGCAAGCTGCGCCCCGCCCACCGCAAAAAGTAAAATCTCGGGTTCCACCCACAGCGGTGCAGCGGGCGCGGCCCGCCGCCGCACACCCCAACACCATGAAACCCATCCAGATCGGCGTGGTCATGGGTTCCAGCAGCGACTGGGACACCATGCAGCATGCAGTGCAGATTCTTGAACAGTTCGGCATCGCCCACGAGGCCCGCGTGGTCTCGGCCCACCGCATGCCCGATGACATGTTCGCCTATGCGGAAAGCGCTGCCGGCCGGGGCCTCAAGGCCATCATCGCTGGCGCAGGGGGGGCCGCCCACCTGCCCGGCATGATCGCCGCCAAAACCCCCGTGCCCGTGCTGGGCGTGCCTGTGGCCAGCCGCCACCTGCAAGGGGTGGACTCGCTGCACTCCATCGTGCAGATGCCCAAGGGCATCCCCGTGGCCACGTTTGCCATTGGCACGGCCGGTGCTGCCAATGCGGCGCTGTTTGCCGTGGCCCTGCTGGCCAATGAAAGCCCCGAACTGCGCCAGCGCCTGGAAGCCTTCCGCGCCGAGCAGACGGAAGTGGCCCGCAACATGACCCTGCCGCCTGCCGCATGAGCCACAACGACTCCCTCACCCCGCTGCTGCCGGGGGCTACTCTGGGCGTACTGGGCGGCGGCCAGCTCGGCCGCATGTTCGTGCACCAGGCCCAGGCCATGGGCTACTTCACCGCCGTGCTGGATGCCGACCCCACCAGCCCCGCCGGGCTGGTGAGCCATCACCACATCCAGACGGGCTACGAAGACCCGCAAGGGCTGGCCGAGCTGGCCCGTCTGTCGGACGCCGTGACCACGGAATTCGAAAACGTGCCCGCTGCAGCGCTGGCCACGCTGGCCGCTTTGCGGCCCGTGTCGCCCGCTGCGAGCGCGGTGTCGGTGGCGCAAGACCGCGCACGGGAAAAGGCCCACTTCGTGCGTTGCAGCGTGCCCTGCGCCCCGTACGCGGTGATCGAAACAGCCGAGCAATTGGCGGCGGTGTCCGCCGACCTGCTGCCCGGGATCTTGAAAACAGCCCGCATGGGCTACGACGGCAAAGGCCAGGTGCGCGTAAAAGCCGCTGCCGAGCTGGCGGCAGCCTGGGAATCGGTGGGCAAAGTGCCCTGCGTGCTCGAAAAGATGCTGCCCCTGGCGCTGGAATGCTCGGTCATCCTGGCACGTGGCGCGAACGGCACCATGGTGCACCTGCCCGTGCAGCGCAACCTGCACCGCGACGGCATCCTGGCCGTGACCGAGGTTTACGAAGGAAATCTGCCGCAGGCGCTAGTGAGTCAAGCGGTAGCCGCTGCAAAATCTGTAGCAGAAGGCCTGCAGTATGTGGGCGTGCTCTGCGTCGAATTTTTTGTGTTGCAGGACGACAGCCTGGTGGTCAACGAGATCGCCCCACGCCCACACAACAGCGGCCACTACAGCCAGAACGCCTGCGACGTGTCTCAGTTCGAGTTGCAGGTGCGCACCATGGCCGGCCTGCCGCTCACGCAGCCGCGCCAGCACAGCGCCGCCGTCATGCTCAACCTGCTGGGCGATTTGTGGTTTGCCCACGGCGACGCCGCGCAGACCCCGCCCTGGGCCGCTGTGCTGGCCTTGCCTGGCACGCACCTGCACCTGTACGGCAAGCGCGACGCCAAACGCGGCCGCAAGATGGGGCACCTGAACATCACCGCCGCCACCCCCGACGCGGCGCGCGCCACGGCCCTGCAGGCCGCCGCGCTCCTGGGCATCGCGCCCTTCTGAGCCATGCACCCTCACCATGATCCTCGACGGTAACGATCCCCAGGCCATTGCCACCGCCGCGCGCGCCGTACGTGCCGGCGCATTGCTCGGCCTGCCCACCGAAACGGTGTACGGCCTGGCAGCCGATGCGAGCAGCGACGCTGCCGTGGCGCAGATCTTCACCGCCAAGGGCCGCCCCAGCGACCACCCGCTCATCGTGCATGTGGCCAACGCCGAGGGCATCGCACATTTCGCCAGTGCGGTACCAGGCTTTGCGCAAAAGTTGGTCGATGCCTTCTGGCCTGGCCCGCTCACGCTGATCCTGCCGCGCCTGCCTGGCGTCGCCACGGCCGCCACGGGGGGCCAGGACAGCGTGGGCCTGCGCTGCCCCGCGCACCCGGTCGCCCATGCCCTGCTACAGGCTTGCGCTGCGCCGGGCGATGACGCAGCCCAGGGCGGCCCGCCCGTGTGGGGCGTGGCAGCCCCCAGTGCCAACCGCTTTGGCCGCGTGAGCCCCACCACCGCCCGGCATGTGCAGGACGAGCTGGGCGCCGACTTGCTGGTGCTCGACGGCGGCCCCTGCGGTGTGGGTATCGAATCCACCATCGTGGACTGCACGCGCGGCGTGCCCGTACTGCTGCGGCCCGGGGCCATCACGCGGGCCCAGATCGCAGCAGCCTGCGGCATTGCGCCGCTGTCCAAAGACGATATGCCCGCGCTCACCCCCCGCGCATCCGGCACGCTGGAGGCCCACTACGCCCCCGCGGCCAAAGTCCGACTGATGGACGCCAAAGCCCTGCAAACCAGCCTGGACCTGCTGGGCGCCGATGCTGCGCACATTGCCATCTACGCCCGCTCGGTGCTGCGCATGCACTCCTCCCGGCTGGTCCTGCGGCGCATGCCCGATGACGCCGCCGCAACCGCCCAGCAGCTTTTTGCCGTGCTGCGCAGCTTTGACGACGAGGGCGCCAAGCTGATCTGGATTGAGGCCCCCCCTGCTGCGGCCGACTGGGAAGGCGTGCGCGATCGACTTCAACGCGCTGCCGCCGCATGACAAGCTCTTCCCACTGATCGACTTCATCGCGGCCCTCCCTCTTCTCTCGCGCTGCGCGTGGAAAGGGGGACGCGGAGAACAAAGCGCCTCTTGAGAGCAGGTTCGATGGCAGCTTTACATGGTTTGACATTGCCCCGCTAAACTACCCCCCACTTTTCTGGAGAAATACATGGCAGCAAATTGGATGCGCCGCACCGTCTTGGTCGCCGCATGTGCGTCGGCCGCGTTGCTCGCGGCCTGCGGTTCCAGCACCACCGAATCGGCCATCTCGCCCCAACGCTTCATCGCGTTCGGCGACGCCATGAACGATGTGGGGCAAAACGGTTCACGCTATACAGTCAACGATGGCAGCGTCAACAACTGGACCCTTCAGGTTGCAGCCAACTACGGCAAGCCCCTCACGGCCGTTTCAGCAGGTGGCCAGAGCTATGCGGCAGGCAACGCGCGCATCAATGCCAAGCCGGACGCTGCAGGCAACGCCGGCACACGCACCATCACCGAGCAGATCGATACCTTCCTGGCCGCTGGCAGTTTTGCGAACACTGACCTGGTGATCGTGAGCGGTGGCCTCAGCGATGTGATCGCAGGCATGGCGGCCGTGAACGCAGGCACCCAGACCGAGGCAGCGATGGTGGCGGCCGCACGCAAAGCCGGTGAAGACATGGCCGCCCAGGTGCGCCGCCTTGTGACTGCCGGTGCCAAGTATGTGGTGGTGACCGGCACCTATGACTTGAGCAAGACCCCCTGGGCCAAGACCATTGGCCGCGAAGCCCTGCTGACAGACGCCAGCAGCCGCTTCAACGAAGGCCTGCTCGTGGGCATCGTGGACCTGGGTGCCAACGTGCTGTATGTGGACTCGGCCTACTACGTGAACCTGTACACCAGCGTGCCAGCCAACTACGGCTTCAACAACGCCACGGCGGCCGTCTGTACGTCGGTGGATGCCACCAATGGCATCGGCATCGGTGCCGGCCAGGTCAACTCGGCCCTGTGCAACACATCCACACTGCTGACCGGCGCCAGCCAGGATTCGTTTGTGTTTGCCGACTCTGTGTACCTCACGCCGTCGGCACAGCGCCAGTTTGGCACTTACGCCTACGACCGCCTGCGCGCGCGCTGGTAAGCCCCAGCGGGTTTGCATAAAAAAGGCCGCCTTTTCAGGCGGCCTTTTTCGTTGCAAGTAGACGCCCCGCAGGGCGTACCTTGGGCGCTAAGCTCAGAACCGATAGACGATGCCCAGGGCCACCACGTTGGGATTGAGCTTCACATCAATGGTCTGACCGGTGGACAGCGTATTGCGCGTCTTGACAAAGGTTTTGTAGTACGCAACGTCCAGGGACCACTGGTCGTTCAGGGCCACACTCACCCCGACCTGGGGGGTCAGGCCAAACCGAGACTCGGCGCTCAGCGTGGTGGGGCGCGACGGGTTGCCCCCCGTCAGGCCCGACAGCGCAGCGGTGCCACGTTCCTTGAAGAACCTGGCGTAGGTCACACCCAGGCCCACATAAGGACGTACGCGGGCGTTGGCCTCCAAAAACCGGTACTGCGCAAACACGGTCATGGGGAGTACCTTGACCTCACCGATCTTGCCCACACCCGCAATCGCACCGGCACCCACAATGTCGTGCTTGAAAGGCAGCGCCAGTGGCACATCCACCGCCCAATGGTCGGTCAGCATGTAGGTGATACCGCCTGCCAACTGCGTGTCTGCGCGTACGTCCACCTTGGTGCCGGTGAAGCTTGGGGCGGAGAGGTCTCCGCTGGTGACTTGCGGGGAGATTTGCGTAGCGCCTGCGCGCACCAGCCAACTGCCTGCCGTCTGTGCCTGCGCGCCGCCCGCAGCTGCCAGCACCAGGGCGCCTGCGACCCCAAGGAAGGAATGCGTGATTTTTTTCATGTGGGTGAAACCTGGTTCAGTGGATTACAGCCAGCCTGCACGGGCCAGCGACCGCGACACCAACTGGCTGACCAGTTGGTGGCCATACGGAGTGGGGTGAAAACTGTCGGAAAACGCGTAGGTTTTCCACCAGTCCGCGCCACCCGTGGCGCCTGCGGGCGGTGTCTGTGCAGACAAAGCGGCCGCCGTGCAGGTGGGGAAGGTGTAGGTGGGCAGGCCATCGGCACCCATGCCCGTGATGGGGCAAGCGGTGTTCTTGGCGTTGGTCAGCCCGAACTGTGCAGGGTTGGCCACCTGGTCGTTGAAAGAGGTGTAGAAGTCCACCACCACGACCTTGCTGTTACCGGCGAAACGCTGGGCCAGCTGGCCGTTGAAGGCTTCCAGCCAGGCTTTCAAAATACCCTGCACCTGGGCACTGGCGGTCGCCCCAGCGGTGGCTGTGATGCCGCCCAGCACCTGCTGCAGTCGCGGCGTTTTGTCGATAGCAGGCATATTCAGCACGGCCACGCGCAAAGCACCCTTGTTCAGCGCATTGGCCTCGATGGCGCCATGGAACTTGTCGGCCAGCGCCATCATGTAGGCGCCACCCAGTTGGGCCATGCCCGTGGCGCCACCTGCCAGCCCCGCGTTGACCGTGGCCGCTGGCAGCAATGTGGTGAGCACGGCGCTGTAGGCCGCACCACCGTCCTTGGAGGCCGAGAGGTACGCACCGATCAGGTCAGCGGCATCGTTGCCACCGCCGTCGATCAGCAGCAGGTCACCCGCGCCGAAGCCGTCAGCGCCGGCATCGGTCAGTTGCTTGACGATGGACGCAGGGGATGTGGGGGCCGTGAAATTGTTGATGCGCCCGCCGCCAATGGCGTAGTTGGTGCAACCAGCAGCATTGTTAAAGGCGCTGCCCGTGAACACGTAGCGGGGGCACAGCGCGTTGCTATAGCTGTTGGCCACCAGCTCGGGCCAGATGGGGGTGGATGATGGCCCGGTGGGCGCTGCCCCCTGCACGGTGAACTTGAACCCGAAAGTACCGCTGTCGGCAATGCTGTCCCCCATGACCTTGATGGTCGTGATGGGTGCAATGGGAGAGGTGTCAGCCCCACCGCCGCCGCACGCGACCAACAGCGACGCCGCCGCCAGGGAAACCCACAATGCCTTGCGCTGGAATTTCATCAGTATTCACTCCTGTAATTTCAAAATAGAACGCCCGTGCTATTTTTCGAAATTTTAAAAGCCAAAGCAAAAACGCCCCACCGGGTAAATACCGGTGGGGCGTAGGTTGCGGGGTCTAAAGCGCGCAGCGCCTTGGCGAACTACCTGACAGCGTCGAACACCGCCCGAGCCTGCGCGTGGCAGAACGGTGGCTCGTAGGTGCCGTGATAGCTGCCGTAGTAGGTGGCAAATGCGGCCGATGCTGGATCGGTGGGGGCCTTGCCACCGGGGCCATAGGTGGCCTGCACGGCAGCGTCCACATCGACCGAGGTCACGTTCGTCACGCCCCGGTTGTCAAAGTCGGCTTTCATGACGGCCATGTGAACGGCCGGGGGCACCGTAGGATCGCCCGCCCCCCCGCACAGCATGACGCGCGACTTGGGTGTCCAGCCCAGCAGGTCGTTCTTCTTGGCCGCCAGATACAGCGGATGGGTGGAACTGGTCTGCGATCCCGTGATGAACGCCGATTGGAACAGGGCGTCCCGCGCCTGATTGGGTGTGCCTGCAGGCAGTGTGCCGGTAGTCAACAGGGTGGTGTAGTTCAGCGTAGGGTGAGGCAACAGGTTCTCGATGTACCCCGAATACGGGGCCTTGAAGACATCCTTCACATCGGTATAAACCGTGCCGTACACCTTCTGCCAGGACGTCACCAGGTAGGGCACGAAGAACTGTACGCCCGCGATGGCATCCGGGATGCGCAGCGAACCCGACAGGTTGTAAGGGCCTGCCAGATGCGCGCCCGCCACCACATTGAACTCGGTCCCGTAGTCGCGCTCCGCGGAACGGTGCGCCGCCATCGAAGAGTGCCCGCCCTGCGAATAGCCCGTGAACATCACCTTGCCCGACAGATTGGCCCCCACCGCACCCGCCGCATTGCGCGCAGCACGCACCGAGTCGATGACCGATGTGGCTTCAGAGTCTGCATGCAGATAGGGGTGGTAGCTGTAGCCCGACTTGGCAAAACCCAAGTAGTCAGTGGCCACCACGGCATACCCCTGGGCGGCATACATGGCGGCCAGCAATAAAGTCTCACTGTCTTGCGGATTGGCCAGGGTGCGCGGCTTTTGCACGTCGGTTCCCTTGGCATAGGCCACCAACGGGGCGGCTGCCGTGCACGTGCCGCCAGGGACCAGCATCACCCCCGAGGCGTTGGTGCTTTCACCAGTCTTTGCACCCGCGGTCACGTAGTTCAACGCCACCACCTTCACATCGCACTTGGCCTTGCCGCTGATCGCCTGCAAGCCACTGCTGGCGGTGGCCGCATCGATCTGCGCCACAGTCAGGGTGGCCACGGCGGCAGGGGGGTCAATCAGCGCGCCACGTGCGGGATCGTCGGAGCCACCGCAAGCGACAAGCAGGACCGCAGCAGCAGCCACACAGGTAAGGCGAAAATAGGTCATGGATGGATACCTCGTGTCATTGAAGAACGGCGCATCGTGCGCGCACCTGCACTGCAGCATCCATAGGGGATAACGCGGGAAATTGCGTCGCCAGACACCTAGGCGACAGCACGCCCAGGCCTCCCGGCCGGGTCCGCCGGAGCGGCGCACGCCGCACGCTACCGTCATGCCAAGGATGCTGCCCACCACGGCCGGCGCACGAAGAGTCTGCAGCGCCCGTGGAACAAAGCGGCAGGTGGTCAGGCTTGCGGCCAGATAGCCGATCAGTTCAAAGGCTTGCGGGGTCAGGCGGTGGGCAAGGCAGCCGTCGCACTGCCGGGTTGAACCGCTTGTTCACTGGTCGCGTGCCGTCCAGTCGATCAGGCTGTCGAGCACCGGTCGTGCCGCACCTGCGTTGGCGTGGTTGACCACCGCCACCAGCACGTAGCGGCGTCCGCTGGCCCCGTGCACATAGCCTGCCACCGCCATCACATCGCGCAGACTGCCCGTTTTGAGGTGGGCAACACCCGCACGGCTCTGGCTACGGCGCAGCGTGCCATCCACGCCCGAAATGGGCAGCGAAGCCAGCAACTCGGGCATCACGGGCGACCCCCAGGCCACCTGCAGCATGCGGGCCAGCGCCAGTGCCGTCACGCGCGCATCGCGGCTCAGGCCCGCCCCGTTGTCGGCCTGGGGCAACTCAGCATCACCGATGCGCGCAAGCCACCACTGGCGCAAGGCCTCGCGCGCGCCATCGAAGGTGGCCACCCCGTTCTTCTGTAACGCCAGCGTCAGAAACACTTGCTGGGCCATCACGTTGTTGCTGTATTTATTGACATCGCGCACCACTTCGGCCAGAGAGGGCGAAGTGACCACGAAGGCGGGGTTGAGACCCGCTGGAACCTTGCCATCACGCACGCTGCCCGTGAGTTTGCCGCCCAGTTCTCGCCACATGCCCTCCACTGCGCGCGCGGCAAAGCCTCGCGGGTCGGTCGCCGCCACGGGCCACACGCGCTCGCCACAAGACGCGGGGTATACCCCCTGAAAGCTCACCTTGGCAGGGTCGGCCAGCTCTGCCCGCAGCGCGCCACGCCAGTCGCCACACTCGGCACCCGCCGCCGCCAGCGCAACGCTGACCTGGCGCTGCACCCCTGCCAGGGGCGGGTCGTACTGGATGCGAGCCAGGCCTGCGGCCCCGTCGGGCACAAACGTCATCACCGCTGACTTGTAGTTCACGAGGAGGGCGTCGGGCGACGCGTTGTACGGCCGCAGCGGCTCGCCATCAAAACGCGCGGGATCGTGGTCCGGCACGTCGAACGCAGACCGGTCGAGCACGATGTCACCCACGATGACCTGAATACCCTGGCCCTGAAGGCGCCGCATCAGAAGCCACAAGCGCTCCATGACCAGCTTGGGGTCACCTTGGCCCTGGATATAGACATTGCCCCGCAGGCTGCCGTCCTGCACCGAGCCCTGGAGATAGACCGGTGTGTTCCAGACATAGGCAGGCCCCAATTGCTCCAGTGCGGCATAAGTGGTCACCAACTTCATGACCGACGCGGGGTTCACGGGGACCTGGGCGCGGTGGGCCAGGCGGGGCGTAGCGCGGCCGCTCTGGGCATCCACCACCAGCACCGACAGGGCATCGCGGGGGATACGGGCCCGCCCCAGCGCCGCCTCCACGTCGGCGGGCAGGGCCACTGTGGCAGACCCAGTGGCTGCAGCAGGGCTCTGGGCGGAAGCCACCGCTCCAAATGCCCCTCCGCTCGCGCCCACCCACACGGCACAGCCCAAGGCCGTGCGCAAAACCCGAAGCCGCCGCACCAAAGATACAGAACACACCATGGCGGGAGTCTATCGCCGAGCCTCCGCCAACCGGCTGCACAACGGCCATGGGGCAACGCAACACAGGCGGGGCACCGATAATCCCGCGATGCGTTTTTCTCCTCGTGCCATGGGCCTGCTGGCGGCTGTCGTGACAGTCACCATCTGGACGGGCTTCATCGTCATCGCCCGTGCCTCGGCCCAGCGCACGCTCACGCCCTTCGACATCGCGCTGCTGCGCATCACCGGAGCCAGCCTGGTCCTGCTGCCTTGGGGATGGTGGATGGTGCGGCGGCGTGTGGCGGCGCTGGGCGCGGCGGCTCCAGCCTCCAGCCTCGCCGGCCTGTCACCACTGCCTCTGCGCACTACGGCGCTGCTCGGCACCTTTGGAGGGCTGCTCTACGCCTTGCTGGCCTATGCGGGGTTCTTTCATGCACCGGCCACCCACGCCTCCGTCCTCATGCCAGGCAGCTTGCCGCTGTGGACCGCTCTGCTGGCGGCCTGGCTGTTGCGCGACCACATCACCCCGCTGCGTGCTGCAGGGCTGGCATTGATCGTTGCAGGTGACCTGCTGGTGGGTGGGCGCAGCCTGATGGCCGCTTTTGCGGGCGGAGATGTGTGGAAGGGCGACGTGTTGTTCATGCTGGCCGCCTCGTGCTGGGCCACTTACAGCGTGCTGGCGCGGCGCCATGCGGTGGATGCCGTGCAGGCCACCATCGCGGTCACGGCCTTTGCGTGCTTGGTATATCTGCCGTCTTACGCCCTGCTGGTGGCGCTGGGGGCTATTTCCAGCCGCCTGTCGGTGGCGCCATGGACCGAGATCGTCTTCCAGATGGTGTTCCAGGGGGGCGGCTCGGTGGTGATCTCGGGCATCAGCTTCACGCGCATGATCCAGCACTTCGGCCCGGTACGCTCCACCATGATCACAGCACTGGTGCCCGGGCTATCCGCCATGGGTGCCGTGTTTTTCCTGGGAGAACCGATGCACTGGAACCTCGTTGCCGGGCTGTCGCTGGTAACCACCGGTATTCTTCTGGGCGTGCTGCGCACAAACCGGGCCCGTTCTGCGACAACAGCTGTGGCTGCGCAGCAGGCCCCGGGCCGTACCGTCCCATGACCCTTTATTTCCGCGACAACACCCGGCCCATGAATCTGCTTGCCTTCGACACCAGCACCGACACCCTGTTCATCGCGGTACAGCACGGCCAGGGCGTCTGGCAGTACCAGGGGCCCGGCGGAGCGCAAGCCTCGGCCTCACTGATCCCGACCGTGCGCAACCTGATGCAACAAGCGGGCCTGTCATTTGACACGCTGGACGCGATCGTCTTCGGACGCGGGCCTGGCTCGTTCACAGGCCTGCGAACGGCCTGTGCCGTGGCGCAGGGGCTGGCCTTTGGCGCGCGGGGTGGCCAGGGCGTTCCCGTGCTGCCCGTAGACACCTTGCTGGCCGTAGCGGAGGAAGCCCGACTGCAGCATGGATGCACCCAGGTGATGGCCGTACTGGACGCTCGCATGGACGAGGTCTACCACGCCCACTGCGAGTGGCATGAGGCCGAAGGCCAGTGGACGGCCGACGCAGAGTTTGGCCTGAGCGCCCCACAATCGGTGCTGGTGCCGGCCGGATGGACTGTGGCGGGCAATGCCCGCGCAGCCTACGGGGAACGCCTGGCACCGGCCGCTTTGCACGTGCACGCCCTGCCCACCGCGACAGCCATGCTGCGTCTGGCGCCTGCCCTGTTGGCCGCAGGAGAGGGCATTGCCGCCAGCGATGCCCTGCCGCGCTATATCCGCGATAAAGTGGCAAAAACCACCGCCGAACGTGACGCCCTGCGCGCTGCCCAGGCGACGCCCACGCCCTGAGACCCTGTTCAGAGATACCGCATGAGCGCTTTGCCCACCGCTTCTTCCGAGGCATCCGCCACGCGCCCCGAGGCGCGCTTTGAAGCGCTCACGCTCGGCCGGCTCGATGCCGTGCTGGCTGTGGAGCAACAGGCCTACTCGCACCCCTGGACACGCGGCAACTTCACCGATGCCCTGGCCTCAGGCTACCAGGCGCAAATACTCATGGCGGGTGATCATCTGCTCGGCTACTTTGTGGCGATGATGGGGGTGGATGAAGTACACCTGCTCAATATCACCGTCACCCCCGAGTTTCAGCGGCAGGGCTGGGCCCGCGTGCTGCTTGATGCCCTGGCGCTGTGGTCGCGGGGACGCGGCGCGCAATGGCTGTGGCTGGAGGTGCGTGTGAGCAACCAGCGCGCCCAAGATATCTACCTGACCCATGGGTTTCGCCGCGTGGGCGATCGCAAGCGCTACTACCCGGCTGAAAACGGGCAGCGCGAGGACGCTGTGGTCATGAGCCTGGCCCTGTGAACACCACACAACCCCCATCCCACCGACCCACCGATTGCTCGCCCGTATGAGTCTTCACCTCGATGCGCGCCAGCGCGCCATGCTGCAGGAAATGGGCGTCACCGTATGGGGCCCGGCGCAGACCCAGGCCCCCGTCGCACAGGACCCCGCACCCCTGGCCCCACCCCGCAGCGTTGCTGCCGCGCCCATACCGGCAACACCTCACACCCCGGCAGGGCGGCCTCCTCCACAGGAGCACACCCCACCCCAGGCGATGGCTCGCATGGCATCTCCCGCAGGCGCCAGCACCACCCAACCCGCCGCAGGCCTGGCCACGGCCGCCCTCAGGATCTATCCCGCCCAGGCGCTGTACCCCTCGGCCGACCCGGCGCAGACACCCCCCGGCTTGGGCGGTGGCTGGTTGATCGTGGCCGAATCCCTGACCCCCGCCGATCCACTGGGGGGCGATGCCGGGCGCCTGTTGGACAACATGCTGCGTGCCATGCAACTACACCGGCATCCGCGTGTGTTCCTTGCCGCCCTGGAGCGACCAGGCCCCGGGGGAGGCGAAGCGGGCACTGACATCGCCACCACCTTGGCCGACACGGTGGCCACACTGCGACCCGCGATGGTGCTGGTGCTGGGCCACGTGGCCGCGCGCGCGGCCCTGGGCCGCACCGAACCGCTGGGCCGCCTGCGCGCTGGGCCGCACCAACTGGCAGGCTGCCCCGCCGTAGTGACCTACGACCCCGCCTTTCTGCTGCGCTCGCAAGACACCAAGGCCGCCGTCTGGGCAGACCTGTGCCGCGCACTGGCCTTGGTTCGCAGCGCCGCCTGACGGCGCCCGGTGCCATAATCCGCCGCTTATCTATTTTTGACGGAGACAGCTCCTTGGAAACCTATCCGAGTTGGTAGCTTTCCGCTCCCCGGCCTGCCGTGGGGCTGAAAGCACCCCATACCCCCACGCCGCAGATGCCACATCACAGGGAGTGAGCCCATGCTCAACATCTTTACGCTCGCCAATGGCCGGCTGTTCCAGGAAGAAATCGAGTCCCTGGAAGAACTCACCCGCTTCCAGCCCATCTGGGTGGACCTGGAAGCCCCCACCCTCGAAGAAAAACGCTGGATCAAGCAGCACTATGGCCTGTCCATCCCCGAGGATGCGATGGACGAGGACATTGAGGAATCCGCCCGCTTCTACGAAGAAGACAACGGCGAACTGCACATCCGCAGCGACTTCTTGATTGACGACGATGAAGACCCTCGCTCGGTGCGCGTGGCCTTCATCCTGAACCAGCACAACGCCAACCTCAAAAGCCGGGGCGTGCTGTTTTCCATCCACGATGAAGATGTGCCCGTATTCCGCCTGCTGCGCATGCGCGCGCGCCGCGCCCCGGGCCTCATCGAAGACGCTAAGGAAGTGCTGCTCAAGCTGTTCGACGCTGATGCCGAATATTCGGCCGACACGCTGGAGAACATCTATGACGAGCTGGAAAAGGTCAGCAAGCAGGTGCTGGCCGGCGACGTGACCGACACCCGCGCCGGCGAAGTGCTGGCCGCCATTGCGCGACAGGAAGACTTGAACGGCCGCATCCGCCGCAACGTCATGGACACGCGCCGCGCCGTGAGCTTCATGATGCGCTCCAAGATGCTCAACTCGGAGCAGTTTGAAGAGGCCCGCCAGATCCTGCGCGACATCGAGTCGCTGGACAACCACACAGCCTTTTTGTTCGACAAGATCAACTTCTTGATGGATGCCACGGTCGGTTTCATCAACATCAACCAGAACAAGATCATCAAGATCTTCTCGGTGGCCAGCGTGGCGTTGCTGCCGCCCACGCTGATCGCCAGCGTGTACGGCATGAACCTGAAGTTTCCCGAGCTGGAATTTCTTGGCACAGGCGCCTACCCCTATGTGCTGGCCCTGATGGTGACCAGCGCTCTGGGACCCATGTGGTACTTCCGCAAGCGCGGCTGGCTCAAGTAGGCGCCCCTTTTGGCGCAGCGGGGAAGCCCTTGGCCTCAGGCGCACCCGTTTCACGGTGCGGTCAACGGTGTCCGGGTGTTTCTGCGCGAGGATTTTTCACCGAATTTTCAGCCAAACAGGGCTCTAGCACTCATGTAAAAAGCGCAGAATGCTATGTTTTTTGAAGTAATTTCACAAACGACAGCATGATCTGCTCGGCATAGCGGCTGGCCACAGTCTGCACAAACTCTGCGAAGTCGCCATGGGCCTCGTCGTCGGCGCGGTCGGAGATGGTACGTACAGCAGCGAAGGGCAGGCCGTAGTCGTGGCAGACCTGGGCCACAGCGGCGCCTTCCATTTCCACGGCCAGTACGTCGTGCCCGGCACTGCACAAAGCGGTGCGCAGATGTCGGGATTCGTGCGCAGTCGAGACGAAGCGGTCTCCGCTGGCCACCAGACCCTGGTGCACCACGTGTGCCGCCCCGGTCGCAGTTTTCAGGCCCCACGGGCCACTTGCGCCCGATACACAATGGCTAACAGCTTCCAAAAGCATAGCAGTCAATACAGGATCGCACGCCAGGCGACTGCGGGCATACCCCGGCAGCTCCCAGCGCGGAAACAACGGCGAAGCATCCATATCGTGCTGTACGTAATCCTGTGCCACCACCACATCGCCCACGTTCACGCCGTCCCCCAGGCCCCCCGCCACGCCGGTGAACACGATGCGCGCCACCCCGAAATGTTCGATCAGCGCCGTCGCCGTGGTGGCCGCTGCCACCTTGCCGATGCCTGACAGCGCCAATACCACCCGCTGGTCGTGCAGTTCGCCCAGCCAGAAGGCGCGGCCCGCATGCATCACGCGCTGCGGATGGGCAAGGTGCTCAACCAGCGAGCTTTGCTCCTCGGTCAATGCACTCAGGATGGCGGTGCTCATGCAAAAGTCCTCACGTCAACTTTCAGAGATTCAGACATGTGGCCATGCATCTGGATGCGTGGCCACAAAAAAGGCGGCCGAAGCCGCCTGGGGATTGTGGCGCGCCACAGGGGCGCACCCGCCGACCTGCTGCGCAGGCGTCTTGAGAATGGGGGCTATTTTTTGTCGCGCAACTCGCGCCGCAGAATCTTGCCCACCGGCGTCTTGGGCAGCTCAGTGCGGAACTCGATCACACGGGGCTGCTTGTAGCCCGTGAGTTCGTGGCGGCAGTACTCCTTGACCTGAGCCTCCGTCAGCGCGGGATCCTTCTTCACGATGACAAGTTTGACGGCCTCACCGGTCTTTTCATCGGGCACGCCGACCACGGCGCATTCCAGCACGCCAGGGCAGTTGGCAACGACTTCCTCCACCTCATTGGGATACACGTTGAAGCCACTGACCAGCACCATGTCCTTCTTGCGGTCCACGATCTTGAAGTAGCCGCGCTCGTCCATGATGCCGATATCGCCCGACTTGAAGTAGCCGTCGTCGGTCATGACCTTGGCGGTTTCGTCGGGGCGCTGCCAGTAGCCCGCCATCACCTGCGGTCCCTTGATGGCGATCTCGCCAGGCTGGCCGAGGGTGGTGACCTCATGGCCGTCATCGTCGAGCAGCTTCATGCACGTGCCCGGAATCGGCACGCCGATGGTGCCGGTGTACTCAGTGGCCGTCACGGGGTTACAACTGGCCGAGGGGCTGGTTTCCGACAGTCCATACCCTTCGCAGATGGGGCAGCCCGTCTTTTCGAGCCAGAGCTTGGCCACCGCGCCCTGCACGGCCATGCCACCGCCCACGGAGACCTTGAGGTTCTTCCAGTTGACGGTGTTGAAATCGGGATGATTGGCCAGACCGTTGAACAAGGTGTTGACAGCCGGGAAGCTATGGAACGTGTGCTTGGACAACTCCTTGAGCACCGCAGGAAGGTCGCGCGGATTGGGGATCAGGATGGTCTTGCCGCCGGTGCGCATGCTCAGCATCATGTTCACCGTGAACGCGAAGATGTGGTACAGCGGCAGCGCACAGATGCTGGTGGGCTGCTCGCCCGCTGGCACCTTCTTCATCACAGGGTTGTTCCAGGCCTCGGACTGCAGCACGTTGGCAATGATGTTGCGGTGAAGCAGCACGGCCCCCTTGCTCACGCCCGTGGTGCCGCCGGTGTACTGCAAGAGCGCAATGTCGTCAGGCTTGATGTCGGGCTTCTTGAGCGTGCCACGCGTGCCCTGGGCCACGGCGTTGTTGAAACGCACGGCACTGGGCAGGTTGTAGGCAGGCACCATCTTCTTGACGTTGCGCACCACGTAGTTGACCAGCGTGCCCTTGAGCAGGCCCAGCTGGTCGCCCATGGAGCACAGCACAACATGTTTGACCGGCGTGTGCGCGATGCACTGCTCCAGGGTGGTGGCAAAGTTCTCGATGATGACGATGGCCTTGGCGCCGGAGTCCTTGAGCTGATGCTCCAGCTCGCGTGGTGTGTACAGCGGGTTCACATTGACCACCACGAAGCCCGCGCGCAGCACGGCGGCCACGGTGACGGGGTATTGCGGCACATTGGGCATCATGATGGCCACGCGGTCGCCCTTGACCAGGCCCAGGCTCTGCAGATAAGCCGCGAACGCGCTGGAGAGCGAGTCGGTCTGGGCGTAGGTCACGTCCTTGCCCATGAAGCTGTAGGCAATGCGGTCGGCGTACTTCTTGAAAGCCTCGTCCATCAGTGCGACAAGGGAGGCGTACTGGTTAGCGTCGATGTCGGCAGGAACCCCTTGCGGGTAGGCAGCCAGCCACGGGCGGTCGGTCATTTTGTTTGTCTCCTAGTCAATTCTTTTACGGCCATGAAAACCGCGCCAGCGTTTTTCAGCACGCTCGTGCTTTTCTTTTGGGGGAATTATGCCCCTCAGCCCTTGAGCACGGCGAGCACTTCGTCCAGCATTTTTTTGGCGTCGCCGAACAGCATGCGGTTGTTGTCTTTGTAAAACAGCGGGTTGTCGACCCCTGCATAGCCTGAGGCCATGGAGCGCTTCATCACGATCGAGGTCTTGGCGTTCCACACTTCCAGCACCGGCATGCCCGCGATGGGGCTGGACGGATCGTCCAGGGCGCTGGGGTTCACGATGTCGTTGGCGCCAATGACCATCGCCACATCCGTCTTGGGGAAGTCCTCGTTGATCTCGTCCATCTCCATCACGATGTCGTAGGGCACCTTGGCCTCAGCCAGCAGCACATTCATGTGGCCGGGCATGCGGCCCGCCACCGGGTGAATGGCAAAGCGCACATCCACGCCCTTGTCGCGCAGGGTCTTGGTGATCTCGTACACGGTGTGCTGGGCCTGGGCCACGGCCATGCCGTAGCCGGGCACGATGATGACGCTCTTGGCCTCGCGCAGCAGCTCGGCCGTCTCGGCAGGGCCAACGGGCACCGCCTCGCCTTGCGGCTCGGTAGCCTCGCCCTTCTTGGCAGGCGTACCCGCCCCGGAGCCGAAGCCGCCCGCGATCACGCTGATGAAGTTGCGATTCATGGCGTTGCACATGATGTAAGACAGGATGGCGCCCGACGAGCCCACCAGTGCGCCCGTCACGATGAGCAGGTCGTTGGAGAGCATGAAGCCCGTAGCCGCTGCCGCCCAGCCCGAATAGCTGTTGAGCATGGACACCACCACCGGCATGTCCGCACCACCGATGGCCATCACCATATGGATGCCGAAAAGCAGGGCAATCACCGTCATCACGGCCAGCGGCAGCATGCCCTGTTCAATGGTTTCCGCACGCAGGAACTCACGACCGAACCAGATCACGATCAGCAGACCCGCCAGGTTGAGCCAGTGGCGGCCGGGCAGCAACAGCGGCTTGCCACCGATCTTGCCGTTGAGCTTGCCGAAGGCGATGAGCGACCCCGAGAAGGTGACGGCGCCGATCAGGATGCCGATGTAGATCTCCACCTCGTGGATGATCTTCTCCGCGCCCTGCAGTTGAATCGACGTATCGACGTAACTGGCAAAACCCACCAGGCAGGCCGCCAGGCCCACCAGGCTGTGCATGAGCGCGACCAGCTCGGGCATCTGGGTCATCTTGACGACCTTGGCGGCATACAGGCCGATGCCGCCACCGATCACCAGCGCGCCGACGATCCAGGCCATGCCCGAGGGACTGACGCGCGGGCCAAACACGGTGGCCAGCACGGCCAGCGCCATACCGACCATGCCGAACAGGTTGCCACGGCGCGAGGTTTCCGGGTTAGAGAGCCCGCCCAGGCTCAGAATGAAAAGAATGGCCGCACCGAGATAGGCGACGGTGGCGAGACTTTGGGACATGTTCTGTGCTCCTCGTTGTTCTTGTCGTTATTTATTTGCGGAACATGGCGAGCATGCGGCGGGTGACGGCAAAGCCGCCGAACATGTTGATGGCAGTGAGCACGGTGGCAGCAAAAGCCAGCCAGAGGATCAGCCCTGCCGGGCGCCCATTGAGGCTCGCGTCGGGCGGTGCGATCTGCACGAGCGCGCCGATGGCGATGATGCTGGAGATGGCATTGGTCACACTCATCAGTGGCGTGTGCAGCGCGGGCGTGACGTTCCACACCACCATGTAGCCAATGAAGCAGGCCAGTACAAACACCGTGAAGTGCCCCAGGAAGGCCACGGGCGCATAGGAGCCAATGGCCCAGAACAACACGGCCAGCACGGCAAACACGATGGTCAACGTCTTGGCGGACATGGGTGCACCCGGACCATGGCTGGATTTTTTTACCGCCACGGGAGCCGCCGCTGCCTTGGGCGCCGGCGCAGCAGCTTGCTTGAGCGGCGGGGCAGGCCAGGTGATCGCGCCGTCCTTGACCACGGTGAGCCCACGGATCGCGTCGTCCTCCATATTGACCACTGCGACGCCATCCTTGGCCTTGCACAGCTCTTCCGTCAGGCGCAGCAGGTTGGTGGCGTACAACGTGGACGACTGCCTGGCCAGGCGCGAGGCCAGGTCGGTGTAGCCGACGATGGTCACGCCATGGCGCACCACGGCCTGGCCGGGCACAGTCAGCTCGCAGTTGCCCCCCTGCTCGGCGGCCATGTCCACGATCACGCTGCCGGGCTTCATGCTCTGTACCATCTCGGCCGTGATGAGCTTGGGCGCAGGTTTGCCCGGTATCAGCGCGGTGGTGATGATGATGTCGACATCCTTGGCCTGCTCGGCGTACATCTTGCGCTGCGCGGCCTGGAAGCCCTCGCTCATGACCTTGGCGTAGCCGCCACCGCCAGAGCCTTCTTCCTCGTAGTCCACTTTGACGAACTCACCGCCCAGCGACTTGACCTGGTCGGCCACCTCGGCGCGCGTATCGTTGGCCCGCACGATGGCACCCAGATTGGCTGCCGTACCGATGGCTGCGAGGCCGGCCACACCCGCACCCGCGATGAACACCTTGGCGGGCGGCACCTTGCCCGCTGCCGTGATCTGGCCGTTGAAGAAGCGGCCAAAGGCATTGGCGGCCTCGATGACCGCACGATAGCCGCTCACCCCGGCGGTGGAGGTCAGCGCGTCCATCTTCTGGGCACGCGACAGCGTGCGCGGCAGGCAGTCAATGGCCAACACCGTGGCTTTCCTGCTGGCGAGTTGCTGCATCAAATCAGGGTTCTGGGCGGGCCAGATGAAATCGATGAGTGTCGAACCCTCACGCATCAGCGCCACTTCGTCGCCGCTGGGCGGACGCACCTTGAGCACGATGTCGGAGGCGGCCCACAGCGCAGCAGCATCGCCGATCACCTCCGCGCCGGCGCTACGGTAGGCGTCATCGCTGAAATTTGCAGCATCCCCGGCCCCCGACTCCACAGCCACCGAAAAGCCCAGCTTGATCAGCTTTTCCACCACATCGGGCACGGTGGCTACGCGCTTCTCGCCCGGGAAAATTTCCCTGGGCACGCCAATGCGCTGCGGTTGCGGGACTGGGCTTGTCTGCATGAGAGGTCTCCTCGAAGTGTCGTAATCTTTATGCAAGGCCGCCGGACAGGGGACTTGGGTGCGCTAAGGGGAGGGCGCAGCGAAAGGGAACGGCGGAATGGCCAGGTAGCCGTCCATCATGCCGACACTCAGACGCACCGCCTGGGCCATGTCATGCCCCCATTGCAGCGCAGGCCGCCCTGCGACCAGAAATTCTTCGTTGTTGCGCGTTTTGGGACGCAGCAACCGCTGGTCCACCAGCGCATCCACCTCGACCCAAGCGCCGGATTCGGTGGCATAGCGATAGCTCAGGTACGAATACGGCTGGTTGAGGGCAATCTGGCGGGTACCCAGCCATTGCACGAGGTCTGGCCGGTTCTTTTCGAGCCACTGAGCGCTGCTCCCCCAGTTCTTGAGGCGCAGGCAGTCCGCACGCACGGGGCTGCCCGCTGCGGCATCCTCGACGGTGACATCCCGTTGGGACGGGCAGTAGCCGGCCCCTTGGGGAGACCCACTCAAGTCGCCATTGCGATTGGTCTGCACACGCAACACGGCCAGCCAGCCGCCCCGTTCGCCACGCAACCCCACTGCGCGGGTTTGCACAGGCATGCGACTGCCGGAACCAGACACAGTCTCATCGGAGGCACCCAAGTCTTGCCACGCCCCCGGCGGCAGGACCAGACGCGCGCGGCCCACCGGATATTCGGCGTGCGGCGGAGCCGTCAGAGGCGCGCACGCCGCCACCATCATCACCGCCATGGCACATGGCAGCAGACACCGGAACTTCGAAATTATCAGAGTCATAGAGAAAGGTTCATACGGATTCGCATTCAATCATCCCACGGCATTGGGGCCGGGCTTGTCGAAGCCCTGTGGGGCACATCGACACGCTCAGTACAACCGGTTTGGTATTTTTGAAGGCGACCTGGTATCGGACGCTTCGCACGGCGCCTGCTTCTGGCAAGCTGACCGCGAGCTTACATGAAGAAATTCTTATCGCTGTCGCCTTTGTCCGATGTAGGGAGAGCTCTCCAGCCGCCACCACACTCGGGCCAAAAAAAAGCCTGGCAGCAAAGCGCGGCCAGGCTGTGCAGGGGGCCCAACAGGCCCGGTGCCAGAGATCAGTTCACCACTTGCGCCAGGGCGCCCGACGCGTACTGGGCTGCCACGACCTGCAAGCTATGGCCCTTGATCTTGGCGCCCTGGCCTTCGCAGCCGAACTCCAGGTAGCGCTGCTTGCACACCTGCTTGGCAGCTTCGCGCGCAGGCTTCAGCCACTCGCGGGCATCAAACTTTTCAGGGTTTTCAAACAGGAACTTGCGCACCGCGCCGGTCATGGCCAGACGGATGTCGGTGTCGATGTTGATCTTGCGCACGCCATGCTTGATGGCTTCCTGGATCTCTTCGACGGGCACGCCGTAGGTTTCCTTCATCTTGCCGCCGTACTGGTTGATGATGGCCAGCAGCTCGGCCGGCACCGACGAGGAGCCGTGCATCACCAGGTGGGTATTGGGAATGCGCCGGTGGATTTCCTTCACACGCGAGATGGCCAGGATGTCGCCCGTGGGCTTGCGGCTGAACTTGTAGGCGCCGTGGCTGGTGCCGATGGCAATGGCCAGGGCGTCGAGCTGCGTGGCCTTGACGAACACGGCGGCTTCCTCTGGGTCGGTCAGCATCTGGCTGTGGTCCAGCTTGCCTTCGGCGCCAACGCCATCTTCCTCGCCGGCTTCACCGGTTTCCAGGTTGCCCAGGCAACCGAGTTCGCCCTCGACCGTCACGCCCACCTTGTGCGCCATATCGACGACCTTGCGGGTGACTTCCACGTTGTAGTCGAACGATGAAGGCGTCTTACCGTCTTCCATCAGCGAGCCATCCATCATCACCGAGCCGAAGCCCAAGTCGATGGCGCCCGAGCAGATCTTGGGCGACGTACCGTGGTCTTGGTGCATCACCAGAGGGATGTGGGGGAAGGCTTCGACAGCGGCCTGGATCAGGTGCTTGATGAATGGCTCACCCGCGTATTTGCGCGCACCAGCACTGGCCTGCAGGATCACAGGTGCACCCACTTCGTCAGCGGCCGCCATCACAGCCTGGACCTGCTCCAGATTGTTGACGTTGAAGGCAGGGATGCCGTAGCTGTGGGCAGCGGCATGGTCAAGCAGTTCGCGCATCGAAACGAGGGGCATGGTCGTGGGGTCCGTTCAGGGTTGAGGAAGGCGCTGTGGGCCAGGCGTGGCGGTGGTAACCGCTTGGTAACCCACAATTTTAACCGGGGGCCACCCCCACGGGTTGGGGCAAATCCAACCGGTAGCAGGTGGTAAAGGGTGTCGGCGCCGGTGCTGCGCCAAAGTGCCCGCCATGGATATCAGCCACACGGCGCAAAATTTCGTGCCCCAGATGCAGACTGTCCGCAGGGTTGCGCACTGGGCCGCCGGGACCACCGCCGACGCTGCGGGCGCCGTCATCACACACTTGCAACCAGCCTCCACCGCGCCCGGACTCCCCCAGCTGCACCGCAATCTGGGTCCCGTCCGGGGTGTGTTTGAGCGCGTTTTCCACGAGATTGCGCACGGCGATGTCGAGCAACACGGCGTGGCCTTGAACCATCAACACCGGCGGCGCCTGCACCGCAATATCGTCACTGCGCTGCCACGCAGTCTGCGCATAGTCGGCACATACCGAGCGGGCCAGGGCAGACAGATCTACCGACGCTTTGGCCTCATGCAACTCGGCACGGCTGGCCCGCGCCAGCGCCAGCAACTGGTTCAGCACATGGCCGGCCCTGAGCGCGTCCTGGCCAATGCGCGCTAGCGCATTGGCCTTGGCGTCTTCATCCAGCTCGCCAGCGAGGGCGCTGGCCTGCAAAGCAATCGACGACAAGGGCGTACGCAATTCATGGGCAACTTCGTTGGCCAGCCGGCGCTCGCGCACCATCGCGGTCTGCTGGCGATCGAGCAGCGTATTGATCGATGCCACCACGGACTCAAATTCACTCCATGCGTGGCGGGAGGCCAGGCGCTGTGTGCTGGTGGGGTCCAGTGCCGCGACATCGGCAGACAGTGCATACAACGGCCGCAACCCGCGCCAGAGTGCCAACCCCAGGGCCAGCGAGACAACGGGCAGCAGCCACAGGCCTGGCTCAATCATCTGTTCGGCAATGTCCCGGGCCAGTTCATCGCGCTCGCGC
This sequence comes from Acidovorax sp. 69, assembly GCF_002797445.1. Taxonomy (NCBI): domain Bacteria; kingdom Pseudomonadati; phylum Pseudomonadota; class Betaproteobacteria; order Burkholderiales; family Comamonadaceae; genus Acidovorax; species Acidovorax sp. 69. The sequence continues at coordinate 414,414 of NZ_PGEP01000001.1, read as the reverse complement.
AACTGCAGCATCACCATAATTTGGCGGGCCCGCGTGGCATCCCACTGCGAAAAACTGCGCCAGACCACCTTGTCCGGCCCGAGTGTCAGATTGGCAAAACCCTCGACATCCGAAAACTGCGGAGGCAGTGTCGTGCCACTGAGGGAGATAAGCTGCCCTTGCGCATCCCACTGCACCACACTGATGGACTGCTGATAGTCATGGGATTTGAGCCAAGGCGTTGGGGCCCGCTGCGTGATCTGCGAGCCCTCCATGGCCTCGGTGGCGCGCAGGTTGAGCAGCAACGCCGCCACGCTGGCCAAGTGCCCATCGGTCAGTTCGTCGGCCTCATGAACGCCCGTCTGATAGCCAATGAACACGAAACTGCCCCAGACCAGCGCCAAGGCGCCCAGGGACCACAGCAGCAGTTGCCGCATGAGCGAGGGGCGGCGGGCCCGCGCGGGAACGCTCATCCAGGAATCTCCTGCGGCATGAAGTAGCCCACACCCCGCATGGTCTGTATGCACGCGCTGCCCAGCTTGCGACGCAGGTGGTGGATATGGACCTCTACCGCGTTGCTCTCGATGGCCGCATCCCAGCTGTAAAGCCGTTCTTCGATCTGCTGGCGCGACAGGACACGGCCCCGGGCTTCCAGCAGCACCAGCAGCACTGAAAACTCCCGGGGCGACATCTCGACCGGCCGACCTTGCTGGCGCACCGTGCGCGCAGCAGGATCCAGCTCGATATCAGCATGGCGGATGGTGGGCGACGCGCGGCCTGCCGCACGCCGCAGCAGCGCACGCAACCGGGCATCGAGTTCATCCACGTCAAACGGCTTGGCCAGATAGTCGTCGGCCCCCAGATCAAGGCCGGCAATGCGCTGGTGCACCTGGTCCCTGGCCGTGACGATGAGCACGGGGGTGGCGGGGTCGGGCAGCGCGGTGGGCATTGCCGCACTGGCGGGCGGGCTCAGGCGCAACCGGCGCAGCAGTTCGCTGCCGTCTCCGTCCACCAGGCCCAGGTCCAGCAGCACCGCGTCAAAGCGCTCTGCACGCAGCGCATTCCAGGCGTCGGCCACGCCCTCACTGACATCCACCGCATAGCCACGCTGCTGCAGATTGGTGCGCAGGCCACTGGCAATGCCCGCATCGTCTTCGACCACGAGTATTCGCATCGGGCCATTGTCGCAGCGCCACGCACTGCGTGTGGGCTCATTAAGACGGAGTTAAGTCCCGCGCCCTATGGTTCGGCCCATGTTGCCCACGTCCGCCACGCCCCAGCCAAGCCCCAACCGCCGCCATGCCCCTCTTTTTTGGACACTCGGGGCGCTGGCCTGCGTCGTGGCCTGGGATGCAGGAGGGCAAGACCTGGCGTTTGCCCAACCTTTTGGCTCCACGAACGGTTTTCCAATGCGGGATCAGTGGTTTTTCGTCCAGGTACTCCATGAAGGGGCACGCCGCCTGGGCTGGCTGCTGGTGCTGCTGCTGACCCTGAGCGTGTGGTGGCCCAAGGGCGTGCTACGGCGGCTGGACGCCAGCGAGCGGTTGCAGATGGCCGTGAGCGCACTGCTGGCACTGGCCGTGGTCAGCATCACCAAGAACCTCAGCGCCACCAGCTGCCCCTGGGACCTGGCGCAATTCGGCGGGGTGGCGCGCCATGTGCCGCATTGGGCGCTCGGGGTGCTGGACGGCGGCAGCGGGCGTTGCTTCCCGGCGGGCCACGCCTCGGCGGGCTTTGCCTTCCTCGGCGGCTACTTTGCACTGCGCCACAAGGCGCCTACGGCTGCACGCTGGTGGCTGGTGGGCTCACTGCTGGCCGGATTGGTGCTGGGAGGCGCGCAGCAGGTGCGGGGCGCCCACTTCATGAGCCACACGCTGTGGACCGGCTGGCTGTGCTGGACGACCGGCTGGCTGTGCGATCTGGCAGCCACCGCATTGCGGCCCCGCTTCCCGGCATTTGCCAACACCAGCCCCCCGGCAGAGGCGCCCCATGCTTCCACTTGATATCGCCCTGTTTCACGCCATCAATGCGGATGCATTCACGCTGCCCTCGGTGGTGACGGCAGCGCGGTGGATCTCGCAACAGTTGCCCATTGCCATGGGCGGTGTGCTGGCGGGTTGTCTGGTTGTCGGTAGCCCCACGCAGCGGCGGGAACTCACCCTGGCCCTGGTGTCAATGGCGTTGGCGTGGGTCGGTGTTCAATTGCTGAGGTATGCCATTGCAGCGCCACGCCCTGCCCAACTCGGAATAGGCATTCAGTGGGTAGAACACGCTGCGCGGGCGGGGTTTCCCAGCATGCACGCGGCTGGTGCCTTTGCGCTGGCGGCCAGCCTGCAGGCCTCGCGAACCACACGCGGTCTCGCGCGCCTGGGATGGGCCGCGGCCTTCGCCATCGCCTGGAGCCGGGTGTGCCTGGGGGTCCATTTCCCATCCGACGTGTTGGCGGGCATGCTCGCCGGTACGCTCAGCGCATGGGCCATCCACGCGCTGAGTTCCGCGCCACGGTGGCTCAGCTGGCGACGCAGATTTTCAGCATATTGGTCCCGCCAGGCGCTCCCATGGGCTCGCCACAGGTGATGGCGTAGACATCGCCCTTTTGCACGATGTTGCGGCTCTTGAGGTGGCGTTCGGCCTGGTCCAGCGCAGTGTCGCGGTCAGCACTGGTGTCCATGAGCAGGGGGCGCACATTGCGGTACATGGCCATCTTGCGCTGGGTGGTCACCTTGGGGGTGAGTGCGTAGATGGGGATGCGAATGCTGTGGCGGCTCATCCAGAGCGCCGTGGCACCGCTGTCCGTCATGGCCACGATCGCCTTGGCGCCCAGGTGGTGGGCCGTGAACAGCGCACCCATGGCGATGGACTGGTCAATGCGGCCAAAGGTCTGGCCGGTGAAGTCTGCGTCGAGCTGGTGGTCTTCTGCGGCCTCGGCCGCAGCGCAGATGGTGGCCATTTCTTCCACGGTTTCGAGCGGGTAGCGGCCTGCGGCCGTCTCGGCACTCAGCATCACTGCGTCGGTGCCGTCCAGCACGGCATTGGCCACGTCGCTCACCTCAGCGCGCGTGGGCACCGGGTTGGTGATCATGCTCTCCATCATTTGCGTGGCAGTGATGACGACCTTGTCCAGCTCGCGCGCCATGCGGATCATCTTCTTTTGCAGCGCGGGCACGGCCGCATTGCCGACCTCTACGGCCAGGTCGCCCCGCGCCACCATGATGCCGTCGCTCACACGCAGGATGGCTTCCAGGTGCGGAATGGCCTCGGCCCGCTCGATCTTGGCGATCAGACCCGGCTTGTGCCGGTACTCAGAAGCAGCCACGTTGCACAGCTGGCGCGCCATTTCCATGTCGGTGGCGTTCTTGGGAAAGCTCACCGCCACATAGTCGGCCTGAAAGCTCATGGCCGTACGGATGTCTTCCATGTCCTTGGCCGTGAGGGCCGGTGCCGTGAGACCGCCGCCCTTCTTGTTGATGCCCTTGTTGTTGGACAGCTCGCCGCCCACCTTGACGGTGGTAAGCACCTCTTCGCCGCGCACCGCATCCACCGTGAGCACGATCAGTCCATCGTTGAGCAGCAGCAGGTCGCCCGCTTTCACGTCACGCGGCAGTTCCTTGTAGTCCAGCCCCACGCCATCGATATCGCCCAGTTCGGTGCGCGACGCATCGAGCACAAATTTGGCACCCGACTCCAGCTGTACCTTGCCCTCGGCAAACTTGCCCACGCGGATCTTGGGGCCCTGCAGGTCGGCCATGATGGCCACTTCGCGGCCGGCGCGCTGGGCGGCAGCACGCACTGCGGTGGCGCGGTCAATGTGGTCCTGCGCCTTGCCATGGCTGAAGTTCAGCCGCACCACATTCACGCCCGCGCGAATCATGGCCTCCAGCATCGCCGGGTCACTGGATGCGGGGCCGAGGGTGGCAACAATCTTGGTGGCGCGGCGGGTAGGCATGGACATGTCTCTTTCTCTCGGTCGTTGGTATGTAATCGAGTTTCAATTCTCACACGAAGCGGTTACATGCGAGTTACCCCGTGGTTGTGACCTGCATCCGAGGAGCCTCTGCAGCGAGCGCGTCGGTCAAAGCAGTGGGTAAGCCAGCCCATGCGCGAGCACATGGGCCAAGATCGCAGCCTCCAGCCCGTGGCGCGCATAGAGCCCGCCCGCCACCAGGCCGAACGCGGTGTTACCCACCAACACAAACACCACCACCGGCGCCGTCAACACCCCGGCCAGCGACTGCGCTGCAGGCAGATGCCCCAGCGCAAACAACAGGGCGCTGAACAGCACCGCCACAGCCACCAGCGCCTTTCCCGGCGGGCCCTGCCCGCGCTGCACCACGCGCCAGCCCAGCCACAACAACAGGGTCATCACGCCCCAACGCACCAGCAGCTCCTCTGTGATGCCTCCGTACAACAGCTTGACCACCAGCGGCATGGCGCTGGCCGGGTCCGAAGGTTGCAGCGCCTTGGGCACTACCTGCGACAGCCCCCACAGCCATAAGGCACCCACCACGCCGCCCCACACGCCGGGCAGGGACTGGGCACGCAGCGCGGGGCCGATGGGCCTGCCAGCCAGCCAGGAAGACACAGCGGGGGCTCGCAGGCCCACGCGGGGCGCCAGCCACACCCCCACCGCCACAGCCAGCGCCAACAACACGGCTGTTTGCAACCCGCTGACCAGCACCACCGCCCAGAGCGGCAGCGGCAGCAGGGCCTCGTTGGCCCTCAGGGGTGGGAGCAGCGCCCACACCACGGCCACCACGCCGGGCATGCCCAGCAGCCACAGCACACCGCCGAGTCGCCATTTCGCGGGTTGCCCCGGGGCATCCGCCGAACTCACCCTTACAGCGTCGTCCACGGCCATGGATTTACCCGCGTTCAGGCGCGCATCAGCGCTTCGATCTCGTCGGCCTTCACTGGCACACCGCGCGTGATGAGTTCACAGCCCGCGTCCGTGACGATGGCATCGTCTTCAATGCGGATGCCGATGTGGTGGAACTGCTCGGGCACGCCCTCGGCGGGACGCACATAGATGCCGGGCTCGATGGTCAGCACCATGCCGGGTCGCAGCACGCGGCTGGGGCGGTTGGTGATGGTCTCGCCCGAAAGCGGGTCCTTGCGCTCGCTCACCTGGCCGACTTCGCCAGGCTCCACGTAGCTGCCGCAGTCGTGCACGTCCATGCCCAGCCAGTGGCTGGTGCGGTGCATGTAGAACTGGAAGTAGGCACGTTTGTCGATCACGTCCTGTGCAGTGCCCACCTTGTTCTTGTCAAGCAGGCCCAGGTCCAGCATGCCCTGCGCGAGCACGGCCACGGTGGCGTCGTGCGGGTCGTTGAAACGCGCTCCGGCCTTGGTGGCTGCCACGGCCGCATCCTGGCTGGCCAGCACCAGGTCGTACAGCGCACGCTGTGGGCCCGTGAACTTTCCGTTGGCGGGGAAGGTGCGCGTGATGTCGCTGGCGTAGCTGTCCAGCTCGCAACCCGCGTCGATCAGCACCAGCTCACCATCGCGCACGGGCGCCGCATCGGCACGATAGTGCAGCACGCAGGCATTGGCCCCCGCCGCCACGATGGAGCTATAGGCCGGGTACTGCGAGCCCGCGTCGCGGAACGCGTGCAGCAGCTCGGCGTCGAGGTGGTATTCACGCACGTCTTCGCCTGCGCGCAACAGGCGGGCCGAGCGCTGCATGGCGCGGATATGGGCTTGCGCGCTGATGGCGCTAGCGCGCCGCATGATGTCCTGCTCGTGGGCGTCCTTGAACAGGCGCATCTCGTCAAGCAACGTGCACAGGTCGTTTTGCTCGGCAGGGCAGATGGCGCCATAGCGCACACGCCCCCGCACCACATTGAGCCAGCCCTCCACGCGGGCGGCCAGACCGCTGTGCGTGGCAAACGGGTACCAGACGCAGGCCGTGTTTTCCAGCAGGCGCGGCAGCTTGCTATCCAGCTCGGCCATCGACTGCGCGGCATCCACCCCCAAGGCGGCGGGCGCGGCGGCCGGGCCCAGGCGATAGCCATCCCAGATCTCGCGCTCCAGGTCCTTGGGCTGACAAAACAGCGTGCTGCGGCCGTCGTGGGCCAGCACCAGGCAGGCGCCCGGCTCGGCGAAGCCTGTCAGGTAATAAAAATAGCTGTCGTGGCGGAACAGGAAGTCGCTGTCCCGATTGCGCGGACGCTCCAGCGCGGTGGGGATGATGGCGATGCCCCCAGGGCCCAACTGGGCAGCCAGGTGCGCGCGGCGCTGGGCGTAAACAGAGGCTGGCACGGTGGTGTTCATGGCGCGTCGAAGGAAAGGGAGTTGAGTTCGGCCAGCCGTTCGGGCGTGCCCACGTCGGTCCAGCGGCCGGTATAGAGCTGCGCACTGACGCGGCCATTGTCCATTGCACGGCGAAGCAGTGGCGCCAGCGGGGCTTTGATGCCATCGGGATTGCCGTGGGCAATATCGCACCACGGCGCCGCAAACAGCTCGGCGCGCAGGAGGGCGATGGTGCTGTAGGTGTAGCGCGGCGCGGGGTCGCCCGGGGGCAGGTTCAGCGCCAGCCCGTTGGTCGACAGGCCAAAGTCGCCGCGCGGGTTGTGGGAAGGGTTGGGCACCAGCCACAGGTGGGCCAGATGGTCGCTGGCTTCAAAGGCCGTCACAGCGGCGCTGTCAAAAACGAAGTCGGGCGCAAACACATCACCCGCTGCCAGCCAGAACACCGGGCCCAACTGGGGCAGCGCGCGCGCGATGCCGCCGGCGGTTTCCAATGCGCCGCCAAAGTCCACACCTTCGTGTGAGTATGAAATTGATAGCTGCTTGCGCTTATCCATCAAACGCTGGAGGCCAAAAACACTTGAAAAGTGGTCACTGATCTGCGCCCCCAGCCACGCGGTGTTGATCACCGCCTGTTCCACACCCGCCTCCTGCAGCGCCGCCAGGTGCCACTGCAGCAGTGGCTGGCCCTGCACCTGCAGCAGGGGCTTGGGGGTGGTGTCGGTCAGCGGGCGCATGCGCTCGCCACGGCCTGCGGCCAGCAAAAGCGCGGGAACCTGGTGAGGGGAAAGTGCGCCAGCACTCATGCGGCCACCTCGTTCACAGCGCCCCGCTGCAGCGCGTGGCGCTCCACCGTGGTGGGGTCGAACAGCGCCAGCAGCGCGTCCATCAGCGCACGCGCCTTGCCCGAATGGTCGGCGCCAAAATTGCAGACATACACGTCGAGCGTGACCGCGCGCTGCTCAGGCCAGGTGTGCACGCACAGGTGCGATTCCGCTAGCAAAACAGTAGCTGTCACTCCACCAGGGCCGTGCACCGTGGCAGGGAACTCGTGAAACAACTGCCCCACGGGCTGCAACCCGGCGGCATGCACTGCATCGGTACAGGCGCGGCCCAGGGCGGTGGCGTCCAGCAGCCACGCGGGCGCGCAGCGGCAGCCATGAAGATCAGCGGTGAGATGCAGTCCTTGCATGGCCCGCACTGTAGTGCATTGCGGCAGTGACCATGGCCCGCAGCGCACCAATTCAGGCGAATGAAAGCCGCCCCGGTAAAATGCCGGGTTTCCCCTGAACTCCCCACCCTGAACCCATCCCCCATGGCCAACACCCAGCAATCCCAACAGATGGCAAATGCGATCCGCGCATTGGCCATGGACGCCGTTCAACAAGCCAACTCCGGCCACCCCGGCGCCCCGATGGGCATGGCCGACATGGCCGTGGGCCTGTGGGCGCGCCACCTCAGGCACAACCCGGCCAATCCCCAGTGGTTTGACCGCGACCGCTTTGTGCTCTCCAATGGCCACGGCTCGATGCTGCTATACGCGCTGCTGCACCTCACGGGCTACGACCTGCCCATTGGCGAACTCAAGAACTTTCGCCAACTGCACAGCAAGACCGCCGGCCACCCCGAAGTGGGCGTGACCCCGGGTGTAGAAACCACCACCGGCCCACTGGGCCAGGGCATCACCAACGCCGTGGGCTTTGCATTGGCTGAAAAGCTGCTCGCCAGCGAATTCAACCGCGAAGGCCACGCCGTGGTGGACCACCACACCTACGCCTTCTTCGGCGACGGCTGTCTCATGGAAGGCATCAGCCAGGAGGCCATCTCGTTGGCCGGCGCCTGGAAGCTCAACAAACTGATCGCTTTGTACGACGACAACGGCATCAGCATCGACGGCCAGGTCGCCCCCTGGTTTGCCGACAACACCCCTCTGCGTTTTGTGGCCAGCGGCTGGAACGTGATTGGCCCCATCGACGGCCATGACGCCGACAAGGTCGATGCCGCCATCGAAGAAGCCAAGAAGCAGACCGAGCGCCCCACCGTCATCGTGTGCAAAACACACATCGGCAAGGGCAGCCCGAACCGCGCCAACACGGCCAAGGCGCACGGCGAGCCTCTGGGCGCCGAAGAAATCACCTTGACCCGCGAAGCCCTGGGCTGGACCAGCGAACCTTTCGTGATCCCCGACGACGTGTACGCAGACTGGGATGCCAAGGCCAACGGCCAGGCTTTCGAGTCGGTATGGAACGAGCGCTTTGCGGCCTATAGCCAGGCCTACCCGGAACTGGCGGCCGAACTCACGCGCCGCATGGAAGGCAACCTGCCTGCCAACTTCGCGCAAGTGGCGGTGGACACCGTGGTGGCAGCCCACACCAAGGGCGAGACCGTGGCCAGCCGCAAGGCCAGCCAGCTGGCATTGGAAGCGTTCACCGCCGCCCTGCCCGAAATGCTGGGTGGCAGCGCCGACCTGACCGGCTCCAACCTGACCAATACCAAGAGCACCCCCAACCTGCGCTTTGACATGCAGGGCCGCGTGGTCAAGACCGAAGCGGCCGAAGGCCAGAAGATCGGCGGCCGCCACATCAACTATGGCGTGCGTGAATTCGGCATGGCCGCCATCATGAACGGCATTGCGCTGCACGGCGGTTTCATCCCCTACGGCGGCACCTTCCTGACCTTCAGCGACTACAGCCGCAACGCCATCCGCATGGCCGCGCTGATGAAGCAGCGCGTGATCCACGTGTTCACCCACGACTCGATCGGCCTGGGCGAAGACGGCCCGACCCACCAGTCCATCGAACACGTGGCCAGCCTGCGCCTGATTCCCAACCTGGACGTGTGGCGCCCCGGTGACACGGCCGAAACCGCCGTGGCTTGGAGCGTGGCGCTGTCCAACCGCGACAAGCCCACCGTGCTGGCCCTGTCGCGCCAAAACCTGCCCTACGCGCCCAAGCGCGACCTGGGCGATATCTCGCGCGGCGCCTACGTGCTGAGCGAGCCCGCCGATGTGGGCATCAAGAAGAAGGCCGTGGCCGTGATCATTGCCACCGGCTCGGAAGTGCAACTGGCCCTGAAAGCCCAGCGCCTGCTGGCCGACAAGAAGATCGGCGTGCGCGTGGTCTCCATGCCCAGCACCACCACCTTTGACCGCGAAGATGCCAAGTACAAGAGCAGCGTGCTGCCCGCTGGAATCCCGCGCGTGGCGGTAGAAATGGGCGTGACCGACGGCTGGTGGAAATACGGCTGTGCCGCCGTCGTGGGCATCGACACCTACGGTGAATCGGCCCCCGCGCCGGTGCTGTTCAAGCACTTCGGCTTCACCGAAGAGAACGTGGCGGACGCAGTGCTGGTGGCCATCGGCGCGGCACGTCTGAAGCCCGCCAAGAAGGCTCGCTAAAACGTCTCCTGCCCGCTGTGCCCCGCTGCCAGCGGGCGCGCGGCGGCAGATTTCTGATTTCGACTTTGCAACTTTGAAGAGGCACCCTATGACGATCAAGATTGGTATCAACGGTTTCGGCCGCATCGGACGCAACGTGCTGCGCTCGGCCCTCCAGAACTTCAGCGACATCGAGGTCGTTGGCATCAACGACCTGCTGGAACCCGAGTACCTGGCGTACATGCTTCAGTACGACTCGGTGCACGGCCGCTTCAAGGGCGAAGTTTCGGTGGAAGGCAACACCCTGGTCGTCAACGGCAAGAAGATCCGCCTGACGCAAGAGCGCGACCCGTCCAACCTGAAGTGGAACGAAGTGGGCGCTGACGTCGTGATCGAATCGACCGGCCTGTTCCTGGACAAGGTCACCGCGCAAAAGCACATCGACGCGGGCGCCAAGAAGGTCATCCTGTCGGCCCCCTCCAAGGACGACACCCCCATGTTCGTGTTCGGTGTGAACCACACCACCTACGCGGGCCAGGCCATCATCTCCAACGCATCGTGCACCACCAACTGCCTGGCCCCCGTGGCCAAGGTGCTCAACGACAAATGGGGCATCAAGCGCGGCCTGATGACCACGGTGCACGCTGCCACTGCCACGCAAAAGACGGTAGACGGCCCCTCGAACAAGGACTGGCGCGGCGGCCGTGGCATCCTGGAAAACATCATCCCCTCCAGCACAGGCGCTGCCAAGGCGGTGGGTGTGGTGATTCCCGCGCTGAACAAGAAGCTGACCGGCATGTCCTTCCGCGTGCCTACCTCTGACGTATCGGTGGTCGACCTGACCGTGGAGCTGGAGAACGCAGCGACCTACGAAGAAATCAAGGCAGAGATGAAGGCGCAGTCCGAAGGCGCCCTGAAGGGCGTGCTGGGCTACACCGAAGACAAAGTCGTGGCCACTGACTTCCGTGGCGACACGCGCACGTCGATCTTTGATGCCGACGCCGGCATCGCCCTGGATGGCACCTTCGTGAAAGTCGTGAGCTGGTACGACAACGAATGGGGTTACTCGAACAAGTGCCTGGAAATGGTGCGCGTGGTTTCCAAGTAAGCTTGGACCCTTAGAATGAAGAAGCGCTAGAAGAAACTACCCCGTTCAAGCCGGCCGCCCGCAAAGGCAGCCGGCTTTTTTTTGCCCTTGTGGGTCCGTTGGCCTATCGGGCTCAGTGCAGGCCAAGTCCGCCCCGCTGCAGACGCAAGCCCCCTGTTTGGGGTAGCTTTCGCCGCCAATGGCGCTTACATGCCAAGGTAGCGCGCCCCGGAACCTTGCGAGCACAGATCACAGTTTTCTGGTGGCGCAGCCACACCAAGGCCTTCCACTGATGGCGTAACGCTTGACTGGAGACGTCACAGAGGCTGTCGGGTCGCGTAGCGCACCACCGTGACCCCGGCCCGCGCCTGCCGCACCGAAGGCATGACCAACACGCAGTCGTCATAAGGCGTAACGACGGGCACGCCGTCGTTGTCCCCTATCACCGTACCGGCCTGTTCAAACACTTCCAGCCCCGTAAAAGGTGCCACAAAGCGGAAGGCGCTGCTGGTAGCGATCACAGGGCCGGTCACTTCCAGCGCCCATTGGCGAGGTGCATCGGGTCTGCGCCAGCCGGGCAGCTGCCGACTCAGCGTATACCCGTCCAGCACGCCGGACTGTTCGAGAAAACGCACGCACTGGTCCTGGGCTACATTTCGGCTGGCGAGGTCGCCATGGAAGCCGCATTCGATCAACAGTGAGCGTGTGTCGCCCCCCTCTCCGTCCGGTAGCCCGAAGCGACCGTAGTCGCGCATGCGCACTCCGTCCTTGTGACCCGCGTCCACCACGATGTGCTCGGGCGAGCGCATGACGCGCGCCAGCTCCCGGTTGCGCGGCTGGATGCCTGTTAGCAGCAGGGGCGCCGAGGGCTCGTGCATGGAATGGATGTCGAGCAGCCAGTCGGCCTGCGCCACAAACGGTCTCAGCGCGGCGGCGCGGCGGCGTTCGCTGGTGTTGCCTGCGCCGATGCGCTCGTCGAGCCATTGGCGGTTGAGGTCTTCATCGGTAAAGCGCGAGGCATCGTGGCTGCTGGCGTCGAAGCGGTCGAACGCGTCGAGGTTGCAGAACGCCAGTGTGAGCATACCGCGCTCAGGGCGCACACCGGCCTCCAGCAGGCCCTTGAGCGCCCAGGCGCCGCACAGTTCGTTGCCGTGCACCAGGGCGCTGATCATCGCGTGGCGGCCGGGCTGGCCGGAATCGAACTGCCACACGCCTTCAGTACCGGTGTTACCGGCGCGCCAGGCGCTGATGTCGGGCGCTGGCAGTTCAAAAGCCAGGGGCAGTACTGCGGCATTGCCGCTGTGGTTTTCGGTGCGGTCGGTCATTCTTCGATCTTGGCGAATTCAACAATCTTCTTGTACTTGGCCACTTCGGCAGCCAGGAACTGGTCGATGTTCACCGCAGGAGAAGCCACAGTGGAGCCGCTGGCTTCCATCTTCTTTCTGAAATCGGGCGATTGCAGGCTGTCGTTGAGTGCCTTCTTGACCTTGTCCAGCACCGGCTTGGGCAGATTGGCAGGCGCCATGAGCGCGAACCACACGCTGATGTCCACGTTCTTATACTGGGGCGACTCGGCAAGCGCCGGAATATCGGGCGTCGTGGCCGATCGCTTGGCTTCGGTGGTGCCCAGCGCGATCACCTTGCCGCTCCGGATGTGGGGCAAGCCGCTAGATAGCACAAACACGCCGTACTCCAGATTGTTGCCCATCAGATCGGAGGTCAACGGTGCCACGCCCCGGTAGGGGATGTGCGTCATGAATAGTTTGCCCTGCTCCTTGACCGCCTCGCCCGCCAGGTGCAGCGCTGTACCCACACCAGAGCTGCCGTAACTGAACTTGCCAGGGTTCTTGGACACCTTCTGCGTGAACTCGGCCATGTTCTTCACCCCGGCGCCCGTGGATGCCACCAGCACCAGGGGTTGCGATGCAATGAGGCCAACGGCCGTGAAATCTTTGATGTCGTATTTGACCTTTTTGGTCACGAGCTTGTTGATGGCGATTTCATTGTTGGCGCCCACCAGCAGGGTGTAGCCGTCGGGGGCGGCATTGGCCACCTTTTGCGCCCCAATGGCACCACCAGCCCCCCCGATGTTTTCGATCACCACCGGCACACCGAGCTTGTTGCCCAACTCGGTGGCCACGGTGCGCGCCGTCAGGTCGGTACTACCGCCAGGCGGGTATCCCACGACGATGGTGATGGGTTTGCTGGGATAGGCGTCCTGCGCCATAGCAGGGGCAGCGAGAACGACCAAGCCACACAGCAGGGCAACGCGACGCAGAGGGGAGACAGTGGGCATGGTGGGTTTCCTTGAAAAGGAGTGGTAGGCGGGTCTTGGCTAAAGCTAGATTGTGAGAATCCTCCGCTAGACCGTCGGTGCCAAAAAAGCACAAACCCGTGCAAATCCGATCACAACCCCAAGGGGAAACCCGGGTGAAAGCGTGGCATCAGCGCTGTGCCAAGGCTTTCCACAGCGCTTCGGCCAATGGCCCGAGGCGGCGCTTGGGACGGTACAGGCGCACGTCAAAACGCACTTCCATGCGGGCATCACCGGCGAGCGCCAGGCGCTTGGCCTTGCAGTCGGCATGCACCATGGACCAGGGCAGCCAGGCAACACCCAGGCCTTTTTGCACATACTCATAGTGGGCGTCAGCGGAGTCGCACTCCACCACGCGTTGCAGTCGGGGGGCGTGGAGGTTCTGCGCCAGATGGTCTTCTACCAGCCGCCCCAGCGCCAGTTGAGGCGCATAGGCCAGGTAGGGCACCAAAGTGGCATCGGGCCCGAACCGATGCAGTGCCAGTCCTTGCGCGGTGGCGCGAGATACGGGCACCAGCCGGTCAGAGGCCACCGTCAGATGCGTAAACTGCCTTGCATCGAGCCGGATCGCCAATGCCGGATGGTGGTACACCAGTGAAAAATCTGCCTCGTTACGCTCCAGCATCCCCACGGTATCGGCCAGCGCTCGGGTGCGTATGCACAGCTCACCCCCTTGCATGATGGGCTGCAGTCGCACCAACCAGTCCGCAACCACGGTGCGCGCCAACGTGCGGCCGGTGGCCAAGGTCACAGTGCGTGCTTGCCGCCCTGCCAGGCTCTGCAGCTCCTCGTGCGACTGGGCCAAGCTGCGCGCCATGTGGCCTGCGGTTTCAAGAAAGCTCAGTCCCGCCGGCGTGAGCGTGACAGGGCCTCCACCGCCACGCTCTATCAATGGGGTACCCGCCCAGGCCTCCAGCGCGCGAATGCGCCGCCCGAAAGCGGGATGCGTGACATGCCTCAGCTCAGCAGCACGCGTGAAGCTGCGCTCTTGCGCCAATACGATGAAATCTTCCAGCCATTTCAACTGCATCGCTGGCTCCTGGTGGGGCGGCTGTCAGGCGGGTGCTCTGTCGCGGGTGCGGGGATCTGTTGGGACTGCCATCAGAAGGCACCGAACAGCGGCCTGAATTTTCGGGTCAGCCTCGGGCGGCTTCCAAAACACTGCGGGTGCGCATGGCCTCTGCGCGGGCGGCGGCAGCAAAGTCTTCGCCCTTGGATGCGTAAAGAATGGCACGCGACGAGTTCACGATGATGGGCCCATCACTGCGCAACCCGGCACGCACGGTGGCTGCAGCGTCACCGCCCTGGGCTCCCACACCCGGGATCAGGAGCGGCAATGTAGGCGCGATGGCACGCACACGTTCGATCTCCTGCGGGTACGTGGCGCCCACCACCAAGCCCAGCTGGCCGTTTTTGTTCCAAGGGCCTTGCGCCAGGCGTGCCACATGCTCGTACATCAGTGGCTGTCCATCGACGCTGGCCAGACGCTGGGTCTGCAGATCGTCGCCGCCTGGGTTGGACGTACGGCATAGCAAAAACGCGCCTTTGCCGTGGTACGCCAGATAGGGTTCGATGGAATCGAATCCCATGAACGGGGACAGCGTGACAGCATCGGCACCATAGCGCTCGAAGGCCTCCTTGGCGTACTGTTCGGCGGTGGAGCCAATGTCACCGCGCTTGGCATCCAGAATCACCGGTACCTGTGGCGCATTGGCGCGCATGTGCTGCATCAGGCGTTCTAGTTGGTCTTCGGCCCTGTGCGCTGCAAAGTAGGCGATCTGGGGCTTGAATGCACAGACCAGATCGGCCGTGGCATCCACGATGGCTGCGCAAAAGTCATAAATCTTGCGCGGGTCGCCCAACATCCCGGCGGGGAAGCGCGTGGGTTCGGGGTCCAGGCCCACGCACAGCAGGGAGTTGTTCTGCGCCGTGGCGCCGCGCAGCATGTCGGTGAAGTTCATGGGGCGTGATTTTAGTGGGGCAAGGTCTCAGCCGCCTCGGTGGCACAGGTAGTGCGGGATTGGCCGCTAGGGTGTTGGTGTCGCAAGGGTGTTAGCAGACCCTCCCGGCGCCATAAAAAAAGGCCGTCGAAACGGCCTTTCTATGGTCCAGCACACGGGCTTGCTGGCCCGGGGTGGACGGGTCAATCTCAGCGTGGAACTGCCAGCAGACGCTGCACATCGCGGTCGTTAGGCAGTGCGTAGTCATGGCCGCGCACGATGCGGCTGTCTTCGGTGCGCACCAGCTTCAAGCTCACGTAGGTGTAATTGGCGGCTGCAGAGTAGGTACCCACCAGCACCAGCGAGGCATTGTGGTTGCGTGCAATGTCCTTGATCTCACGCGACAGCAGCAACTCGCCCGCTCCTTCGCGCACAAACACATCTCCACGCAGCTTGATTTCTTTCACGTTGAAACCGCTGGCAGCCATGCTGGTAGCGTATTGCTCAGACAGCGTGCGCCCCAGGGGGGCGGCGCGGCTCAGGTCGTTGACGTTGACCACGGTGGCCACGAGCACGGGGCCTGCGCCCAGGGCGTTCATGTCAAAACCCGTGGTCAGCTTGGTCACGGCATCGCGGCTCGTCTGGATGAACTGGCTGCTGGCGGCTTCCTGGTAGGTAGGCTCGACGCGCACCGGGGCGGAGTTGTTGGCACAACCGGCCAGAACCACGCCGGCCAGCACTGTCATAAGAAGTGCAGGGGTTTTCATTGCGAGACAACCTTCATGTTGACGTTCTTGTACGAGGGACGCGTGAACAGCGGGGTGTCAGCGTTTTCCAGGTAGTACACGTCGGTCTTGCGGGCCAGATACTGACCACCGCGTGTGACGGTGGTTGTCAGGATCAGCTCAGTGTTAGTAGGGCCGCCGGAGTTGATGCTATTGGCGTAATCGGCTGCAATCGACAGACCGAGGCCTGCGGCCAGCTGGGCGTCGATGTGCTCATGGCGCAGACCGTAGGCGGCAAACAGGCCCGCAGCCAGCATGGTGAACTGGCCTGGGATGAAGTGAGGACGATCACTGTTGTGGCGAACCACCTGGATCCCATAGGAGACTTCCAGCGCCTGGCCCAGACTCTGCTGTACCACGGCTCCGTTTTGAACGAGCTTGGTGATCAGAAACTCGCGGAACGCAGTTTCAAACTGCGTGGCATTGGCGGGCAACGACACATGCAGCGGCGTGTTCGGTGCTACACCTGCCTTATCAAGCGTGCCCAAAGTTTGGCCCACCACATCACGCGACACCAAGTCCCAGTGACCTGCAGAGCGGACCTTGGGCTGCGAGGTGTATTCAAAATTTTCCGCAACGGGAATAGGTGCCCTCTGAGCGCACCCAACCAAAGTTGCTACAGCGCCAGCCAGAACGGCCAAGCTGATTGCCTTTGAAAACGACATGATTCCCTCCTACGGACTAGATTTGCGAGGATCTGGACCAGATACTGCCCCGCGCGATTGAAAAATAATTCTGGGCGGTATCCTCAACAAAAACAAGAAAAAATTACGCTAACTACGCTCCGGCGTACACAGTTCGTTGTTTTTGGTCACAGTTGTGTGTCGATGCAAGGCATGTAAGCCGATATTGACCCACCAGCCTTGCATTTGCTTACAAGACGGCCGCAGCGCGCTGCTCCAGGATGTCGAAGGCGGGCAGTTTTTTGCCTTCCAGTACTTCCAAAAAGGCGCCGCCACCGGTCGAGATATAACCCACCTGTTTTTCGATCCCGTACTTGGCGATGGCCGCCAGTGTGTCGCCGCCCCCGGCAATGCTGAACGCAGGCGACTCGGAAATTGCCTTGGCGATGGAGCGTGTACCGTTCTCGAACGCAGCGAACTCGAACACGCCCACGGGGCCGTTCCAGACAATGGTGCCCGCCGAAGTGAGCTGGGCCGCCAAGCGGGCTGCAGTATCGGGACCAATGTCCAGGATCATGTCGTCAGGCGCTACGTCAGTAGCAGCCTTCACGGTGGCGGGGGCATCAGCGGAAAAGCTCTTGGCCACAACCACATCGGTGGGGATTGGCACCTCCGCGCCTCGCGCCTTCATGGAGGCCATCACCGACCGGGCCGCGTCCAGCAGGTCCGGCTCAGCCAGGCTTTTGCCAATGGGCAGACCCGCAGCCAGCATGAACGTGTTGGCAATGCCGCCACCCACAATCAGCTGATCGACCTTGTCGGCCAAGCTTTGCAGGATAGTGAGTTTGGTGGACACCTTGGAGCCCGCCACGATGGCGGCCAGCGGGCGCTGGGGCTGGGCCAGTGCTTTCGTGAGCGCATCAATTTCAGCGGACAGCAGCGGGCCAGCGCAGGCGATCGGGGCGAACTGGGCGATGCCGTAGGTAGTGCCTTCTGCGCGGTGTGCCGTGCCGAAAGCATCGTTGACGAAGATGTCGCACAGAGCCGCCATCTTGCGTGCCAGCTCTTCCTTGTTCTTCTTTTCGCCCACGTTCAGACGGCAGTTCTCCAGCAGCACGACCTGGCCGGGAGCGACCGTAACGCCCTCCACCCAGCCAGATACCAACGGCACGTCGCGGCCCAGCAGCTCGGTCAAGCGCGCGGCGACGGGCGCAAGGGAGTCCTCGGGCTTGAACTCGCCTTCAGTCGGACGGCCCAGGTGGCTGGTCACCATCACGGCGGCGCCGGCATCCAGCGCCATGCGAATGCACGGGATCGATGCGCGAATGCGGGTGTCTTCGGTGATGCGGCCGGCGTCGTCCTGCGGAACGTTCATGTCCGCGCGGATGAAGACGCGCTGGCCTTGGGCCTTGCCCTGGGCACACAGATCGGAAAAGCGAAGAATATTCATGGGGGAGAGCTTCCTGGAGGGGCACATGGATCAGGGCAGTCATTTTAGGCGGCCGCGCTGCGCCTCCCTGTGCTCACCAGCCCCAGCCGATATGCAGTGGCAGATACACAGACATGCCGACAAGGATCGTACCCAGGATGCCTCGGCGCCAGAAGTAGTAGATGCTGGCGCACAGCACTGCGGGCAGGCGCGCATCCATGACGGTATCGATGAGTTCGCCCTGCGCCATGAAAATCTCGGGTGCGATCACGGCCGTCAGCGCGGCCAGGGGGGCGTATTTGAGCCCACGCTTGAGCCAGTCGGGCAAGGGCAACTCCCGCTCGGGGATCATGAAAAACGAGCGTGACACCACGGTAATGATCGCGAGGCCCACCGTGGCGATGACGGGCTCAACCCAGGACCAGCTCATGGATGGCGCTCCTCGCGCAGCGGCACGATGTCGCCCGCTTCAACATGCTCGCGTTCTTCAGGCGGCATGACGCTGTCGGCTGGTACCAACAGCAACTCCGGTTTGTGGCGGCGGCGGTCCACCGCTTCCATCAACAGCCCAGCGGCCACAGCAGCGGCAAGAGCCACAAGGATGTTGAGCTTGAGTGGCAAAGCAAAGGCGGCAATTGCAGCCGTGGCAGCGACACCGGTGGCCAGCCAGGTAGCCCGGTCGAACAGTAATGACAGCAGCACGCCAAGCAGTGCCAGCACGCCGGCAAAGCCAAGCCCCCAGGACAAGGGCACGGCGTTGGCCAGCAGGATGCCGACGATCGATGGCACCTGCCACGCCAGCCAATTGGTGGTCGCAGCCCCCCAGAAATATGGCACCTGTTCAGGCGCTGGGCGTGGCTCCGGGAACCGCTGCATGAACGCCACATAGATCACGTCCCCGCTGAAATAGCCCAACGCCAGCCGCTGGCGCAACGGCAGATGCGCAAAGTAGCTGCGCCACATGCTGCTGAAGATCACGAAGCGCAGGTTCACACAACCCGCCGTGAGCCAGATGACCCACAGCGGCGCACCCACGGACAGCAGCGGCATGACCGCCAGTTGCGCGCTGCCGGCATAGACCATCAGCGACATGAACACGGCCATGCCCGCCGACATACCGCTTTTGACCATGGCCACCCCCGTGACCAATCCCCAGGCTACGATGCCGAGCGAGGTGCCCGCCATGTCCACAGCCGCCAACCGAAACGACGGGTGGCGCATTGTGCTGCGCAGGGTCGCCTTGAGGCTCATGCGCTGGGGCTACCCAGCACCATACCGGGCTGCAAATCGAAGCCGCGCAGAAAGTCGGCAGCGGGCAGCCGTTTGCCACCTGCGCGTTGCAGCGTCGTCAGGCGCAAGGCAGTTCCAGCCCCGCAGGCCACCACCACCCCGGCATCATCCACGGATGAAATGAGGCCAGGGCGCTCGTCTGGCAAATCTACATTGCTACTAATTTTATAGCACCAGATCTTGATGACTTCGCCGCCGCACTCGGTGCTGGCGCCGGGAAACGGGTCGAACGCCCGGATACGCTGACCGATCACTGCGGCTGGCAGCGCCCAGTCGATGGTACTTTCGGTTTTCTCGATTTTGTGGGCGTAAGTGATGCCCTCGGCCGGTTGCGGCACGGGCTGCAGGCCGCCGCAAGCCGCCAGCTCCAGCGCTTCCACGATCATGCGCCCGCCCAGGGTGGCAAGTCGATCATGCAGCGCTGCGGTGGTGTCATCGGGGCCGATGGCCAGCGGCTCCCTCAGCAACATGGCACCCGTATCCAGGCCCGCGTCCATCTGCATGATGGTGACGCCGGTTTGCGCATCCCCCGCCTCGATAGCCCGATGGATAGGCGCAGCGCCGCGCCAGCGAGGCAGCAAGCTGGCGTGGATGTTCAGACAGCCCCTGGCGGGCAGGTCCAGCACCCATTGCGGCAGGATCAAACCATAGGCAGCCACCACCATCACATCGGCCTTTGCGCTCAGCAGCGCCTCACGCGCTGCTGCGGCGTCATCGGGGTATTTGCCGTCCAGACGCAAACTGCGCGGCTGTGCAACGGGAATACCATGCGCCTGCGCGCACTGCTTGACGGGTGATGCCTGCAGCTTCATGCCGCGGCCAGCGGGGCGGTCTGGCTGAGTGAGCACCAGCGGCACGGTGAACCCAGCGGCCACAAGTCGTTCAAGTGCCACGCGGGCAAATTCAGGTGTGCCGGCAAAAATAACTCTCATGGCAATGGATTTCGGTCGCTTAATACGCGCTCAGTCGCGCGTGTTGTCAAAATTGGGGAGTTCGTCCGTGAACATCACACGCCGTACGACGCCTTCGCGGTCTAGGTGCACATGGGCAAGTCGCGGGTCAGAGTTCTGACGGAAACGATACGTCCAGATGTCGCCGTCAAAGCGGGCCACCCGCTCCACGCGAAGGGGTGCACCAAAGGTGCGCTGCACGTTGACAGCGGTCCACAGGTCGACGGGAATGCTCTCGAAGCGTGACTGCGTCAGTACCTGCTCGTTGCGCACCAACCTGCCGGCAGCATCGAAGTCGAGGGTGTATGCAGCAAACCCTGCTGGGAGTTCGGAGTACAGCAGCCGCTCGCCCGATGACAAGGGAAAAGAGGCCGTGGGTGGCCCTAGCCGGGCCAGCACGTCGGAGCGCAAAGCACCGGGTTTTTCACGGGCAGGCATCGCACAGCCCGAAAGTTGAACAACCAAAAGCGCTGCCAACGCTAGCACTCCGCCACCCCGCAGGGTGCAGAGCGCTGAACGCATCACTCGCGGGTCTCCCGCTGTTGCTTAATCATCTTGGTCTTAATGCGGTTGCGTTTGAGGGGGGAGAGGTATTCCACGAACACCTTGCCCATCAGGTGATCCATCTCGTGCTGGATGCAGACAGCGAGCAGGCCGTCCGCTTCAATGACGCGCGAAGTGCCCTGGGCATCCTGCGCTCGCACATGAACAGCGTCAAAACGCTCAACGCCGTCGTAGATCCCTGGTACCGACAGGCAACCTTCTTCGTTCATGTGCTTCTCAGCACTCGTCCAGACAAGTTCGGGATTGATCAGCACCAGGGGCTGGTCACGTTCTTCGGACACATCGATCACCACCAATCGCTCATGCACATCCACCTGGGTGGCCGCAAGACCAATGCCATGGGCGTCGTACATGGTGGCCAGCATGTCGGCCACCAGCGTCCGGATGCGGTCATCCACCGCCTGGATAGGGTGAGCGACCTTGTGAAGCCGAGGGTCTGGGTAACAGAGAATGGGAAGGATTGCCATGGCTGCAGGTAAGAGATGTCGCTATTTTCGCCACTTTTGAGACTGGTTGCAGCGTTACAAACCAATAATCGTTGCCGAATCAAGGGCTTGAGCAGAGAATCTAAAAAGGTTCGTAACGTTTTTGCCAGGGCGCCCGCATGCTGCGAGCGCTGAGTTGCCAGTGAGGGGGCGTTTCACAATGCATGAGAAAAGGAACAACATGAAGGCATTCACCAGCGTGCGGCGAACCGCCCTGGGTGCGCTCACCATCATTGCTGGCGCCATGCTGGTCTTGCCGGTTCAGGCGCAGAACTACCCCATTTCCAGCGGCCAGCGCGCCACGGCGCAGCAAGTGTCCGAGCGCGGCGTCCCCCTGGAAGAGCTTGCGCAGAACGCCCCCGACACCTACACCGTCAAACGTGGAGATACGCTTTGGGGTATTTCGGGCATGTACCTCAAGCGCCCTTGGCGCTGGCCTGAATTGTGGGGAATGAACCTCAAGGCAATTCCAAATCCGCACCTGATTTTCCCCGGGCAGACGTTGTACCTGGAGAAAGAGGGAGGCTATGCCCGCTTGCGCACCAGCCGGTCCAATGAGCCGGAAACCGTTCGGGTGTCGCCACGCACGCGCAGCGACAGCCTGGCAGAATCCGCCCTGCCTACCCTCAAGCCGCACCTGATCGAACCCTTTTTGGTCGAGCCGCTGGTGGTGGATGAGCAAGTGCTGCTGCGTGCACCACGTGTGATCGCCACGACCGAGCAGCGTGTGCTGATGGGTGCCGGGGACCGCGTCTATGTGCGCGGTGACGCCGCGTCGCCTGTGTTGGCAGAAGCAGGTGAGCCTCGCCACTACCGCGTGTTCCGCAATGCCGTTGCAATGAAGGACCCTTTGACAGGTGAAGTCCTCGGCTACGAAGCGCAATACCTCGGCAAGGCCGAGTTGGTCCGAGGAGAGTCCTTCGAGGAAGTCCCCAATGGCAAAGGGGGGTACACCGCCGAATATGTTCCCGCCACCGTCGATCTGTCTGCCACCAAAGAAGAGGTTCAAGCGGGTGACCGACTTCTGCCTGCTCCCGCCCGGGCCTTCACAAGCTATACACCTCGCGCACCCGAGATTGACGTTGACGCCCGCGTGGTGTCTATTTATGGCAGCTCCGCCGTGGCTTACGCCGCACAGAATCAGGTGGTTGCCATCAACTTGGGTTCGCAGGACGGTATCGAACCGGGGCATGTTCTTAACCTGATGACCAAGGGCGATCGCATCAAGGACTCCACTGACGAAGCCAAACCCATGGTCAAGCTGCCCAGCGAGATCAACGGCACGGCCATGGTGTTTCGCACCTTCGAGCGTGTGTCTTATGTGCTACTCCTTGAGATCCGCAATGGCGTGCGCATAGGCGATCGCCTGATCAATCCCAAGTAATCTGCTCTTGAGCGCACGGCACTGGTTGCAAGCTTCTTGATGTGAGGCCTGCGCCGGATCCCTCGCCCTCAGAAAAGTCCATGGACCACGACGAGCTGGGTGCTTGGCTGCGCCTGACAGTGACTCCCGGCGTAGGCAATGGGGCCGCACGGCGTCTGCTGTCATGTTTTGGGCTCCCCCCAGCCATCTTTCGCCAATCCCAATCGGCTCTTGAGCAATGTGTAACAGCGCCCCAGGCGCGGGCCCTGCGCGACACTCCTGCCGCATGGATGCCTCTTTGGGAGACCACCTCTCAATGGCTGTCTAGCTCCGATCCGCAAGGGGCAACACGCGCCATCATCACGCTGGGAGATCACCGATACCCCAAGGCACTGCTCGACACGGAAGACCCCCCGCTGCTGCTGTATCTTGTCGGTCCCGCCCACCTGCTGGCGCGGCAGCCCTTTCCGCTGGACAGATGCCTGGCGGTCGTCGGTAGCCGCAACCCCACCGCTCAGGGGACCGACAATGCACGTCTCTTTTCACGGGCATTGCAGGGTGCGGGGCTGACAATTGTTTCGGGACTGGCGCTGGGCGTGGATGCGGCTGCCCATGAGGGTGCACTGGACGCGGCGGTGGCTGACGCTCCGGCGGCTGCGACGATTGCCGTGGTGGGGACAGGGCTGGACCGCGTATATCCACGCAAAAACCTTGACCTGGCGCGCCGCATTGCAGCCCAAGGAATCCTTGTGAGCGAATACCCGCTAGGGACACCGCCGCTGGCAGCCAACTTCCCCAAGCGAAATCGCATCATCTCAGGCCTCTCGCAAGGCACCCTGGTGGTAGAGGCCGCGCTGGCGTCAGGCTCTTTGATCACGGCAAGGATGGCCGTCGAGCAGGGGCGTGAGGTTTTTGCCATTCCGGGATCCATCCATGCGCCCCAGTCGCGCGGGTGCCATGCACTCATACGCCAGGGCGCCAAGCTGGTTGAGTCTGCGCAGGATATTCTGGAGGAGTTGCGTATTCCGACCCTCGCCGACTCCGGCTCTTTTGAATCGACTATCAGCAATACACCGGCCGTTGAGACGGGGACAGAGAGCCCTTTGCTGGCGGCTTTGGGCTTTGATCCCATGGGCATAGATGCGTTGGTTGCACGCACGGGGATGGACACCGCTTCGTTGCAGGTGGCACTGCTGGATCTGGAGCTCGCCGGCTTCGTAGCACGGCTCCCTGGGGGGCTTTTCCAGCGCCTAGGCAGGAGCTAAGACCAGCCGCACCGGAGACTCAGTCCAGAAGCCGCTCCGGGTTGGCATCAAGCTTGGCGAGCGCATCCCGCGTAGCGCGCAGTGTAAGGCCCTCTTCGTCCTGGGCCACCAGCAAACCCGCCTGCAGGTAAGCAGCCAGGCGGCGCAACTGAATCAGATAGCTGCTGCCATCGACAGCAGCGAACAGGTGAAGTTGCTTGCGCTGACTCTGCCATGCATACTGCACTTGGGCTGATGCGCCGTTGTGGTCCAGCGTGTACCAAGAGCCTGGCTGCAACTCTTGCGCCCAGGCCACCATGGCTTCGTCGACGGGCGCTCCATTGTCTGCCACCACATGAATCGACGAAGCATCAATACCCAGCATCATTTCGATGTTGTCGGCGTTGAGCGGCATCTCGCCCAGCGTGGCGTCGCTGATGAAGTCTTCCAGGTTCGCCAGGCGTTTGGCCATGGCTTCAATGTGGGCCTGTGGAATCGATGCCGTCTTGGACAAGAAGGCGTCGGCCAGCGTGTCGGTCAGTGTCTTGATCTGCGCATCCTGCACCGTGCCATTGACGCCCAGCAATGTGAGCCCCTGACGCAACCTTTGAAGCAGGCCTGGCAGATTCTGGATGACCTGCGCACGGTCACTGCGATTGGGCTTGGCGCTGGCCGCCCAGACAAGGTCTGCGGCGGTCCGCTTGAACGTGATCGTATCCGCGTGTTGCGGGCCATCGCGCACCGCTGAAAGCGCAAGCACCTCGGCCCAGGTCTTGAAGAGAAACTCCCGGATCTCATCGCGCACCGGCATGTCGCGCAGCATGGTGCGCAACTCGATGGTGTATTGAATAGCCAGAGTTTCCTTCTGTTCGACCTGCTGGGCCACGCTGACGAGGCGTGATGTGGCTTGCTTCTCGGTCAAGAACTTGGACAGGAATTTTTCGAATTCGTCATAAACGAGCTGAAACACACGGCGGCCGGTTTCGGGGTACTGCTCAATCACCTGCACCACGCGGCGAATTTCGGCCTCCAGCGCGCTGCCGTTGATGGTGGTGGCATCGAACCCGAGGACACAGGCGCCCATGCGGTCAATCAGCTTGCGGGCGGGATGGTCGAGATTGCTGAAAAACTCGGGCTCCGCGAGCGCCACACGCAGCACAGGCACTTGCAAACGTGCAAACCACACCCGCACCGCAGGCGGGATGCGGTCCTCTGCCAGAATGCTCTGGAACATCAGCGCCACCACTTCAATGATGGCCTTTTCACCGGTGGTGGTGGCCTTCTTCTTGAGTTCTGTAGAGCGCTCGCGCACAGCACCGACCAACTGCACGACAGCGGCCGGACTGTAATCTTCCATCAGGGTGGCGACACCGCTGTAGTAAGTGTCTGCATGCACGCGGTGTGCCGTGAGCGCGTGGGCCAGCGCGGCAGATGCTGGCGGTGCATTGACCATATCGAACCCGGTGGTGGGTTGGGTCAACAACCGGCGCAGCTGCCCCATGACCCCTTGGGCCCTCTGGCGAGCACGCGACAGTGGCGTCATGCCCGTCGCAAAAGCCGTGGGCATGCCGTGTCTCGGATAGCCGGCAGGCGGCTGCTGATTCATGCGCTGGTGCTGGGGTGCGGCAGGGTAGCCCGCGGATTGGGCCATGCCACCACGTGCTGCAGCCATCGCCTCGCGGGTCTGTGCCAGGGCCTGTGAGGCCAGCCCCCCTGAGCCCGACTCGCCACCGCCGCTGCCCGTGACTGCGCCGCCGGAGGTCCGTTTGACGCGGGATTTCAGGTCAGCTTGTGGCGTAATGCCCTGCTCTACATAGAACACGTTGACAGCCTGGTAGTGCTTTTGCAGCAGATTCGCCAGGTCACGTTGCAAGGGGTCCACCACCGTTTGAAGTTCGGTGCGGGACAGGCCGGCTTCGACCCATTGTTCGACCAGCAGCAGGCAGACAGCATCAGGCCGGAGGATGTCGCTGCCGTCGAGTTCCTGCCCCTCCAGCGACTGCGTGCGTTGGCGCAGCGTGTCGAACTGATGATTGACCTGCTCACTGACCGTCAGGGCCATGCGCGAAGCCAGTATCTTGTTTTCGACTACATCATCGCTCAGCAACTCGAACTGGCTGGCAGCCCCGCCACCCGCGAGCTGCCCCCGGGTGGTGCTGATGTGAGGAGCCAGTGCCTCTTGCCACGCTTTGCCGGTGCGCTCGAGCCATGCAGAGCGCAGCGATTGATACTGCAGCCAGGCATCACGGCGCGCCTGCATTTCGCGGGCCGTGCCCGTCTGGTTCATCAGCGTGGCCAAAAAATCCAGAACGGTCTTGTCCAGCTCTGGAAGTCCCGAACAGAGCCCCTCTACGAACTTCTGGCGCGCCTGGCGAGCCAGGCGACGCTGTGGAACGGAAGAGGGCGTGGGTTGCATGGACAGATATTAGCGGGTCAGACGGTCGCCCCGGCGTGTGGGTCGTTCGGGTCGTCTTCCTTTTTGAGGGGCTTGACCAAATCCTCGCGCTTCACACCCAGCCACATGGCAATGGCTGCCGCCACAAAGACAGAAGAGTAGATGCCAAACAGAATCCCGATGGTCAGTGCCAGTGCGAAATAGTGCAGGCTTGGGCCACCAAAGAAGAACATGGACAACACCATCGCCTCGGTGGAGGCGTGGGTGATGATCGTACGGCTCATCGTGCTGGTGATCGCGTGATCAATCACCTCGTGCGTCGACATCTTGCGGTACTTGCGGAAGGCTTCGCGGATCCGGTCGAAGATCACGACCGACTCGTTCACCGAGTAGCCCAGCACCGCCAGCACACCAGCCAGCACCGACAGCGAAAACTCCCACTGAAAGAACGCGAAGAAGCCCAGAATGATCACCACATCGTGCAGGTTGGCGATGATGGCAGCGACGCCAAACTTCCACTCGAAGCGGAATGCCAGGTAGATCACGATGCCCACCACCACCATGGCCAGCGCCATGAGGCCTCCGTGCACCAGCTCCTCGCCCACCTGCGGCCCCACAAACTCGGTGCGGCGCAGCGTGACCTCGGGGTTGGCGGCCTTGAGCGCGCCCAGCACCTGTTCGCTTTGCTGTGCAGAGGTCACGCCCTTTTGCACAGGCAGGCGGATCATCACATCACGGGCCGTGCCGAAATTTTGTACTTGCACGTCCGCATAGCCCAGGCCCGAGACGGTTTCGCGGACCTTGGCCAACTCGGCCGGTTGGCTGTAGGCCACTTCCATGACCGTGCCACCCGTGAACTCCACGGACAGGTGCAGCCCCCGCGAGAAGAGGAAGAACACCGCCAAAGCGAACGTGATGAAGGAAATTGCGTTGAAGATCAACGCGTGCTTCATGAAGGGAATGTCTTTTCTGATGCGGAAAAACTCCATGATCTCTGTTCCTTATTTTGGAGTTTTCAGCGAAGGCTTGTATGCCTTGCACACAAGGGATGCCGATGCAAAAAATGCCATGACCGCAGTCCTTTAGTTTGTTTTGGCCACGGACGTGTCCGCATCGGGTTTCCAGACCTGACCGATCGCCACGCTCTTGAGCTTTTTCTTGCGGCCATACCAGAGGTTCACCAAACCGCGCGAGAAGAACACGGCCGAGAACATGCTGGTCAAAATGCCAATGCAATGCACCACGGCAAAGCCGCGCACAGGCCCAGAGCCAAAGGCCAGCAGCGCCAAACCGGCAATCAGCGTCGTGACGTTCGAGTCAAGAATCGTGGCCCAGGCGCGTTCGTAACCCGCATGGATAGCCGCTTGCGGTGAGACGCCGTCGCGCAGTTCCTCGCGGATGCGCTCATTGATCAGCACGTTGGAGTCGATGGCCACGCCCAGGGCAAGCGCCATGGCAGCAATACCTGGCAGCGTCAGCGTGGCCTGCAGCATGGACAAGATGGCCAGCAACAAGAGCACGTTCACGGAAAGCGCTACGGTGGAGAAAATGCCGAACAGCGCGTAATAGACGCACATGAAGGCGGCGATCGCCACCATGCCCCACACGACGCTGTGGATACCGCGCTCGATATTGTCAGCGCCCAGGCTGGGGCCTATGGTGTATTCCTCGATGATCTCCATGGGCGCAGCCAGCGATCCGGCGCGCAGCAGCAGCGCGGTGTCGTTGGCTTCGGCTGTGGTCATGCGGCCAGAGATCTGGACCCGGCCACCGCCGATTTCGGAGCGGATCACGGGGGCTGTGACCACTTCGCCCTTGCCCTTTTCAAACAGCACGATGGCCATGCGCTTGCCCACGTTTTCGCGCGTGATGTCCTTGAAAATGCGCGAACCCTTGGCATCCAGCGTGAGGTTCACGGTGGGCTCTTGCGTCTGGCTATCAAAGCCAGGCTGCGCGTCGGTCAGATTTTCACCGGTCAATACGACCTGCTTCTTGACGATGACGGGCTGGCCACTGCGCTCCAGGTAGCGCTCGGAGCCAAACGGCACAGGCCCACGGCCGGTTTCGGCGGAACGCGCCTCAGTACCTTCGTCCACCATGCGCACTTCCAGCGTGGCGGTGCGGCCCAGAATGTCCTTGGCCTTGGCCGTGTCCTGCACGCCGGGCAGTTGCACCACGATGCGGTCCAGGCCCTGCTGCTGGATCACAGGCTCGGCCACGCCCAGTTCGTTGATCCGGTTGTGCAGCGTGACGATGTTCTGCTTGAGGGCCTGCTCCTGCACACGGCGCGTGGCCTCGGGCTTGATGGACGCCCGCAGTTTGAACTCGGCACCTTCGGGCGCGCTGGTCAACTGCAGGTCGGTGAACTGGTCCGCAATCAGGTTGCGGGCGGCGGTCAACGTGGCCTCGTCACGCACCTTGATATCGATATTCTGGCCTTCACGGCTGATACCACCGTGGCGGATGCTCTTGTCGCGCAGCGCGGTGCGAATGTCGCCCGCATACGACTCGGCCTTCTTGGTCAGGGCTGCCTGCATGTCCACCTGGAGCATGAAGTGCACGCCACCGCGCAGGTCCAAGCCCAGGTACATGGGGTTGGCATGCAAGGCCTTGAGCCACAGCGGGGAACGCGACACAAGGTTCAGCGCCACGATGAACGAAGGATCATTCGCGTCGGGCACCAGCGCCTTCTGGATAGCGTCCTTGGCCTTGAGCTGGGTGTCGGGCGTGTCAAAGCGCGCACGCACCGAATTGCCCTCCAGCGCCACAAAGTCGGGCGTGACGCCGGCGCCCTTGAGGGCCTCTTCCACCCGCTGCTGCACGGCGGCGTCCACCTTGATGGTGGCCTTGGCCGACGAGACCTGCACGGCAGGGGCTTCGCCAAAGAAATTGGGCAGGGTGTACAAAGCCCCCACCAGCAGCACGATCACCAGGATCGCGTACTTCCAGACCGGATAACGGTTCATGATCGCGCTCTTACCTCTCGGAAAGCTTCAAAGGGCGGACGCCTGTTGACGGCCCGCCCCAACGGATTTGGACGCAAGGCCCAGGGCTGTTCTTACTTGACAGAACCCTTGGGCAACACCTGAACCACGGCGCTGCGCTGCATTTGCACTTCCACGCCATTGGCGATCTCGATGTGCAGGAAACCTTCGGACAGGCGTGTGACCTTGCCCACGATGCCGCCGGAGGTGGCCACTTCGTCGCCCTTGGCGATGGCGTCGATCATGGCGCGGTGTTCTTTCTGGCGCTTCATCTGGGGGCGAATCATGACGAAGTAGAGCACCACAAACATGAGCACCAGGGGCAGCATGCCGGTCAGCGAGGACATGATGTCGCTACCACCAGCGGCAGCGGCGGGTGCGGTTTGGGCAAAAGCAGAAGAAATAAACACGGACTGGACTCCACAACGGATGGTCAAAATTCACAAAACCCGCCAAGGGCCAACGCAAAAGCGCTCGCCCGGGCAGAACAGGGCATTGTATGCGGCGCCTTGTCCACAGCCCAAGGGGTAAGACCCAAGCCGGTAGCGGGTGTTTGCCGTGGCAAGGCGCCGGGATGGGGCGCGCGGCTGCACCAAATGAAAAGGGGCCATAGCGCTTGATGTGCTTGCCTTGATTGCTCTTTATTTAATAGTAAAAGCCCGCACAAGTACGGGCTTTTTCGTCAAGGCGGGTGCTTGCCGTGATTTTCAGGCGGCCTGGCGCTGAGTGGGCACCGCTTTGCCCGCGCGCCACTGGGCCATTAGGCTGTCCCACTTGGGGCGTGCCGTCTCGAGATGGCGTTCCTTCACATGGCCGTAGCCCCGGATCTCTTCGGGGATGCGGGCGATCTCCACCGCCAAGGCCAGGTTGTCGGCATTCAGCGTGGCCAGCAGTTCGTCGATGCAGGCGCGGTATTGGACGATCAGCGCACGCTCCATGCGGCGTTCTTCGGTTTTGCCGAACATGTCCAGCGCTGTACCGCGCAGGCCTTTCATCTTGGCCAGCAGGCCAAATGCGTTGCGCATCCAGGGGCCAAAAGGCTGTTTGACGAGTTCGCCCTTGTCGTTCTTTTTGGCAGTCAGGGGGGGCGCGAGGTGGTGAACGATCTTGTAGTCGCCTTCAAACATGTTGGCGATCTTGTCCGTGAAGGCTTTGTCGGTGTGCAGGCGCGCCACCTCGTACTCGTCCTTGTAGGCCATCAGTTTGAACAGGTAGCGTGCAACAGCTTCCGACAGCTTGGTGCCGGTGCCCAGTTTCGCTTCTGCGGACTTCACTTTTTCGACAAACGCCTGGTACTCCGACGCGTAGGCAGCGTTCTGGTAGCCGGTGAGGAACTCCACGCGCTTGCTCACCATTTCGACCAATGAAGGCTTCTTGACGAACTGGATCACCTGCGCCGCAGCAAACAGCGCCTGAACCGATGCCAGATCGTGCGCGCAGCGGCGGCCCCATTCAAAGGCCGCTTTGTTGTTGTCCACCTGCACGCCGTTCAATTCCATGGCTCGCATCAGCGAGGCGAACGTCAATGGCACGCGGCCCTTTTGCCAGGCATAGCCCAGCATCAGGGGGTTGGTGTAGATGCTGTCGCCCAGCAGCTGGGTAGCCACTTGCTCGGCGTCAAAAGCACCGACGCCGCCCGCACCGACCGCTGCCTCGATGGCGCTGTCGCAATTGGCGCCAGGAAACTGCCAGTTAGGGTTGGTCACAAACGCCGCCGTGGGCGTGCCGTGCGTGTTGAGCGCCACAAAGGTGCGGCCCGGCTGCATCACGGCCAGCGTGTACTTGTGCGCCGCCACGATGGAATCGCAGCCGATCACCAGGTCGGCCTTGGCCGTATCGACCTTGGTGGTGTAGATGGCCTCTGGCCGGTTGGCGATCTGGATGTGGCTCCAGGTAGCACCGCCCTTTTGCGCCAGGCCACCGGCGTCCTGGGTGATGACGCCCTTGCCGTCCAAGTGCGCGGCCATGCCCAGCAGCGAGCCGATGGTGATCACGCCCGTGCCGCCCACACCGCCCACCACGATGCCCCAGGCCGTTTCTGCCACCGGCAGCACTGGCTCAGGCAGCGGCGGCAGTGCCGACAGATCGCCCTTCTTTTCCTTCTTGGGCTTCTTGAGCTTGCCGCCTTCCACCGTGACGAAGCTCGGGCAGAAGCCGTTCACGCACGAGTAGTCCTTGTTGCAGGTGCTCTGGTTGATGCGGCGCTTGCGGCCGAACTCCGTCTCCACCGGCTCCACGGAGAGGCAGTTGGACTTGGTCGAGCAGTCGCCGCAGCCCTCGCACACCAGGTCGTTGATGACCACGGTCTTGTCGGGCGTGGCCAGCGTGCCGCGCTTGCGGCGGCGGCGTTTTTCGGTGGCACAGGTCTGGTCGTAGATGATGACCGTGCAACCCTTGATCTCGCGGAACTGGCGCTGCAGCGTATCCAACTCGTCCCGGTGGTGCACCGTCACGCCCTCGGCCAGCGGCACGCCGTCGTACTTTTGCGGCTCATCCGTCACGATAATGAGCTTGACCACGCCCTCGGCCTTGAGGCTGTTCATGATCTGCAGCACTGAATGGCCTTCAGGCCGCTCGCCCACCTGCTGGCCGCCGGTCATGGCCACGGCGTCGTTGTAGAGCACCTTGTAGGTGATGGTGGTGCCCGCGGCGATGCTCTGGCGGATGGCCAGCAGCCCGCTGTGAAAGTACGTGCCGTCGCCCAGGTTGGCGAACACGTGCTGGTCGGTGGTGAACGATGCCTGGCCCACCCAGGTCACGCCCTCGCCGCCCATCTGCGTGAAGGTGCTGGTGTTGCGGTCGGGCATCCAGTTGGCCATGTAGTGGCAGCCAATGCCGGCCACGGCGCGCGAGCCCTCGGGCACGCGGGTGCTGGTGTTGTGCGGGCAACCGCTGCAGAACCAGGGCGCGCGCTCGCCCGTGTCGACCTTCAGCTCGGTCATCGCGCGTTCGCTGGCTTCGATCACGGCAATGCGCGAATCCATGCGCGCGATGATGTCGCTCGATACGCCCAATTTCTTGAGGCGCTTGGCGATCGCCTTGGCGATGATGGCCGGGGTGAGGTCGGCCTTGGCGCGCAGCAGCCAGTTCTGGCTGGGGTTGGGCATGGACCATTCGCCGCCGGTGGCGTCGCCCTCGGGCTCGTCGAACTTGCCCAGCACGTGGGGGCGCACGTCCGAGCGCCAGTTGTACAGCTCTTCTTTCAGCTGATATTCAATGACCTGGCGCTTTTCTTCCACCACCAGAATCTCTTGCAGGCCCTGGGCAAAGTCACGGGTGATAGTCGCTTCAAGCGGCCACACCACGTTGACCTTGTGCACGCGGATGCCCAGCTGGCGGCAGGTGTCGTCGTCCAGGCCCAGGTCCACCAAGGCCTGGCGCGTGTCGTTGTAGGCCTTGCCGCTGGCGATGATGCCGAAGCGGTCGTTTTGGCCTTGGATGACGTTGTAGTTGAGCTTGTTGGCGCGGATGTATGCCAGCGCGGCATACCACTTGTAGTCCATCAGGCGCGCTTCCTGTTCCAGCGGCGCATCGGGCCAGCGGATGTGCAGGCCGCCGGGGGGCATCACAAAATCCTCTGGCATCACGATCTTCACGCGGTCCGGGTCGATGTTGATGCTGCCAGACGACTCCACCACTTCCTGAATCGTCTTCATGCCCGACCACACGCCCGAGAAGCGACTCATGGCAAATGCGTGCAGGCCCATGTCCAGGATCTCCTGCACGCTGCTCGGGAAGAACACGGGCGTGCCGCAGGCCTTGAAGATGTGGTCGCTCTGGTGCGCGGCCGTGCTGCTTTTGCTGATGTGATCATCACCCGCAATGGCGATCACGCCGCCATGTTTGGCGGTACCCGCCATATTGGCGTGCTTGAACACGTCCGAGCAGCGGTCCACACCCGGGCCCTTGCCGTACCAGATGCCGAAGACGCCGTCGAACTTCTTGCTTTGCGGGTACAGGTCGAGCTGCTGCGTGCCCCACACGGCCGTGGCGCCGAGTTCCTCGTTCACGCCGGGCTGGAAGACGATGTTGTTGGCGGCCAGGTGCTTTTTGGCGGCCCACAGGGACTGGTCGTAGGTGCCCAGCGGCGAGCCACGATAGCCGCTGATGAAGCCCGCTGTGTTCAGCCCCTGCATGGCGTCGCGCTGGCGTTGCAGCATGGGAAGGCGGACCAGGGCTTGCACCCCGCTCATGAACGCCCTGCCACTGTCCAAAGCGTATTTGTCGTCGAGCGTGACGGTTTCCAGGGCCTTGCGGATGTGCTCGGGCAGCGGTGCATTCATGGCTATGTCTCCAATGGCTTTTTTGTGGGGCCGCGCCTTGTGGGCACGGTGGGGCAGCGCAACGCCGCCCGTTTAGGGCCGCGGCTCTAGTCTGCAGAGAAGTGTATGTCTGCGTCGCAGATATGTCTTTGCGTTCTGTGCCGCATTTGGGCTATTCTGAGAAAGGATCTTTCTCCATATGGCTATTTTGTGAACACTCTCGACAAATTCGATATCACCATCCTGAATGAGCTGCAAACTGACGCTCGACTGACGAATGCCGAGCTGGCCCAGCGCGTGGGCCTGTCGGCCGCGCCCTGCTGGCGCCGCGTGCGCGCCTTGGAGGAAGAGGGCTTCATCAAGGGCTATCGGGCCGAGATCGACCGCCACAAGATTGGGCTGGGGGTGCTGGCTTTTGTGCGGCTCGATGCCGACCGCAGCACCGGCAACCTGACGCGCGCCATGGAAGAAGCCATCCGCCAGATCCCCGAGGTGGTGTCGTGCCACTACATCAGCGGCACCGGCACCTTTGAGCTGCAAGTGGTGGCGCGCGACCTGGACAGCTTCTCGCAGTTTGCGCGCGACGTGCTGCTCAACCTGCCCAACGTGAAAGACATGCACACCAGCTTTTCGCTGGGTGAAGTGAAGGCCAGCGGCGCTCTTCCGCTCACACACCTGGCGCGCCCCAAGCCCTAAATGCTATTTATTTAATAGCTATTTGCGCTTATTGAATGGGCGCCAGAGGACTTTTTGCAAGAATGGCTGCTGCGCATGGCATGTCCCTTGGCCACTGTCGGACGCCCCGTCGGCGGCAGCGCTCCGGGGCCAATCGCCGCACAATGGCCACACATGCCCCCATTGCCGCCCCACGAAAGCACGCGCAGCGTTGCGCCCACCCCCTCTACCGCGTTGACCCCGGGCAACGACGCAGTGGCCGCCCCACCGAAAGACGCGGCAGCAGAACGTGCGGCCCTCGCCCAAGGCACTGAAGAATCCGTGGCCGCGCGGCTCGACCAGAACGCCGCACAGCGGGGCCAAGGCGCTTCGCTTTCGCCCCTGGCGCCGCTGTCGGTGCCCGTGTTCCGCATGCTTTGGCTCACCTGGGTGGCGGCCAACACCTGCATGTGGATGAACGACGTGGCGGCCGCCTGGCTCATGACCACACTCACCACCTCGCCCATCCTGGTGGCGCTGGTGCAGTCGGCATCCACTCTGCCCGTCTTTCTACTGGGCCTGCCCAGTGGTGCCTTTGCCGACATCCTGGACCGGCGCCGCTATTTCATCGCCACGCAGTTCTGGGTAGCGGCCGTGGCGCTGGTGCTGTGCGTAGCCATCATGGCGGGTGGCATGACGGCGCCGCTCTTGCTGGCGCTGACGTTTGCCAATGGCATCGGTCTGGCGATGCGCTGGCCAGTGTTCGCCGCCATCGTGCCCGAACTGGTCAGCCGCCCACAGCTGCCGGCGGCGCTGGCGCTCAACGGCGTGGCCATGAACGCCTCGCGCATCATCGGCCCACTGCTGGCCGGTGCCATCATCGCCAGCGCGGGCAGCGCCTGGGTGTTTGTGCTCAATGCCGTGCTGTCGGTCATCTCGGGCCTGGTCATCATGCGCTGGAAGCGCGCCCATGTGCCCAGCCCACTGGGGCGCGAAAAGCTGCCCAGCGCCATGCGCGTGGGCCTGCAGTTCGTGCGCCAGTCGCCGCGCATGCGGGCCGTGTTGTGGCGCATCTCCATCTTCTTCTTGCACGCCACGGCGCTGATGGCCCTGTTGCCGCTGCTGGCCCGGGGCCTGGAAGGCGGCGGTGCGGGCACCTTCACGCTGCTGCTGGCCAGCATGGGCGCAGGCGCCATCACTGCCGCCATGTTTTTGCCGCGCCTGCGCCAGGCCATGGCGCGCGATGTGCTGGTGATCCGCGGCACTTTGCTGCAGGCCGCTGCCACCGCCGTGATGGCCGTGGCACCCAATGTGTATGTCGCCGTGCCCGCCATGTTCGTGGGCGGCATGGCATGGATCACCACAGCCAATTCATTGAGCGTATCGGCCCAGCTCGCATTGCCCAACTGGGTGCGGGCGCGCGGCATGTCGATCTACCAGATGGCTATCATGGGCTCTACCGCACTGGGTGCAGCGGTGTGGGGCCAAGTGGCCACGGTGACCGACGTGCATGTCAGCCTGGGGATCGCCGCTGCGACGGGCGTGGCGGCCATGGCGCTGGTGCAGCGCCTGGTGGCCGACCGCAGCATGGAGGAAGACCTGAGCCCCTCGCGCGCCTTCAAGGCCCCGGTGGCCGAGGTGCCGCCCGCGCCTGGCCATGTGGTGGTCACCATCGAATATTTCATCGACCCCGCACGCGCCCCAGAATTCCGCACGCTGATGCAGGAGAGCCGCCGCAGCCGCCTGCGCCAGGGCGCTCTGGCATGGCAGCTGCAGCACGATATCGCCGACCCTTCACGCTACGTGGAGCAGATTGAGGACGAGTCGTGGACCGAGCACCTGCGCCGCTTCGATCGTGTCACCGCCCACGACGTGGCGCTGCGTGAGCGCAAGCTGGCGTTCCACACACGCGATACGCCGCCGGTGGTGGCGCGACTTCTGGTGGAGCGATAGCTATAAAAATAATAGCCATCAGAGATGATCTATCGGGCGCTACAGCCAGTTTTAATACCTACCTCGGCCACAGCGCCCACAGCCGCAGGTTCTGCTTGAGCCGTCCGGCAATGTCGCCCGCCTCCGGGCCCCAGCCCGTGAAGTAGTCCGCGCGCACGGCGCCCAGGATGGCACTGCCCGTGTCCTGCGCCAGCACCATGCGGTTCAGCTGCACCTGCGGGCCGCTGGAGGCCAGCCACACCGGCGTGCCGTAAGGAATGCTCTGACGGTCCACGGCGATGGATCGGCCGGGCGTGAGAGGCACTCCCTGCGCGCCACGTGGGCCGAAGCCGGCGTCCAGCGCGTTCAAGGGCTCCTCGCGAAAGAATACGTAGCGCGGGTTGCTCCACAGCAGCTCGTTGGTGCGCTGCGGATTGACCGCCAGCCAGGCGCGAATGCCAGGCCATGTGGCGTCGCGCGTGGCACCTTGGTCCAGAAGCCAGCGGCCCACGCTCTGATACGGCTGATCGTTGGTGCCGGCATAGGCCACACGCACCACCGACACCGAGCCGTCGGCCTCGGCAATGCGCAGGCGGCCTGAGCCCTGGATGTGCAGCACCATGGATTCCACGGGGTCGCGCAGCCAGGCGATGGCGCGACCCGCCAGCGCGGCCTGGGCCTCGGGCAGGGTCTCTATCTGCTGGCGGGTGAACCAGGGCTTGCGGGCACCAAAGCCTGCAGGCAGGCGGTAGATGGGCACGGTGAAGCCGTTGCCGGGCTGGCGCGCGGCGTCCATCATGGGTTCGTAGTAGGCCGTGAGCAGCCCCTCGGCATTGCCGTCTGTGGCTTCGACGCGGTAGGGCTGCAGGCGGGCAATGAGCCAGGCACGTTGTTCATCAGCCGTGGCGATGCTCAACTGCCGCACCTCGCTGCACAGCGCCGTGAAGGGGGGCTGGGGGCGCTCGCAGCTCTTGATCCAGGCGTTCCAGGCCTCGTGCAGCGCGTCGTCGGCAAAGCCCGGCAGCTCGGCCCAGCGCACGGGAATCCAGCGGCTTTTGGGCTGCGACATCGGTGGCGGCAACGGGCCTGCATCGCCTGGCAACGCCACCGCACCAGGAGTCTGAGGCACAGGGATGGCCCCGGGACGGGAGGGGATTGGGGCAGGAGGGGTGGAACAGGCGGCCAGCGTTCCTACAATCAGCGCCGTCAATACAAGGCGCAGGAGTGTCAATTTCATGGGGCTGATTTTGCTTGAAGCGCTGCTCGCGCTGGTGGTGCTGGTGGCCATTGTGTGGTGGACCATGTTCTCCGGCCGCAAGGGGGGGGAATTGAAGCCCCCCCCGGACGAGAGCAACAAGACGCCGCCGCCCGCCCCTGAACGCTGCGCCCCATGGGGTGCCAAAGGATGCGGCGCGGTGCCGTCCTACACCCGATGGGCTGTCGGGCTGATGGCGTCGTTGCCGCAGCTTGGCACGATGGCAACCACCGGGTGTTGGCCGTGCGGCGGACTCACTGAAGTCTCTCTGGCCGGCCAGATGAAATCCCGCCCACCCGGGGCCATCGATCTTCAAGGAGCACACACATGCGCAAACATATTCACCTTCTCGGCGCTGCCGCCGTTCTCGTTCTGGCCACCGGGTGCGCCAGCATGGACGACACCCAGCGCCGCACGGCCACTGGTGCCGGCGTGGGCGCATTGGCAGGGGCCGTTATTGGTTCCGCCACCGGGGGCAGCGCAGGAACGGGTGCCGTGCTAGGTGCCGGTGTCGGGGCCCTGGGCACCTATATCTGGTCGCAAAACATGGAGCGCCAAAAGCGCGAGATGGAGCAGGCAACCCAAGGCACCGGCATTGCTGTGACACAGACTGCCGACAACCAGCTCATGCTCAACATCCCCAGCGACATTTCGTTCGCGGTAGGCCGTTCGGACATTCAGCCCAACTTTGCGCCGGTGCTGGACCGGTTCGCCGAAGGCCTGCGCAACAACCCGAACACCGATGTGCGCATCGTGGGCCACACCGACAGTACGGGCAGTGAGGCGGTCAACAACCCCCTGTCGATGGACCGCGCCGCCAGCACCCGCAGCTACCTCACCGCGCGGGGCGTGGATGGTCGCCGTATCGCCATTGAGGGTATGGGCGAGCGCTACCCGATTGCCACCAACGACACCACCGATGGCCGTGCGCGCAATCGCCGTGTCGAGATTTTTGTGGGTGAACGCCCTCGCGGCTGATGACGTTCGGCCTGCCCCACCACGGTGGGGCGCTGTCAGGCCCGTGTGCAGGTCAACCTGCGGTGCGCAGCAGGTTGGCCAGTTCCACGGCTGACTTGACCTGCATCTTGTCAAACACGCGCGAGCGATGCACTTCCACCGTGCGCACGCTGATGTCAAGCTGGTCAGCAATCAGCTTGTTGGGCAGCCCGGCCACGACCAGATCCATCACATCGCGCTCTCGATCGGTCAGATCACGCAGACGCACCTGAAGGTCGCTGCGCTCGCGCAATTGCATCAGGCGCTCGGTGGACTGCGCCAGCGCCTGCTCGATGCGGTCCACCAAGGCATTGTCGGAAAACGGCTTCTCGCAAAAGTCGAAGGCGCCGCGTTTGACAGTGTCTACCGCTGTGGGAACGTCAGCGTGGCCGGTGAGAAAAATCACGGGCATGGTCGCCAGGTCGCCACGCACGGCCAGCAGGTCAAAAAGGGCCAGGCCGCTCATGCCTGGCATGCGCACATCGAGCAACAGGCAGCAGGGCTGGCGCTGTGCTGGGCGGCTTTGCAGCATGGCATCAAACGCTTCGGCGCTGTCGAAGGACTCGCTGGGCAGCCTGCGCGAGCGCAACAACCACGCCAGGGCTTCGCGCACGCTGGCGTCGTCGTCGACGATGTACACGGTGGCGTTGGATACGGGTTCCATCAGTTTTCTAGCTAAGTTTGGGAGACAGGCAGCGTGAAGGTGAATACCGTACCACGCGGCTCATGGGGCGCAAACCCGAGAAAACCACCGTGCTGCTCAATCACCGTGCGGCACATGCTCAGTCCCAGGCCCATGCCTTCCGGGCGGGTGGTGAAAAAGGGGGTGAAAAGCTTCTCCGCCACTTCGGGCGGTATACCCGTGCCCAGGTCGGTCACCGCGAACTCGACCCAGCCACTGTATTTGTTGGACGCCGCGCGCCGCACCCGGATATCGAGCACGCGGGTGCGCACGGTAGGGTCGTCCATGGCCTGCATGGCGTTGCGCGCGAGGTTCAACAGCACCTGTTCGACCATGGTCCGGTCGCACAAGGCGGGGCCAAGTCCCGGCTCGACGGTAGTGTGTACACGCACGCCGAGTTTGCGTGCCTGCAGGCTCACCAGCGGCAGGATGGCGTCGAGCAGCTGCTGTGCATACACCGCCTCGCGGGCCTGGTCGCGCCGGCGCACGAAATCATGCACGCTCTTGATCACGCGGCCGGCGCGTTCTGCCTGGCGCGCGATCTGTCGCATGGCCATGCGCACGTCCTGCAGGGCGTCCGGCTCGGCGGAGGCGGCTTGGGCGGGCGCGGCCTGCTCCAGCAGGTTCAGCGACCCATTGGCGTAGCTCGAAATGGCGGCCAGCGGCTGGTTCAACTCGTGGCTGAGCAACGAAGCCATCTCGCCCACGGTAGCCAGGCGCGCGGTCGCCTGCAGGCGCTCTTGCGATGCGCGTGAAAGTTCCTCGACCCGGCGCTGTTCGCTGATGTCCAAAAATGCACTCATCCAGCCCGTGTGTTGCCCTTGGGCATTGATGAGCGGGGCTTCGATGATCAGCACCGGAAACCGGGTCCCATCTTTGCGCATGAACTCGGACTCGAAGCCTTCGCGCGGTGGCATGTAGCCCGCAAACCGAATGGCCTGGCGCTGGCGGTATTCTTCGACCCGCTCCGGCGGCCAGTAGGGGGCGGACATGCTGTGCCCCATCAGCTCGTGCGCCGTAAACCCCACCATCTCGCAGAAGGCCGGGTTGACGTAGGTGATGCGCCCCTCCAGATCGCGGGCACGCAGGCCGGTGACCAGCGAGTCCTCCATGGCTTTGCGAAAGGCCAGCGCATCGGCCAGGTCACGCTCGGCGCGCAGGCGGCGGCGATTGTCGCGCACCAGTACCACCATCACTGTCACCAGGGCAATCGACATGGCGGTGACCAGCGCTGTGAGCACGTTGGGGAACAGGCTGGGGGCGCTGTGCCAGCTGTCCATGCGCAGCACCAGCGTACCGCCCGGCAGGTCAAGCAAGTGCTGCGCAGTGAACATGCGCGAGCCCCGGCGTGCCGCACCCATCACGGCCAGGCGTGTACCGTCGGCTTCGGTGAACGAGGCTTCCTGACTGCGCGTGAGGTTGTGCGCCACCAGGTTGATAAGGATGTCCTGCAGCGCATAGGTGGCCACAAGAAAGCCCGTGATGCGCCCGCCAGCCGTCAGAGGCACGCACAGCTCCATCATCTCCGAGCCCAGGCCGTCGCCGTGGGGCTGAAAATAGCTGCTGGAATATGCCGGGTTACTCAAGCGCCGGGCATTGGCACACGCAATCGTCAGGTCCGACTGGCTGCTGTCGCGCAGCCGCATGTCCCATGCAACAGGCCGGTAGGGAGACTGCACATGGGTGCGCATCCGCAAATTGGCGTCGCGCAATTCAATGCGCACCAGTTCGCGGCGGTTGCGCAGCAGGTCGGAGGCATCCACCTCCCAGGCCAGCTGGCCAGGGTTGTCTGCGGGCAATGCCTGCAGGCTTTGCAAATTGCGCGTGAGTGCGGCTCGGATGTCCGACACCGCATCTGCGGTGTCTCGCTCCAGGCGCGACTGCACCTGGCTGGCCTCGTACCGCCCCGCAAGCCACACCATAGTGGCAAGCATCGAGACCACCAGCAGCACCAGCGCCGTCCAGAGCGACCAGCGCCGCCATGCGCCGCGCCAGCGCTGCAACAGGGTGCGTTTTTGCATAACACTCACAACACGCGGTGTGCCAGGGCTGGAAGTTGCGTGCGGACATCGCGCAGCCGCTGCACATCCAGCACGCCGCTCACGACGCCTGGCCCCTGGTCCTGCTGGGCGAGGACCATGCCCCAGGGGTCCACTAACATACTGTGGCCCCAGGTATGGCGCCCATTCTCATGCAGGCCTCCCTGGGCAGGGGCCAAGACATAAGCCAGGTTCTCTATCGCACGGGCGCGCAGCAGGACCTCCCAATGCGCCTGCCCCGTGGTGTGCGTGAAAGCGCTGGGTACCAGCAACAGGTCTGAGCCCGCACTGGCGTGCGCCCGGTACAGCTCGGGAAACCGCAGGTCATAGCACACAGAAAGGCCCACCCGCCAGCGATGGCCATCGCGCGCCAGCAGGTCAAACTGCACGGGGGTGTTGCCCGCTTCGATGACCCGACCTTCGTGATACTGCTCGCGCCCATCGTCGAAGTAAAAAAGGTGGATCTTGTCGTAGCGTGCCACGCAGGCGCCGCTGGGGTCGAAAACCAATGTGGTGTTGCGCACCCGGTCCGGCGTCGCCGTCTGCAAGGGCAGGGTTCCGCCCACGATCCACATCTGCAGCGCGCGTGCGGCATCGGACAGAAACCGCTGGATGACTCCGTTGCCATCGGCCTCGCGCAACGCGATTTTGTCGGTGTCCTTGTGGCCCATCAGGCAGAAGTATTCCGGCAGCACAGCCAGTTCAACACCGTCACGGGCAGCCTGCTCCAGCAGCGCGAGAGCCGCTTGCAGATTGTCGTCTCGCTGGGTGCCAGACACCATCTGGATGGCGGCAACTTTCATGAGGGCTCTCCGGCTTTGGGGGGGTGGCGCGAGGGGTGGCGTCGGTGGCGGGGCTGGCCTCGCGGCCTCGGCGCGCTACACGCACCACTCGCGGATCGGACCAGGTGCCGTCCACCCGGAACTCCTGTGTGGCGGCCTCGATGAGCGGACCACGCAGAAACACCTGAGCGAGAAAGCTGCCCAGCCCAATCACGGGGTTGATGGCCGTAGCCACCAAAGAGGCGGTCATCGCATTGATTTCTGGCACCACCACCACACGCAACTCCTGGGTTTCCTGGTCGATATTGGCATTGCCCTCCATCAGCACAGCGGCATTGACACCCTTCATCTGCAGATTGTTGGTAGTGGCCACGCCACGCTCAATGCGCACATCGCCGCGCACAAAATCGAAGGCAAAACCTTCACTGAAGACATCGCGAAAATCCAGGGTGAGGCGGCGCGGCAGGGACTGCAGGCTCAATACGCTGAGCAGCTTGGCCAGGCCCGGGTCGGCTTTGAGAAATTGGCCGGATTCCACATTCAGGTTGATTTGTCCTGTCATGGACCGGTAGTCGGGGCTGAACGGTGCACCGATCCAGGCCACCTGCCCCTCCATGCGCCCCTTGCCGCGCCGCACCACGTTGGCCATGCCCATACGGGCCAGCAGATCGCCCGAGTCGCGAATGTCGAGCTTGAAACTCAGCACGGTGCGCCGTTCGGCGGACCGGGGGGCTGCGGCTGCCGCATTCAGCACGGCCCAGTTACCGGTGGCCGTGAAGCTGGCTTCAGGGGCCGTGATGTTGAACTTGGAGAGGCGCCACTCGCGCTGCGCGCCCTCGCCACCCCGGTTCTGCGCCTCGATCTCTACCCTGCCAAGCCGTCTTCCGCGCAGTTCGAAGTCATCCACCACGACGTCGAGTGCAGGCAGGTTGCCGGGTTGGTCGTTGAGCAGTTCTTCGACCTGGGTCACATCGCTCTGGGGCATGTTCACGCGCGACAGGCGGGCAAACACGCGGCCGTTGGCGTGCTCGGGGGTCCCGGGTTGGCGGTATTCAAGATAGCCGTTGAGTTCGGTGGCGTCGAGGTTGGCACGCCAGGTGGTTCCTTCGCGCAGAGCCCCCGCCACGATGTTGTGCAATGTACGGCCCTGCAACGTCAGCTCCCGCGCGCGCAGCGCCAACGTGGTCGGCAGGTAGTCCTGCGCCACCACCGGGCCCGCTGGTGGCACGTTGGCACTGGGTGCGCGGGGGGCGGTTTCTGTGCCGATGGCTTGTGCCAGCACGTCCTCCCATGCATCTACATCCACCTTGCCCTGGTTGATGTTGGCGGCCACGCCCTGTGCAGGAAGGGGCGAAGACTCTCCATTGCTCAGCCCAATGCCGATGGCACCGCGCAGCACGCGGGCCTGGGGGCCGCTCAGGTCGCGCACATAGGTGGCCGAGCCAAGGGTGCCCATGTCCAGCGTGATCTGGTCGCGCAGCGGCTGTGCCGCACTGCTGTTGGCACCGCTGGCCAGACCGGCAAGCGATTCGCGCGCCACCTGGGTTTCAAAACGCAGGGGCAGGCTGCTGTCGGCGGGTTTACCCAGCGGGGAAGGTAACGCCAGGGCCAAGCCCTGCAGCGTTGTATTGACCTGTAACTCAGGCACACCCCGGCGGAAGGACAGGGCCATGGTGTAGGGGGTGCTACCGTTGGCTCGGCGCGCCAATTGCGACAGCATGCCCAGCTGGGGTGACTGCTGCAAACCCTCTGCGGTGGCGATGCCCTGCGCGCGAA
This sequence comes from Acidovorax sp. 69, assembly GCF_002797445.1. Lineage (NCBI taxonomy): Bacteria > Pseudomonadati > Pseudomonadota > Betaproteobacteria > Burkholderiales > Comamonadaceae > Acidovorax > Acidovorax sp. 69. Next base: position 370,982 of record NZ_PGEP01000001.1, on the reverse strand, counting down.
CTTGTATGGCCGCCTCGGTGGCGGGCGCGTTGGGTGCGAGTGCGCGCATGCCGCCCTCCAGCCGCACGTTGCCACCCAAGGCCTGGGCTTGCACATTGGTGAGGGAGAACCCGGTCTCGCTGAATTGCACGGCGCCGCGCACGCGGCTCAAGGTGGGGGTGTCGGGCGTGATGCGCAACTCATTGCCCCCCAGCGTCACACTGCCCTGTACCTTGGACTTGTTGATATCGCCGATCGGCAGGGCAAGGCGCAGCTGAAAGTCGGCATTCCCGGTGCCACTGGCCTGGTCCAGCGCATTGCCGGTCATGCGTCCCAATGGTGAGGTAGCCATGAGCGCAAGCAGATCTGCCAACGGGCCACGGGCGTCGGCACTTACCCCGACGACGGAGTGCGCCAGATCGGGGATCTTGGCATCCACCTTGGACAGCCGCAGACCCTTGCTGCCCGAAAAACCTCCGCTCGCACCGCGCACCTGCATCGACGAGCGCTCGAAGATCAATTCACCACCCAGTTCTGTCAGCGCCGGCCATGGCAATGTGTTGGCTGGCTGTATGGATGGCGGCACATAGGCGTAGGTGACATCTTTGACGCGTGCCGCGATGCGGAACTCGCCCAGCTTCGGATCGTTGAATGGCAGATCGTGCAAGTCGCCCTTGACGCGAAACAGCACACTGCTGGCGCTGCCCGCAACGACTGCGTCACGCACATAGTGGCGTGATTCGGCGGGAATGGACAGGGGCAGGTAGCGGTGCACCCGGGTGCCATCGGCGCGGTTCAGGGCGCCTGTGAGGTCCAGCACCCCTGGAAAACGTGAATGATGAGGCGCCTTGGTGGCGTCACTGGTATGCCATGTGGCGCGAGCCTCGCCCTGGGCGTCGGCATTCGCAAACTGCACATCGTTGGCCTGCACGGCAATGCGGCTGCCGTCAATTTGCCAGCGCACGTCGGCGGTAAGTCGGTCGAGTGGCAACACCGGATCTTCGAACACCCCGGGCAACACCAGGGCGCCTGATGCCATCGACAGGGCGGCCTTGCCGCCGGTCTGGGTCATGTCGATGTCCACCGTGGCACCGCGCAAGCCCATGTGAGCAGGGACGGCATCGACCGTCGCTCCTGCCAGCGCCAAGCCCCGGATGCGCCCCTTGACCTGGTATTGCTGAAGGTTTTCTAGCGGACCTTTCCAGGTGGCCTGGATTTCATCGACCAGCCCCTGGGGGGTGTAGGTGCGAACAGCGTCGTGCGCCGTGGCTCCAAGCGGAAGACGGCTGGCAATCTGCGCAAGGGCAGCGAGGTCAAGGCGGTCCGCACGAAGCTCCCCCTGTTCGGGGGCCTTGCCCGCTGCGGCAGTGTGCACCAGCCGCAGGTTCCCGCCGGGCCAGGTCAGGCCGTCGTCGGTCTGAAACTGCAGTGCCTGCGTGGAGAATTCAAACCCACCGTTCAGCCGTCGCCCTCCCAGGCGCCCCTGGAGGGTGGGAAGCACCAACGCCTGCAATTGGGGCCCGAGGGTCGTGTTCACATCGGCCAGCGCAAGGTCTGCCGTACCACCCACGATCTGTCCACTGCGCACATCGGCCCAGGCACGCAGCGCGCCCCGGCCCTGCGTTACTTCAACGCCCACATCGGCGTGGTGGCGCAGTTGCGATACATCCACCCGGGAGAAATCGGCAAACACCTGGCCGTTCCAGTGCTTCCAGTTGCCATCCCGGGCCCGCAGCAGCGGGGCGCGGAACAATCCCACCACCGTAAACCGGTCCCCCCAGGCCTCGGGCGGGGTGGCGTCCAGACGCATGTGGTGGTGCCAGTTTCCATTGCGCAAGACCAGGTTCACCTCCTTCAGCGCCAAAGCGGGCGCACCGCGCTGTTCGTCCGTCCAGCGCACCGTCCCGTCTTTGATGAAAACCTCGCCCTGGGAAAAAATCCAATCTGCAGCCGCGCTGTTGTCACCTTGGTTCTGGGCGAACTCGAGTCCCGCCACATAAATACGACCATCGGCGGCACGGCGCACATCCAGCTCCGGCCCCTCGACAAAAAGTTGCTCGAACCCTCCTTGGAGCAATGAACGCGGCGACAAGGCCACCACCACCCGGGGCAGAAGCAGCGCAGACCGCCCCGAGGCATCCAGCAGCGCTACATCCGACAGCTCAATTGAAGGGATCAGCCCTTCGGTGCGGGCCGCAATGGCGCCGATCTTGACGGGAACCCCCAGAGCCCGTGCGGCCTGTGCCTCCAGTTGTGGGCGGAAATCGCCGATTCGCGGCACAATCCAGCCATGAAGAGCCCCCCACGCGATGGTCAGAAGCAGCCAGAAGGCGAGCAGCAAACCCAGCGACCACCGCGCGAAACCTGCCACTGTTTTCAGCAGGCGTGAGGGGGGCATGGTGGGATCGATCATGGTGGGATTGAATGTGGCAGGAATTATGACCCGCAGCCCTGGTGTGGGTTCACTACAAACCAGTGTTCTTATGTACGCGGAGCCCAACCGCGACTGCGACTGCGATGCAACCTTCCTCCTCTGACCCCCGCTGCAACCAACCCATTCCTGATGGGCCGCTGGCCGAGCACTCCCGCTTCTACCAGCGCCTGCACCGCCGTTACGCCAACGACCTGGCACTGCTGCCCCCGGGCACCCCGGTGCTGGCCACCATGGAGCAGGCGTATGACGCGCTCATTGCCCGGGGTTGCGACACCGGCACGGCCTTGCGGATGCTGCGTCAGCTGGTCATGGAGCGGATCATCCAGCTCGATTGCGAAACCCAGGCGCCCCTCTCAGGGATCACCCGTGCGGTGACCGAGCTGGCTGAATTGGCCCTGGACCGTGCCTGCCGCCAGGCACGCCGCGAGTTGGACGAGCGCCACGGCGCACCGTGTGGACCAGAGGGGCAGGCCGTCCAACTCTGGATCATCGGCATGGGCAAGCTGGGGGCGCGCGAGCTGAACGTCTCCAGCGACATCGATCTCATCTACGTTTACGAACACGATGGAGAGACTGCAGGCATGGCCGATGGCCGGGGCCGTATCTCCAACCACGAATACTTTGCACGCGCCGTCAAAGCCATCTACGGACTGGTGGGCGATACCACGGAGCATGGATTCGTGTTCCGTGTCGACCTGGCGCTGCGTCCCAACGGAAACTCTGGCCCTGCGTCGGTGTCGCTGGCGGCCCTGGAGGAATACCTGCAGCTGCATGGCCGCGAGTGGGAGCGTTTTGCCTGGCTCAAAAGCCGCGTGGTGGCCCCGCGCGACTGCATTGGCAGCCCCGAAGTGCAGGCGCTGCGTGGCGTGGTTTTGCCCTTTGTGTTCCGCCGTTACCTCGACTACAGCGTGTTCGACGCGCTGCGGTCCCTGCACAGTCAGATCCGCGACCATGCTGCCAAACGCAGCGCGGGCCACCCGGAGCGCGCCAACGATGTGAAGCTCTCGCGCGGTGGCATCCGCGAGATCGAATTCACCGTGCAGTTGTTGCAGGTAGTGCGTGGCGGGCAGTTCCCGGAGCTTCGCCGCCGCCCCACACTCGACGCATTGCAACGGCTCGCCCATGCAGGCCTCATGCCGCAAGAGACAGCCGATGCGCTGGCGCGGGCCTACGTGTTCCTGCGCCGGGTAGAGCACCGCATCCAGTACCTCGATGACCAGCAAACCCATGTGCTGCCCACGCGCGACGATGATCTGGCTTGGATTGCCCACACCCTGGGGTTCAAGGATTGTTGCGCGTTCCTGCACGAGCTGGATGCCCACCGCGAACTGGTGGCACAGGAGTTCGACACCCTGCTGGGGGGCAACGGCAAGAAGCAATGCAACGGAGGCGGCTGCGGCGGCCCCCGTGCTGCAGCGCCCCCACCCCCCGAGCTGGAAACCTTGCTGGAGCAACTGCCCGCCGGGTTCCGCGAGCGCGTGGCCGAATGGCGCAACCACCCGCGAGTCGCGGGTCTGCGCGACGAGGCGCGCGCGCGCCTATTCCGCTTGGTGCAACGCACAGCGCAATGGCTCAAGGAAGGTCGCGTCACCGAAGAAGCCGCACTGCGCATGGCCAATTGGCTGGAGCCGCTGCTGCGGCGCGAGAGCTACCTCGCGCTGCTGCTGGAGAGGCCCTCGGTGCACGAGCAATTGCTGCACCTGCTGGGCGCCGCGAAGTGGCCCGCCCGGTACCTGCTGCAGCACCCCGGCGTGATCGACGAACTGGTGGGCGACGCCCTGCTGACAGAACGGTTTGTGGTCGCCGACTTCGAGCGCGAACTGGGCATGCGCCTGGCGTCGCTGCGCTCCACCGGAGAGGACGACGACGAGACACTGCTCAACCTGCTGCGCCGTGCCCAGCATGCCGAGACCTTCCGCACCCTGGCACGGGACGTGGAGCGCCGCATCACCGTCGAACAGGTGGCCGACGATCTCAGCGCCTTGGCCGACAGCGTGCTGCGCATCACCAGCCAATGGTGCTGGAGCCGCCTTAAAAACCGCCACCGCGACGAACCCCAATTCGCCATCATTGGTTACGGCAAGCTGGGCGGCAAGGAGTTGGGCTATGGCAGCGACCTCGACATCGTTTTTGTGTTCGATGACGATGACGAGCGCGCCCCCGAGGTTTATGCGGCCTTTGTGCGCAAGCTCATCAACTGGCTGACCGTCAAGACAGGTGAAGGCGACCTCTACGAAATCGACACCGCACTGCGGCCCAATGGCAACTCAGGCCTGCTGGTGACGAGCTTCGAGGCCTACGCCAACTACCAGCAGCAGCGCGGCAGCAACACCGCCTGGACCTGGGAACACCAGGCCATGACACGCGCGCGGTTCGTGATGGGCAGTGCAGCCTTGCAGGCCCGCTTCGATTCTGTGCGCGAAGCCGTCATCACATCCACCCGCGACCCGGCGGCCTTGCGCGGCGAGATCGTGACCATGCGCGAGCGCGTGCGATCAGCCCATCCCACGCCCCCCGGTAAATTTGACGTCAAACACAGCACAGGCGGCATGGTGGATGCCGAGTTTGCGGTGCAGTACCTGGTGTTGTCACAGTCGTCAGCTCATCCTGAGTTGCGGGGCAACGTGGGCAACATTGCCTTGTTGCAGCGTGCCGAACAGGTGGGTTTGCTGCCTGCCGGTGTGGGCCACGCTGCGGCGGATGCCTACCGGGAACTGCGGCGTGTGCAGCACGTAGCGCGCCTGGACGAGACCCCCACCCAGGTCACTCCCCCCGCGCTGCAGGCCGAACGTGAAGCCGTGCTGGCACTCTGGCATGCTGTTTTTGTGGCGGACCCGGGCACGCCAACCGGCTAACGGCGCCACGAAGATGTGACAAACGGTTGCATTTTCAACAGCTTGCAACGGGTAGCAGCCTGGGCAATTCAAACAACTGTTTGAATTCTGGTGGTTTAATCCGGTGCCATGAGTTCTGGCGCCCATTCCGTTCCCGCAGCCCAACGCACCGCCCGCAGCGATGGCGAAGATACACGCGTTCGCCTGCTGCGCGCAGCGCTACAGCTCTTCTCCGAAAAAGGCTTTGCACAGACCTCTGTGCGGGCCATCGCCGAGGCCGCTGGCACCAACGTGGCGGCCATCGCCTACCATTTTGGCGACAAGGCTCGCCTGTATACGGCGACGTTCTACGAGCCCTTTGGCAGCGGCAGCGACCTGATTCCGGTGTTTGCCGATCCTGCCCTGAGCCTGTCGCAGGCACTGGCCGCCTATTTCGGGGGTTTTCTGGAGCCCCTCAAGCACGACGACCTCGTGACCCAATCGCTGCGTCTGCATGTGCGCGAGCTGTTGGACCCGACCCATGTGTGGCCTGAACTCATCGAGCGTGAATGCCGCGCCCCGCACTTGGCCCTGATACAGGTGTTATGCCGACACATGAGTGTGGCCCAGGTGGATGACGACATGCACCGGCTCGCGTTCTCTCTCGCCGGGCTGATCATGCAGATGTGGACGCAGCGGGATCCGCTCCAGGCCATCGCACCGCAGCTTGCAAGCTCTGCAGCTGTCGATCCGTGGGTAGAGCGGCTGACCGGCTATGCCCTGAGCATGGTGCAGGGCGAGATCACCCGGCGACAGGCCCCACAACGGCCTGTGCGCCGCGCTTCCAGGACTTCGCACAAGGAATCCAACGCATGACGCTGAGCAAAGCCCGCCTCATCCTAACCGCCTGCCTGCCTTTTGCGCTGGGGGCATGTGCCGTCACAGCCCCTCCGGCGCAAGTGCAGGCAACCCCGCCCCTGGTGTGGCAAGCCTCCTTGCCACACCAGGGTTCACTGGCTGACATGGCCCAGTGGTGGACGCAGCTCGGCGACCCGGTGCTGGTGGAACTGATCGATGCGGCGCAGGCTATCAGCCCCGGCCTGGCTCAGGCCCAGTCGCGCATCGCGCAGGCCCGCGCAACGCAGGTTGCGAGCCGCGCTGCGCTGCTGCCGTCGGTCGACGCACAGGCCAGTGCCAGCCGCGGGTTCAACGAACAACTGGCTGGCATCGCCACCACCGCGCAGACAGGACTGCAGGCCAGCTGGGAGCTGGATCTGTTCGGTGCCAACCGGGCGACCCGGACTGCGGCCGAAGAGCGCCTGGCGGGCGCGCAGGCGCTGTGGCACGAGGCCCGCGTCAGTGTGGCCGCCGAAGTGGCACAACAGACCAGCAGCCTGCGCACCTGCCTCGCACAATTGCGCGTGGCCGAACGCGATGCCCAGTCACGCAGTGAGACTTCGCGGCTGTCGGGCCTGAGTGAACGCGCCGGTTTCACCGCACCCGCCACTGCAGCTCTCGCCAGCGCGAGCGCGGCTGAAGCACAGGCCCGTGTCTCGCAGCAACGCATGTTGTGCGACGTGGAGGTCAAGACCCTGGTAGCGCTCACAGGGTGGGAAGAGCGTGCGCTTCGCTCGCGCCTTTCCACGCCAGCGCCCGCAGCACCCGACACGCTGTTTGCGATTGCCGCCTTGCCCGCACAGGTGCTGGCCCAGCGCCCCGACGTCTACAGCGCCGAGCGCGAAATGGCCGCCGCCAGTGCTGAGGTGGGCAGCGCGCAGGCCCAGCGCTACCCGCGCCTGTCGCTCAGCGGAACGGTGGGCGCAGCATGGGTGCGCAGCGGCGGCGTGACAACCGACCTGAGCACCTGGACCCTGGGCCCGCTGGCGCTCAGCGTGCCGCTGTTCGACGGGGGCCGCCGCGTAGCGCAGGTCGATGCGGCACAGGCACGTTATGACGAGGCCACGTCGCTGTACCGCGCCAAGGTGCGCCAGGCTGTGAGCGAAGTCGAACAGGCGCTGGTGCGGCTGCAGAGCACTGGTGAACGCAATGCCAGCGCGCGGGCTGCGGCAGAGGGCTACCGCACCTCGTTCGATGCGACCGAAGCGCGCTGGCGTGGCGGGCTGGCCAGTCTGGTCGAGCTCGAGGACGCCCGGCGCACCTCGCTGGCGGCCGAAAACGCACTGATCGCCCTGCAGCACGAACGCCAGGTAGCCTGGGTCGCGTTGTACCGGGCCGCTGGCGGTGGGTGGGCGCCGCAGGTGCCGACGCCACCACATGCCGCTTCGGCCAACCCACTGGCCGCGGTCACCGCCGCACGCTGAACCCCACGGGGACCGGGCCGATCGCCCAACCCCTTTTCCTGACGCCGACTGGATGAACGGACTGATCGATGCCCTATTTCAAGCTCTCTCCCACCGCCTTCGCCGTGATCGCCGCCTGTGTGCTGGCCACGGGGGGCGCCCTGGTTTTCTCGGGCGCATCGCGCGCCGCCGATGAGCCCAAAACAGGCCAGCCCCGCCCCGCACTCACGGTGAGCACGGCACAGCCCCAGCGCACCTCGGTGCCGGTACACCTGGCCGCCAATGGCAATGTGGCCGCGTGGCAAGAGGCCAGCATCGGCGCTGAAAGCAACGGCCTGCGCCTGACCGAGGTGCGCGTGAACGTGGGCGATGTGGTCAAGGCAGGCCAGGTGCTGGCAACCTTCTCTGCCGAAACGGTGCAGGCCGATGTGGCCCAGGTGCGCGCCAGCCTGCTCGAAGCCCAGGCCAACGCAGCCGAAGCCACTGCCAATGCAGACCGTGCCCGCTCGCTGCAGGCCACAGGCGCACTGAGCCAGCAACAGATCCAGCAATACACCACGGCCGAGAAGACTGCGCAGGCGCGCGTGGAGGCGGCCAAGGCCACGCTCAACGCACAGCAGCTGCGCTTGAAATACACGCAGGTCGTAGCGCCCGACAGCGGCGTGATCTCGGCGCGCACAGCCACCGTGGGTGCGGTAGTGGGGGCCGGTACCGAACTGTTTCGCATGGTGCGCAAAGGGCGCCTGGAGTGGCGTGCCGAGGTCACGTCCACCGAGCTGCGCCGCATCCAGCCGGGCGCCAGGGTCAGCGTGACGGCAGCCAGCGGCGCGGTGGCCGAAGGCACCGTGCGCATGGTCGCTCCCACGGTGGACCCGCAGACGCGCAATGTCCTGGTCTATGTAGACCTGCCGCTCCACGGTGATTTCCGTGCCGGGATGTTCGCGCGCGGTGAGTTCGCGCTGGGCAGCAGCGATGCGCTCACCGTGCCGCAGGAGGCGCTGGTGGTGCGCGACGGGTTCTCTTACGTCTTCGTGGTGGGTGCCGACCAGCGGGTGCAGATGCGCAAGGTTCAGACCGGCCGCCGCGTGGCCGACCGCGTGGAGGTGCTGTCGGGCGTGGACGCCAACGCCCCGGTGGCCGTGCGCGGCGCAGGCTTTTTGAACGACGGCGACCTGGTGCGCGTGGCGGCCCCTGCAGCGGCGCCAGAGGCTGGCAAGCAGTCAGCTGGCGAGCATTTGCAGCAAAAAGTGCCTGTAGCGCTTTTGAATCAAGCGCCATTAGCTATCAAATAAGGAGCATTCGCCATGAATGTATCCACCTGGTCCATCAAGAACCCCATCCCGGCGCTGATGCTGTTTGTGCTGCTGACCTTTGGCGGCCTGCTGTCGTTCAACGCCATGAAAGTGCAGAACTTTCCCGACATCGACCTGCCCACGATCTCCGTGACTGTGGCGCTGCCGGGCGCGTCGCCCGCGCAGCTCGAAAACGACGTGGCGCGCAAGATCGAGAACAGCATCGCCACGCTGCAGGATCTGAAACATATCTACACCAAGGTGCAGGACGGCGGCGCCACCATCACCGCCGAGTTCCGGCTGGAGAAGCCCACGCAAGAGGCGCTCGATGATGTGCGCTCTGCCGTGGCCCGCGTGCGCGGCGACCTGCCGGGGGACGTGCGCGATCCCATCGTGACCAAGATGGACCTGGCGGCGCAGCCGGTGCTGGCCTTCACCATCGCGTCAAGCCGGATGGATGACGAGGCGCTGTCGTGGTTTGTGGACGATGCCGTGGCCAAAAAGCTGCTCACTGTGCGTGGCGTAGGGGCCGTCAACCGCGTGGGTGGTGTGGACCGGCAAGTGCATGTGGCGCTAGACCCGGTCAAGCTGCAGGCCCTGGGCGCTACGGCGGCCGATGTGTCGCGCCAGTTGCGCCTGGTGCAGCAAGAGAGTGCAGGTGGTCGCACGGACCTGGGCGGCAGTGAGCAGCCCGTGCGCACGCTGGCCACCGTGCAGTCGGCACAGGAGCTCGCGGGCCTCACGCTGGCCTTGTCGGATGGTCGCCACGTGCGGCTCGATCAGGTGGCCACGGTGACGGACACGATTGCAGAGCCACGCGCGCTGGCCATGCTCAACGGCAAGCCGGTGGTGGGCTTTGAGGTGGCGCGCAGCAAGGGCGCCAGCGAGGTGGAGGTGGGCGCAGCCGTGCAGGCGGCCCTGAAGGACATGCGGGCCCAGCACCCGGACCTCACGATCACCGAGGCCTTCAACTTTGTGCAGCCGGTGCAGGAGGAGTACGACGGCTCCATGCACCTGCTTTATGAAGGTGCGCTGCTGGCTGTGCTGGTGGTGTGGCTGTTCTTGCGCGACTGGCGCGCAACCTTTGTGTCGGCCGTGGCGCTGCCTCTGTCGGTCATCCCCGCGTTTATCGGCATGCACCTGCTGGGCTTTTCGATCAACGTGATCACGCTGCTGGCGCTGTCGCTGGTCGTGGGCATCCTGGTGGATGACGCCATCGTGGAGGTCGAGAACATCGTGCGCCACCTGCGCATGGGCAAGTCACCGTACCAGGCGGCCATGGAGGCGGCGGACGAAATTGGCCTGGCCGTGGTGGCCACCACGTTCACACTGATTGCGGTGTTTCTGCCCACGGCCTTCATGAGCGGCATCGCAGGCAAGTTCTTCAAGCAGTTTGGCTGGACGGCGTCGCTCGCAGTGTTTGCCAGCCTGGTGGTGGCGCGCCTTCTCACGCCCATGATGGCGGCCTATATTTTGAAGCCCCTCGTGGGCGATCACAAGGACCCGCGCTGGATGACGGTGTACCTGCGCTGGGCCGCGTGGTGCGTCAAGCACCGATGGATGACCTTTGTGGCCACCGCAGCGTTCTTCATCGGCTCGCTGGCACTGATCCCGCTGCTGCCCACAGGCTTCATACCGCCGGACGACAACTCGCAGACCCAGGTGTACCTGGAGCTGCCGCCCGGCGCAACGCTCGCCCGAACGCGCGCCGTGGCCGAAGATGCGCGCGAACGCATCGCCAAGGTGCCGCATGTGCAAAGCGTGTACACGACCATCGGCGGTGGATCGGCCGGGGGCGACCCCTTCATGGGCAGCGCCAATGCCGAGACGCGCAAGGCCACGCTCACCATTTTGCTGGCCGACCGGGGCGATCGCCCGCGCAAGCAGGGCATCGAAAACCAGATCCGCGCCGCGCTGGAAACCCTGCCTGGCGTGCGCAGCAAGGTGGGCCTGGGCGGATCGGGCGAAAAGTATGTGCTGGTGCTCACGGGCGATGACCCGCAGGCGTTGACCAGCGCGGCCCTCGCGGTCGAGAAAGACCTGCGCACCATCCCGGGACTGGGCAGTGTGTCGTCCACCGCCAGCCTGGTGCGGTCCGAGATCGCGGTGCGCCCCGACTTCGCGCGCGCTGCCGACCTGGGCGTGACCAGCAGTGCCATTGCCGAAACCCTGCGCATCGCCACCGTGGGCGACTACGACGTGTCGCTGCCCAAGCTCAACCTCGCGTCCCGCCAGGTGCCCATCGTGGTCAAGCTGCAGGACGATGCCCGCAAGGACCTGTCGCTGCTGGAGCGCCTGCCGGTGCAGGGCAGCAAGGGACCGGTCATGCTCGGGCAGGTGGCCACGCTGGAGTTCAGTGGTGGACCGGCTGTGGTCGACCGGTATGACCGTGCACGCAACGTGAACTTCGAGATCGAGTTGTCGGGCCAGCCGCTGGGCGATGTCACGAAGGCCGTCGAGGCGCTGCCGTCCATCAAGAACCTGCCACCCGGCGTGCGCCAGATCACCATCGGCGATGCGGAGATGATGGGCGAGCTGTTCGCCAGCTTCGGCCTGGCTATGCTCACCGGTGTGTTGTGTATCTACATCGTGCTGGTGCTGCTGTTCAAGGACTTTTTGCACCCCGTCACCATTCTGGCGGCGCTGCCACTGTCGCTGGGCGGGGCGTTTGTGGGGCTGCTGATTGCGCAAAAGAGCTTCTCGATGCCCTCGCTGATCGGTCTCATCATGCTCATGGGCATTGCGACCAAGAACTCCATCCTGCTGGTGGAGTACGCCATCCTGGCGCGGCGCGAGCATGGCATGACCCGCTTCGAGGCGTTGATCGATGCGTGCCACAAGCGCGCACGCCCGATCATCATGACCACGCTGGCCATGGGCGCGGGCATGCTGCCCATTGCCATCGGCGTGGGTGCTGCCGATGCCAGTTTCCGTTCACCGATGGCCGTGGCCGTGATCGGGGGGCTCATCACCTCGACGCTGCTGAGCCTGCTAGTGATCCCGGCGGTATTCACCGGAGTGGATGACCTGGGGCAATGGTTCGGGCGCACCCTGCGCAGGCTTCGGGGTGCGCACCCAGCACACCCGCCAGCTGCTGCTCAAACACCGCCATCAGTGCAATGACAGCGTGTGCTTACATTGCAGGAATTTCGTCCACCGAAAAGCCGGGAAATCACCCGGTAGGTATTGGCTTTGGCAGGCGGGCAAACGTCAGATAATGTAACGAGCACCATGAACCTCGTCAGCCTGAACATCGAATCCATCCAGCTCGGCCACCCGTTGCCCTTTGTGCTGCGTGGGGCCGATGGGGCGCTGCTTGCGCAAAAAGGGTATGTCATTCGCACCCGGGAAGAACTGGCCAAAATGGTCGGGCGTGGGCGAGAGTTGTGCGTGGACACGGACGAGTCTGGCGGCAGCCACCGGGCCTACCTTGCGCAATTGCAGCGCATGCTGATCGCAGACACCAACCTGGGCGAGATTGCCGCGATGAAGATGACGGCAGGCGAGCAGGCCGCCGCAGGCCGTGCGGGCAAAACACTGCCCGACTGGCCCGAGCTGCAGCTACGGGCCACCCAGCTCCTGAGGTCGCCGTCGCCCAACGATTTCGGCGGGCGATTTCAGGCACTGCATGACGAGCTGGCGCGCCATTGCGCACAGACGCCCGACGCTACGTTGCTGGCCCTGATTTACTTGTCGGCGCAGGAAACCCGCCTGTACAGCGCCACCCACTCCATGCTGGTGAGCTGCGTGTGCATGGTGGTGGCGCGCGAGATGCTGAGCTGGCCCAGTGGGCGGCTGCAGCAGCTGGGGCATGCGGCCCTCAGCATGAACATCGCGATGACCGAGCTGCAGGACCAGCTGGCGCAGCAGACCCATCCGCTGACCTCCGTGCAGATTGCTGCCGTGGAAGACCATGCTGCGCGGTCCGAGGCATTGCTGCGCCACCTGGGCGTGGCTGACCCGATGTGGCTGGAGGCGGTGCGCTGCCACCACCATCGCTCTCCAGGCCCGCTGGCCAAGAAGACCGAAGCCCAGCAAATGGCGCGCCTGCTGCAACGCGCCGATATCTTCGGGGCCCGGCTGGCTCCGCGTGCGGCCCGATGGCCGATGCCGGTCACCGCTGCCATGCAGGCCAGCTACTACGACGAGGACCACCAGGTGGACGAAGCTGGCGTGGCACTGGTCAAGACGCTGGGTGTGTACCCCCCCGGAGCCTTTGTGCGGCTGGCCAGCCAGGAGGTGGGGGTGGTCATCCGCCGGGGCACCACGGCCACTACACCCCGCGTGGCTGTCGTGACCAACCGCGAGGGCATGCCCACGGGCGAGCCCATCCCGCGCGACACTGGCATGCCGCCGTGGAAAGTCACCGGCGTGGTGGCCTTCAAGGACGTGCGCGTCAAGCTCTCTCTGGATCGGCTGCTCCAGCTGGTCTGATCTCCTGGCCGCACGTTCGATGCGGCCCGTGCTCCCCTCCCGCCCTTTGATCCGCACCTGGCAGGTGCGGCGCCGATGTTCCGTCGCCGATTGGTCGCGCGGGAAGGCCTGGGCACGCCTGATCGCGGCCTCTTCCGTATGGCGAGTCAGGCAAAACCCTTCCCCGTGTCAGGAATCTGAATCCAAAAGGCGTCGCGCCGCGTATACCAATCAGTACAAATAAAAACTCATGTGGACAAAAAATAATGAAATGGTTAAATTGGCCCCACCATCCGCCCACAGTCCTATGAACACTCTTTCACGACTTATCCCAATGGCAGGCCTTCTGGCGATTGCGCTGCTGGCCCCCGCAGCACAGGCTGCGGATACGCCCCAGGGCTGTCCCGCCACGTTGCAGCACACCTTTCTGCGACTTCAGGACGAAAAGCCCCAATCGCTGTGCCAGTACAGCGGCAAAGTGGTGTTGGTGGTCAACACCGCCAGTTTCTGCGGCTTCACAGGCCAGTACAAGGGACTGGAGGACCTCCACGCGCGCTACAAGGACAAGGGGCTGGTGGTGCTGGGTTTTCCTTCCAACGACTTTTCGCAAGAGACAGGCAGCAACCAGCAGATTGCCGATTTCTGCGAAAACACGTTCGGCGTGAAATTCCCGATGTTTGCCAAAAGCAGCGTCAAGGGCCCCGAGGCCTCTCCGTTGTACCGGCAACTCGCGCAGCTGTCGGGCACGGCACCGCGCTGGAATTTTCACAAGTACCTGCTCGGTCGCGATGGCAAGCTGGTGGACAACTATTCCAGCCTGACCGGGCCCGACAACAAAGGCCTGGTCCGGGCCATTGAGCAGCAATTGGCGCTGCCCGCACCCCGGTGAGCAGCATGATTTCTTTACGTTTCTTTAAAAAAATCACAGCGCGGCTCTGGAACTTCGCGGTGGAAGCCCCACTCTATCCATTGCGCAAGACGATTGCGCGGCGTACAGTTTTAACGTTGCGAAGCCTTTCGGGCCCCCGGGTTCCGACTGATCTCCTGGAGCGCTTCTCCTCCCTCCCTCTCTTATTCGTTTCGGGACGCTTCGCAACCTTTTTATTCCGTGCACTGGCCAGAGGGAGCCGGTCATGAAAATCGCCATCATCGGCTCCGGCATCTCCGGGCTCTCCGTCGCGCACCAGTTGCGCGACCAGGCGAACATCACACTGTTTGAAGCGGGTGACTACTTTGGTGGCCACACGCACACGGTCGATGTCACGTTGCCGGACGCCTCCGGCGCCGCCGTCACTCACGGCGTGGATACCGGCTTTCTGGTGTTCAACGAGCGCACTTACCCGAACCTGATCCGCCTGCTGGCGGAGCTGGGCGTGGAGACGGCAAAGTCCGACATGTCGTTTTCGGTGAAAGTGCCAGGCGCACTGGGTGGCTCGGGCAGTGCTCGCACGCTGGAGTGGAGCGGCACCAACCTCAGCACCGTGTTTGCCCAGCGGTCCAACCTGGTCAACCCGCGCTTTCTGGGCATGCTGCGTGACCTGCTGCGCTTCAACAAGCTGTGCACGCGCATTGCAGAGAAACAGGCCGAGGCGGCTCTGATGCAGCCGCTGGGCGATTTTTTGCGCGAGCACCGCTTTGGCGATGCTTTCCGCGACTGGTATTTCCTGCCCATGCTGGGCTGCATCTGGAGCTGCCCCACGGACCAGATGCTCAAATTCCCCGTGGCCACCATGATCCGGTTCTGCCACAACCACGGGCTGATTCAGGTGAGTAACCGCCCGCAATGGTGGACGGTGGCCGGTGGTGCGCGCCACTATGTGGACAAGATCGTGGCGGGCATTGCCGACAAGCGCCTGAACACCCCCGTGCGCCGCATCGAACGCGATGCCGCCGGCGTGCGCGTGGTCACCCAGGGTGCGGTGGAGCATTTCGACCAGGTGGTGTTGGCCACCCATTCCGACCAGTCGCTCGCGCTACTGGCCCAGCCCACGACGCAAGAGCGCGCCGTGCTCGGTTCCATCCGCTACCAAGCCAACCGCGCCGTGCTGCACACCGACACCGCGGTGCTGCCTGAACGCCGCGCCGCCTGGGCTGCGTGGAACTACGAACGCGCCCCGCAGCGCAGCCGCGAATCGGCCCGCGTGTGCCTGCACTACCTCATCAACCAACTGCAACCCGTGCCATTTGCCCAGCCCGTGGTGGTGTCGCTCAACCCGGTGCGCGACATCGCGCCCGAACACGTCATCGGCAGCTATGAGTACGCCCACCCGGTGTTCGACATGGCCGCCATCCGTGCGCAGCAGCAGCTGGCCAAGATACAGGGGCGTGAGCACACCTGGTTCTGCGGTGCCTGGACGGGCTACGGGTTCCATGAAGACGGCCTCAAATCAGGCTTGGCCGTGGCGGAGCAATTGCTGGCCGCCATGCCCGCACCTTGGGCGGAGGCTGCGTGAGCCTTACGACCCCGCCGGCTCTGCCGCTCATCGGCTTCGGCCAGGTGCGCCACACGCGGCTGCGGCCCAAAAGGCATGCGTTTGCTTACCCCACGTTCTTCCTGATGCTCCCGATGCGCAGCCTTGCGCAAACGACGGGTATGCAGAGTGCGCTGGCGGTCAACCGGCGCGGCGCCATCAGCTTTCATGACACAGACCATGGTGATGGTCGAAGTGCTGACCAGGGCGGGGCGCTGGCCTGGCTCGACGACCTGCTGCGCACCGAAGGCATTGACGACGCGGTGGGCGAGGTCTGGCTGCACTGCTACCCGCGTGTGCTGGGCCACACCTTCAAGCCCGTGAGCTTCTGGTACTGCCACCGTGCCGATGGCAGCCTGCGCGCCATCGTGGTGGAGGTGAACAACACCTTTGGCGAGCGCCACTGCTACCTGTTGGATGCGCCGCAGTACGGTGTGGAGCAACAGGCGCGCAAGGTGTTCCATGTATCGCCATTTTGCGAAGTGACCGGAGGCTATCGCTTTCGTTTCATGCGCACGGCGGCGGCACCCGCCGATGAAGGTCGCACCGTAGCGCGCATCGACTACGACGACGCCAGCGGCCCACTGATACAGACCAGCGTGAGCGGCACGCTGTTGCACGCCAACGCGCGCACCTTGCGCCAGGCGCTGTGGGGCTACCCCGTCATGACGCTGGCCATCGTGGCCCGCATCCACTGGCACGCGCTGCAGCTGTGGCTCAAGCGCGTGCGTTTCCATCGCAAGCCCGAGGCGCCAGCCTCCATCGTGACCCGTTGACAGCCATGACCAACGAGACCGCCATGAACTCCACCACTGCCACCCGTTCTGCCTTGACCCTGCCTGCAGGCACCCCTGCTGCGGCACGCACAGCGCTCAAGCTACTGCAGCGACTGCAGCACGGCCACCTCACAGTGCAACTGCCCGATGGCACGCTGCAGCATTTCGGGCACGGCAACGGCCCCTCGGCGGCCATCACGCTCAAGAACTGGAACGTGTGCAGCGCAGCGCTCCGGTCGGGCGACATCGGGTTTGCCGAGAGCTACATCGCAGGCGACTGGACCACGCCGCACCTCACCGACCTGCTCAAGCTTTTTGTCGCCAACCGCCAGCAGATCGAAGGCGTGATCTACGGCACCTGGGCCGGGCGGCTGCTGTACCGCGTCAAGCACCTGCTCAACCGCAACACACGCGCCAACAGCCAGAAAAATATCCACGCCCATTACGACCTGGGCAATGCGTTCTACGAACTGTGGCTGGACGACACGATGAACTATTCGTCCGCCTGGTTCGAGGGCGACGCGGGCGGCGACATGCGCACCGCACAGCACGCCAAGGTGCGCCGCGCGCTGCGCATGGCGGGCGTGCAGCCCGGTGCCCGCGTGCTGGAGATTGGCTGCGGCTGGGGCGCGCTGGCCGAGATGGCGACCACCGAGTTTGGTGCGTCCCTCACTGGCGTGACGCTGTCCACCGAGCAACTGGCGTTTGCGCAGAAACGCATGGCGGCCCATGGGGTGGAGAACCAGGCCGACCTGCGCCTGCAGGACTACCGTGACATCGCCGACGGCCCCTATGACGCCATCTGCTCCGTCGAAATGGTCGAGGCTGTGGGCCGCGAATACTGGCCCACCTACTTCCAGTCGGTGAACCGCCTGCTCAAGCCCGGCGGCAAGGCCTGCATCCAGAGCATCGTGATCGACGACAGCCTGTTCGAGCGCTACATCAGCTCCACCGACTTCATCCAGCAGTACATCTTCCCCGGTGGCTGCCTGCCGTGCCCGCGCGAGTTCCGCCGCGAGGCCGAGGCAGCTGGCCTGCGGGTGGTGGACGAGTTCGCTTTTGGCCAGGACTATGCCGAGACCCTCAAACGCTGGCGCGAGCGTTTTCTGGCGCAGCGCACGCAGATCCTGCAGCTGGGGTTCGACCAGCGCTTCATGCACATCTGGGAGTTCTACCTGGCGTATTGCGAGGCGGCGTTTGCGATGAGCAACATTGACCTGGTGCAGTACACGCTGATCAAGGACTGAGGTTTGCTATGAAAAATATAGCTGTTGCCGCAATATTCACTGGCGCATTGGTGGCTTTAGGCCCTCAAACCGCGCTGGCGCAGGTTGCAGAGGCCAGCGCAGCCGCTGCAGCCCCGTTGTCGGGGGCTCGCCTGGTGGGCCAGGGCGTGCTGCGGTTCCTGGGATTTGAGATCTACCGCGCGCGGCTGTGGGTGCAGCCCGGTTTTGATGCCAACAACTACGCGGCGCATCCGCTGGCGCTGGAGCTGACCTACCACCGCGACTTTTCGGGCGAGGCCATCGCCAAGCGCTCTATCGAAGAAATGCGGCGCGTGGGCAGCTTCACGCCACAGCAGGCCGAGCGCTGGCAGCAGGCGCTGCAGTCGGCGTTGCCGAATGTGAAGGCCGGCGACCGCTTGCTGGGCCTGTACCAGCCCGGTGCAGGCGCCATATTCAAGATGGCAGGGCGTGTGGTGGGCGAGGTGCCCGACGCCGAGTTCTCGCGCCTGTTCTTCGGCATCTGGCTGTCGCCCCAGACCTCGGAGCCTCGGCTGCGCCAGGACCTGATCGCCGCCACCCGGCCCCAGGGCCAGCCATGACCTCGACACCGCCCCTGCGTGCGGGTCAAGGCCTGGCCTATGGGCTGCTGGGGCTGCCACTGGCGTTTGTGGCGTTGCCGTTGTATGTGCTGCTGCCCAACCACTACGCACGCGAGTTCGGCATGCCGCTGGCCACGCTGGGCGCAGTGCTGCTGGCGGCACGCTTGTTTGATGCGTTCACCGACCCGCTGTTGGGCCGCCTTGCCGACCAACTGTTTGGCCGCTCTGTGCGACCGGTGCTGGCCGTGGGCGCCGTGTCAGCCGGTGTGCTGGCTTCGGGGCTGAGTGGCTTGTTTTATCCGCCTGTTCGCGGCAGCGATGCACTCGTTGCCTGGGCATTCTTTGCGCTGCTCATCACCTACATCGCCTACAGCCAGCTCAGCATCGCGCACCAGTCCTGGGGCGCGCGTCTGGGGGGCGACGAATTGCAGCGTGGCCGCATCGTGGCGTGGCGCGAAGGGGCTGCGCTGGTGGGCGTGGTGCTGGCCTCCGTGCTGCCCGCACTGCTGGGGCTGCCGGTGATGCTCGGCGTATTCGCCCTCAGCTTGTTGCTGGGCTGGTGGTGCTGGACGCGTGCACCGCGCCCCATGGTGGGGGATGCCGGTGTATACCGCCCGCCCCAGCGCGCCAGCCTGTGGCGGCCCTGGGGGCGCCCCGCATTCCGCCGTCTGCTGACCGTGTTCATGCTCAACGGCATTGCCAGCGCCATCCCGGCCACGCTGGTGCTGTTTTTCATCCAGGACCGCTTGCAGGCCCCGCCCGCGCAGGAGCCCATGTTCCTGGCCGCGTACTTTGTGTGTGCCGCGCTGTCGATTCCGCTGTGGCTGCGTGCCGTAGCACACGGGGGTTTGGCGCGCACCTGGCTGGCGGGCATGTTGCTGGCGATTGCCGTGTTTGTATGGACTGCCTTTCTGGGCGCGGGCGATGTGCTGCCGTTCCTGCTGGTCTGCGCGCTGTCCGGCGCGGCGCTGGGCACGGACCTGGCCCTGCCCAGCGCGCTGCTGGCCGGCGTGATCGCCTCCGAGGGCGACAGTGGACAGCATGAAGGCGCGTACTTCGGCTGGTGGAACTTTGCCACCAAGCTCAACCTGGCGCTGGCTGCGGGCCTGGCGCTGCCGCTGCTGGGCTGGTGGGGCTACACGCCCGGCACACGCAGCGAAGGTGGCCTGCAGACCCT
The DNA here is from genome assembly GCF_002797445.1 of Acidovorax sp. 69. Taxonomy (NCBI): domain Bacteria; kingdom Pseudomonadati; phylum Pseudomonadota; class Betaproteobacteria; order Burkholderiales; family Comamonadaceae; genus Acidovorax; species Acidovorax sp. 69. The sequence goes on along the minus strand of NZ_PGEP01000001.1, from coordinate 351,502 downwards.
GGGCTTGGCCTACGCGGTGCTGCCCTGCGTGCTCAAGCTGCTGGCTGCGGCTGCACTGTATGTACTCATCCTGCGGCCTGCGCGCGAGCGCGACGCATTCCTGACCTCTCAAGCGACGCCACCATGATGCAACGACGCCTCCTTCTTTCGGCCGCAGTGGCGGCTCCCATGGTCCTGTCCGGCTGTGCCAGCCAAAGCCTGGACGGTTATGCCAACGAAAAGCCGGTGCTCGACCTGGCCCAGTATTTCAACGGCAAGATCGATGCCCACGGCATCTTCCAGGACCGCAGCGGCCAGATCGTCAAACGCTTCACTGTGGTGATGGATTGCCAGTGGAAGGGCAATGAAGGCGTGCTCGATGAAGCCTTCACCTACTCCGACGGCACCACACAGCGCCGCATCTGGCGCCTGACGAAACACGCCGACGGCCGCTACACGGGCGTCGCCGACGACGTGGTGGGCACGGCCAACGGCCAGACGCGCGGCAACGCCTTCCGCTGGAACTACACGCTGGCGCTGCCGGTGGACGGCAAGGTCTACAACGTGGACCTGGACGACTGGATGTACCTCATCGACGATCGCGTGATGCTCAACCGCGCCACCATGAGCAAGTTCGGATTCCGCCTGGGCGAGATCACTTTGTCCTTTACCAAACGCGCGCCATGAGCCTCAACCCCCCCCTGCGCGACTGGCATGGCCGCCGGGCCTGGCTCATCGGGGCCAGCAGTGGCATTGGCCGCGCCACGGCTACTGCGCTGCATGCGCGGGGTGCGCAGGTCATCGTGTCGGCGCGCAGCGGTGATGCGCTCGATGCTTTTGTCGCCCAACACCCCGGCAGCCTGGCGCTGCCCATGGACACGGCGGAGCCTGCACAAGTGCAGGCCGCTGCCACGCAGGTCCTGGCAGGCGGCGCGCCCGACCTGGTGTGCTACTGCGCGGGCTACTACCGCGACATGCGCGCCACCGATTTCGATCTGGCGGTGATGCTGCGCCATGAGCAGATCAACTACAACGGCGTGCTGCATGTGTTGGCTGCCGTGTTGCCCGCCATGCTGGCGGCGGCGCAGGCCGGGCGCCCGGGGCATGTGAGCGTCATCAGCAGTGTGGCGGGCTTTCGCGGCCTTCCCAAAAGCCTGGCCTACGGTCCCACGAAGGCCGCGCTGATCAATCTGGCCGAAGCGCTGTACCTGGATTTACATGACATGGGCATGGGTGTCAGCGTGATCAACCCTGGTTTTGTGGCCACGCCGCTCACCGCGGGCAATGACTTCACGATGCCCGCGCTGATCTCGCCCGAGGCGGCGGCGGCGGCCATTGTGCAAGGCTGGGAACGCGGACATTTCGACATCCATTTCCCCAAGCGTTTCACGCGCGTGATGAAGCTGCTGCGGGTGTTGCCGTACCGGTGGTATTTTCCGGCGGTCCGCCGTTTCACCGGTCTTTGAGATTATTTGCCATGTTGCCCCCGCATCCCCATCCCACCAGCGAAGAAGCCGTCACCCGCATCATCGCGTTCTTTGAAAACCTCTCACCGGCTGACGTGTCAACCATCGGCCAGTTCTACACACCGCAGGCCCGCTTCAAGGACCCTTTCAACGAGGTGCAGGGCGTACCTGCGATCCAGTCCATATTTGCCCACATGTTCGAGGCGCTGGAACAGCCGCGTTTTGTGGTCACCGGCCGGGTGGTGCAGGGCGCACAGTGCTTTTTGACCTGGGACTTCCTGTTCGCGTTCAAGGACTTTCACAAAGGCGTGACGCAGACGGTGCGCGGCGCATCGCACCTGGTGCTCGACGAACAAGGCCTGGTCACGCTGCACCGCGACTATTGGGACGCGGCCGAAGAGTTGTACGAAAAACTGCCCGTGGTCGGCGCACTGATGCGCTGGCTCAAAAAGCGCGCCAACAGTTGATCGGGGCCCGTTGATGCGTTGATCACGCCAAGGTTTTGATGCGCAGGTGCCCCGGCAGCGGCACAGCACGCTGCAGCACACCTTCTGCCAGCCACAGCGCACTGTTCCAGGCCCGCTGCGCCACATAGGGCAACGGCAGCTGCTGGTAGTCGTCGTTGAAGACCTCAAAACTGTAGTCGCCTTCGTAGCCCATGCTGTCGAGCGTGCGCACCAGCTCGGCCAGCGCCTGGCTGTGCACGCCCTCGCCGGGGAACACACGGAAGTGCCGCGCGGTGTCGATGCGCTCTTGCACCGTGCGGGTCTCCTGCCACATGAAATCCGAGAGCTGCACCAGATAGATCTTCTCGGGGTCTACGTCGGCCAGCGCTGCGAGCGGGGTGCTGGTGGCGAACTGGTGATACGAATCGACGGCCAGGCCGAGGTTGGGACAATCGGCCTGCTCCACCGCCGCCCAGGCCTGGTGCACCTCGTTGATGTGCCGCCCCCACGAGAGTCCTTCAAACGCCACGCGAATTCCGTGCGGCAGCGCCAGCAGGGCCAGTTTGCGCAGGTCGCGCGCAATGGCGTCGGCGTCCGCCGTGGCGTGCGACGAGGTGGAGCTGCAGGCCAGTAGCAGCGGCGCACCCAGGTCAAGTGCCATCAGAATCATTTGTTTGGCGATGTCCACCTTGTAGCTGTGCAGGTGGCCCGACAGGCCTTCAAAGTCGCGCAGCACCTGGAAACCCGTCACGCGCAGGCCACTGCTGCGCACGGCGTGCACGGCCGCTTCGATGCCTTGTGGGTGGCCCACGATGTCGCGCGCGGCCAGCATGATCTGGCCAAAACCTGCGGCCTTGACGGCGGCGAGCTTGGCTTCGAGCGGGCCGGCCAGGCTGATGGTGTCCATGCCGAAGTCGGCGACGTTGCGTTGCATGGTGGATGTGCGCATGGGTGTACTCCAGGGTCAGCGGGCGTCCAGCACCAGTTCGAAACTGGGCGAGCCCACGTCGGCGCGCGTGAGGGCGCCGCGTGTGCCGGTGTGCACACCCTGGGGCGATTCGACAAAGTCCACACCCCGCGCGCGCAGCGCGTTCACGGTGGCCATGACATCGGGCGTTCCAAAGGCCACACGCTGCAGCAACTCCTCGGGGTCGGCATCCAATGCATCGACCAGTGGTTCGATCAGCTGCCAGTGCAGCGTGCCACAGGGGCTTGCCAGGATACGGCCGTGCGTGAGCACGCCAAAAGACTGCTCGGGGGACAGCTCTGCAAACCCGAAAAGTTCGCCATAGAAATGGGTCCAGTCCTGCAGGCGACCCAGGCCGATGTACTGCACCACACCAAACAAGTGCAGCCCGGCCAGAGCGGCAGGACGGGGCTCAACAGTGGGGATGGACACAAAGTCCACGTCGTAGATCGAGAACTCCTTGTACCGGTCCACAAAATAGATGCGGCTGGAACCCACTCCGTGAATGGCAGGGATGTTCAGCTCCATGACTTCGACTTCGGTGTGCACGGCCCATGCCCCCAGCTCCAGCACGCGGCGGTAGGCGGCGGCGGCGTTGCCCACGCGGAAGGCGATGGCGGCCAGTACTGGGGTTTCTGTCAGCGCGGGCGGCGCGTGCACGCCGGTGCGTTCGCTGTCCTGGTGCGCGTTGACGATGATGTTCATGTCGCCCTGGCGGTACAGAAGCACCTCGCGCGAGCGGTGGCGCGCCACGGGCTGAAAGCCCATGCGCTCCAGCGCCTGCCCCAGCGCCTGCGGGCGACTGGTGGCGTATTCAATGAACTCGATGCCCTGCAGGCCCAGGGGGTTGGGCATGTCGCCGAGCGCTTCGCGGGTGGCCACCATCGGGGTGCTCATGGGTTCGACTCCTTGTGAACTGCTGTGGGAGAGGTCATTGACGCGTGCTGACCATGCGGCGGAAATGCGCGTCCATGCGGGCTGCGTCAGGGGCCTCGCCGGTGAACAGCTCGAACGCGCCCACCGCCTGGCCCACCGCCATGCCGCCGCCGTCCGACACCTTGCAACCCAGGGCTCGCGCAGCTTGAACCAGCGCGGTATCCAACGGGAAATACACCACTTCAGACACCCACATCTCGGACCGCAGCAGACTCACATCGAGAGGCAGGCCAGGGAGCTTGTCCATGCCTGTGGGCGTAGCGTGGATCAGCCCGGTGGCGCTTGCCATGGCCGATCGGATCTCCCCGGCCTCGGCCTGAGGGCCATAGAGCGCATTCACATCGGCTGCCAGTTGTGCAGCCCGTTCGGGTTGTGCATCCACGATGCTCAGGTGCCGGGCGCCCAGGCGCAGCACGGCGTGGGCAATGGCGGCGCCCGCACCGCCCGCGCCCAGCAGCACCACGCGGCCCAGGTCAGCGTTCGGCAGCGCGCGGGTGAAGCCCCAGGCCCAGCCCGATCCGTCGGTGTTGTGCCCCACCAGCTGGCCATCGCGGATGACGACGGTGTTCACGGCGCCCATGGCACGCGCTTCTTCGGACAGGCTGTCGAGGTACGGGATCACCGCCTGCTTGCAGGGGTAGGTCACATTGCAGCCCGCGTAGCCCATGATGCGCGCTGCCGACAGCAGCGTGGGCAGGTGCTCCGTGGAGGAGGCCGAGCGGTCCAGATCGATGAGCTGGTAGTGCAGGCGCATGCCGTGGTGGCGCGCCTCTTCTTCGTGCAGAGCGGGCGACAGCGACTTCTGGATGCCAGCACCGATCAGCCCGATGAGTACCTTGCGGGGGGAGTTGGAAGACATGGCGGGCGCGGTGGAGGTGACCGGGTAATCAAGGAGCTGTGTGCTCATGGGCGGTATGCGGGATAGACGCGCTGCCGGGGATGGGTCACCGCGCGGCAGCGCAGGGGTGCAGCGGTGGCTTACTTGCCGCCGCGCAGCTTGGCCAGCGTGGAATAGACCTCCTTCACCGTCTCGGTGCCCACCTTTTCGCTGTGCTTTTCGACCACGGGCTTGACCTTGGCGCGCAGCTTGTCGAGTTCGGCGGGCGAGAACTCGGAGACCTGCATGCCGGCCTTCTTGAGGTCGTCGAGCGCCACGGTGGCCTGCACACGCGACACGCCGCGCTGGAAGGTGGTGGCTTCGGCCATGGCGTCGGTCAGGGCCTTCTGGTCGGCAGGGTTGAGGCTGTCCCAGAACTTCTTGCTCACGATCACGGCCTGGGGGTTGTACATGTGGCGCGTCACGGTCAGGTACTTCTGCACCTCGGCAAACTTGGACGACAGGATGGTGGAGAAAGGGTTCTCCTGCCCGTCCACCGCCTTTTGCTCCATGGCGGTGTACAGCTCAGGGAAGGGCATGGGCACGGCGTTGGCGCCCAGTGCATTGAACAGGTCGATGTAGATGGGTGACTGGATCACGCGGATCTTCAGGCCCGCAATGTCTTCCGCCTTGGCAATGGGCTTTTTGCTGTTGGTGAGGTTGCGAAAGCCCAGCTCCCAGTAGCCCAGGCCCACCAGATTCTTGGCCTGCAGCTTGTCGAGCAGTTTCCTGCCAAAAGGACCGTCAGTCACGGCATCGGCCTCTTGTGGGGTGGCGAACAGGAAAGGGAAGTCGTAGACGCCGAATTCCTTGGCCTGGGCCGACAGGATGCCGGCGTTGAGAACGGTCATCTCCACGGTGCCGCCCTGCAGCGCCGATACGGTCTGCAAGTCACCGCCCAGTGAGCCGCCGGGGAACAGCTTGACGGCAATGCGTCCGTTGGTCTTTGCAGCCACCAGGTCGGCAAACTTCTGTGCGCCCTGGGCCTGCGGGTGGTCCTTCTGGTTCTGGAAGGCGAACTTGATGGTGCGCTCCTGGGCGTGCGCGGCAGACAGCAGCGACACGGCAACCATGGCGGTAGCGAGCAGGGTTTTGATCAGCTTCATGGAAATGTCTCCTTGGGTTTTGGGCGGGGCAAATAGGGAACGTGTGCAGCGGCAGATCAGCCACCGAGCCAGCGCAGCGGCGCCGTGACGATGGACGGGAAAAGCACCAGCAGGAACATCACGACGAACTGGGCCAGCATGAAGGGCATGACCCCGCGTGTGACTTGCGACATCGAAATGCGCCCGACCCCCGCGACCACGTTGAGCACCGTGCCCACGGGCGGCGTGATCAGGCCGATGGCGTTGTTGATGATGAACAGCACCCCGAAGTACACCGGGTCGATGCCTGCTGCCTTGACCACCGGCATCAGCACGGGTGTCATGATCAGGATGGTGGGCGTCATGTCCATGGCCGTGCCAACGATCATGACCAGAATCATGATTGCGATCAGCAGCAAGGTTTGGTTGCCCATGAAGGGCTCCAGCATGCCGATGACCTTGGAGGGCAGGTCGGCCACGGTGATGAGCCAGGCGGAAACCATGGCCGCTGCGACCAGAAACATCACAACGGCGCTGGTGCGGGCGGCGGACTGAAAGATGGCGGCCAGCTGGCGCACGCTCAGCTCGCGGTAGATCACCATCGCCACAAACAGCGCATACACCGCCGCCACCACGGCGGCCTCGGTGGGTGTGAAGACACCCATGCGCAGGCCGACCAGAATGATGATGGGCAAGCCCAGTGCCCAGACAGCTTCGCGCAAGGCCAGCTTCAATTCAGCACGTGTGGCGCGCTTTGGGGGGGCAACGTCTTCGCGCCGCACCAGCCACCACCAGGTCATCGCCAGTGCGAGGCCCAGCATGATGCCGGGAACAATGCCAGCGAGAAACAGCTTGCTGATGGACACGTTGGCTGCCACACCAAAGATCACAAAACCAATGGAGGGCGGAATCACCGGGGCAATGATGCCGGCGGAGGCAATGAGGCCGGCCGAACGCTCCTTGTTGTGCCCTGCAGCCACCATCATGGGCAGGAGTAGTGACGCCAGCGCGGCAGCGTCTGCCACGGCCGACCCCGAGACAGCGGCCAGGATCACTGCGGCCATGATGGCCACATAGCCAAGCCCCCCTGGCACATGACCGACCAGCGTGAGCGCCAGTTTCACGATGCGCTTGGACAGGCCACCCACGTTCATGATCTCACCCGCGAGCATGAAAAACGGCACGGCCAGCAGGGGAAAACTGTCGGCGCCGTTGATCACGTTCTGCGCCAGTATCTGTGCGTCGAACAGGTCCAGATGCCACATCAACGCCACGCCGCTGATGAGCAGCGCAAACGCGATGGGAATGCCGATCGCCATGGCGAGCAACAGGGAGCCAAGGAAGATGGTGACGGTCATGGTGGGTTCCGTGCAGGGGTGTTCAGGGACAGGGGATGCCTTGGCTTGGGTGCCGTGGGTCAGTGCTTGGAAGGCACGTCAGCGCCGGAACCAGACACGGTCGATCCGGGGTGGCGATGCTCCAGCGCCGCCATGTCTTCGCTCTCCTGCACCATGACCAATTCGTGTTCTGCCAGCGGCACGAACAAGGTGCGCAGCAGGTCGTACAGCAGGATCGCAATCGCTGACCCGCCCATCAGCACACCGCTGGCGTAGAAGATGCCGACCGACGCGCCGGTGACGGGGGCTTCTGTCTCCCAGTTGATGAGCATCTGGGCCCAACTGCCTGCCAGCAGCAGCCAGGACACGTAGAGCATGGCGATCTGCGCCAAAACCAGGCAAACTTTCTTGCCGGTGGCCGGCAGGCGGGAGATGAAGGCGTCCGTGCCCAGGTGGCCGTGTTCGCGCAAGGCCACTACGGCGCCCATGAAAGTCAGCCATACAAACAGCCAGCGTGAGAGTTCTTCCGACACCGTGATGCCGGAGTTCATGGTGTAGCGCAGCACCACGTTGCCGAACACCAGCAGCACCATGACGGCCAGGCACACACCTCCCAGGATGTCGAGCGCACGGGCGTATCCCCGTAGCAAGCGATCGGCCAGTGCAAGCATGGTGTCTCCAGTCGTTATTGAGTGCCTGGAAGAATTTTGTACGAACTGGTTAGTATTTGATCTAGGTGCAAACCCTGTCAGGCATTCCATGGCAAGGCGCAGCCATGCCAGTGCCCCAATGCGGGCCTTGGGTTTTTGGATGATCCGGGAAGGGGTGTCCGCGCGATGGCGGACCGAGGGTGTTCGGTCAGGGCCGCAGGAAGCGCACGATCATCTCGATGATCGATTCACGGCGTTGCGCCGTGGCGGCGGGGGTATCCAGCGAGCGCTTAAAGATCGCGCCAAAGGTATGGCGGTTGGCCACGTTGAAGAAGCACAGCGCCGAGATCGACATGTGCAGGTCCACCGGGTCCACGTCGGGGCGGAAGACGCCGGCCGCCACGCCGCGCTGGTATACATCACGCACAGCGTGGATGACAGGGATGTTGAGCTCCTGGATGGTGGTGGACTGGCTGATGAACTCCCCCCGGTGCATGTTTTCGTTCATCACGAGGCGGATGAAATCAGGATTGGCCAACTGGTAGTCCACCGTGAAGCCAACCAGCGTACGCAGCGCCTGCTCGGGCGCAAGATCTTCGAGGTGCAGCTCCGATTCGATGCGACGGATGCGCCGGTAAGCATCCTCCAGCACCGCTACATACAAGCCTTCTTTGCTACCAAAATAGTAGTAGATCATGCGCTTGCTGGTACTGGTGAGGGCCGCAATCTCGTCGATGCGCGCACCGGCCAGCCCCTTGTCGGCAAACTCTGCCGTGGCCACCTGCAGGATGTTGGCCATGGTGCGGTCGGGGTCGTTGATACGAACGCGGTCCGCGCCCGGCGTGGCGGCGGCATCGCGTGCTGCGCGTTGTCGCGTGGCACGGGTGTCGGGGGCTTTCGAAGGGTTTTGAACCATCTCGTTCATAAGCGCCCGAGCATACGGCAAGCCCGAGGCGGGGTGGGCCAAAAGCCCTGCGACTGGGCCGAGGTGACCCGGCCCCTGCGACTGTTCAGGACGGCTTGGTATCCGCGAAACTGGGCCGAAGCATCAGTTTGTCGAGCAGCTTGCCCAGGTTGGGGTGCTCACTGCGCCAGGCGATTTCCGGAAAGCGGAACTCCAGCCAGCCCAATGCGCAGCCCACGGCGATATCGGACAGGCTCAGATGGATGCCGCTGCAAAACGGCTTGTCACCCAGGCCCTGGCTCATCGACTTGAGGCCATCGTTCACCTTGCGCAATTGGCGGTCGATCCAGGCCTGGCTGCGTTCACTGTCCTTGCGGTGGGCCCAAGTGGCCTCAAGCCGGGCCAGGATGGCCGCATCCACGACGCCGTCAGCCAGGGCTTCCCAGGTTTTGACCTCGGCGCGTTCACGCCCTTGGGAGGGGATCAGTTTGCCCACCGGCGACAGGGTGTCGAGGTATTCCACGATCACGCGCGAGTCAAAGACGGCTTCGCCGCCCTCCATCACCAGGCAGGGCACCTTGCCCAAGGGGTTGGAGGCCGAGATGTGGGTATCGTCAGCCCAAACGTTGTCTTGCACGAACTGGTAGTCGAGCTTTTTCTCAGCCATCACGATACGTACCTTGCGCACGTAGGGGCTGGTGGTGGCTCCGATCAATTTCATGGTGTGTCTTCCAGTGCGCGGGGTGATCTAAACAATTCGGGTTTGATTCTATCGACAGCAACCCGGCAAGAGGCTGACTGATGCGCGGCGCCTACAATTGCGCGCCATGAGCCTGTCCACCATCACCGCCCTGTCGCCGCTTGACGGCCGTTACGCCACCAAACTTGCCGCCCTGCGCCCGATCATGAGCGAGCACGGCTATATGCACCGCCGGGTGCAGGTGGAGGTGGCCTGGTTCATTGCGCTATCAGATGCAGGCTTTGCCGAATTCAAGCCACTTACCACCGGAGCACGCGCTTACTTGCTGGGGCTGGTCAAGAACTTCTCCGAGGCCGATGCGGCCGCGATCAAGGAGATTGAAAAGACCACCAACCATGACGTGAAGGCGGTCGAATACTGGATCAAGAGCAAATTCGAAGCGCGCCCCGAGCTGGAAAAGGCCTCCGAGTTTGTGCACTTTGCCTGCACCAGCGAAGACATCAACAACACCAGCCACGCGCTGCAACTGCGCTCGGGCCGCGACCAGGTCGTGCTGCCGGGCCTGGACCGCATCGTGCTCAAGCTGCGCGAAATGGCCCACGCCTTTGCGGACGTGCCCATGCTCAGCCGCACCCACGGCCAGACGGCCAGCCCGACCACCGTGGGCAAGGAAATGGCCAACGTAGTGATGCGCCTGCAAACGGCCTGCGACCGCATTGCCGCCGTCAAGATCATGGGCAAGATGAATGGCGCCGTGGGCAACTACAACGCCCACCTGTCCGCCTGGCCTGACTTTGACTGGGAAGCCTTCAGCAAGAAGGTCATTGAAACGCCTGAACCCCTGGGCCTGGGACTCACGTTTCAGCCGTATTCGATCCAGATCGAGCCACACGACTACATGGCCGAGCTGTTCGACGCCGTGGCGCGCGCCAACACCATCCTGATTGATCTGTCGCGCGACATCTGGGGCTACGTGAGCCTGGGCTACTTCAAGCAGCGCCTGAAAGCCGGAGAAATCGGCTCCAGCACCATGCCGCACAAGGTCAACCCCATCGACTTCGAAAACGCCGAAGGCAATCTTGGCTTGGCCAACGCGCTGCTCAAGCACTTGTCCGAAAAGCTGCCGATCAGCCGCTGGCAGCGGGATCTGACGGACAGCACCGTGCTGCGCAACATGGGCGTAGCACTGGGCTATGCCACTCTGGCCTACGCCTCGCTGCTCACCGGCCTGACCAAGCTCGAAATCAACGAAGAAGCACTGGCCGAAGACCTTGATACCTCATGGGAAGTGCTGGCTGAACCCATCCAGACGGTGATGCGACGCTTTGGCGTGCAGGGCGCCTATGAGAAGCTCAAGGAAGTGACCCGTGGAAAGACCGTGACGGCCGAGGCCCTGCACGGCCTGATCCACTCGCTGGAAATCCCCCAGGCCGAAAAAGACCGCCTGCTGGGAATGACGCCGGGCAGCTATGTGGGTAAGGCGGCCGAGTTGGCGCGCCGGGTTTAGTGAGGTATGTCCGCACCTGCGGAGATCAGCGCCAAGACTCGAGGACTCCCATGACAACGCTCATCTCACGAGTGCGCTGGTCGAGGGAGTCCACCATGGCTGCTCTTGTCCTTGTTGCTATTGCCGCTGCTGCTTCTGCTCTGTACGGTCCCTATCTTGGGAATCCGTTTGTCTTTGATGACGGCAATCTTTTTTTCTCATCGCGACTCACAACGGCTGCGATAGAGCCCTGGGAACTGGTGACCCGATCCTTGCCATATTTCACCCTTGGATGGGTACAAACCCAGATTGGGAGCATGGAGGCGCATCGGCTCATAAGCCTGATGCTGCATACGTTGGTTGCTTGGCAGCTCTACCGGTTGCTGAAACAGATGCTCGTTGTAGATTCAACCCCATCAATGCCAGCCGAGCTGGCAGCGAAGCGGGCATCCGTTGTTGCAGCGCTGTTGGCCGTTTTATTTGTGGCGCATCCGGTTGCCGTGTACGCGGCTGGGTATCTGATTCAGCGCACTACGGTGATGGCGACGCTGTTCTCGCTGATCAGCTTGCGGTATTTGCTTACGGCGCTGCAGGAAGGGAGCCTAGTGGCTGCATTGCGCGCAGCGCTCATGTCATCCCTGGCAATGCTGTGCAAAGAGCATTCAGTGACGGTACCGTTTGCCGCAATGTCGCTTGTTCTGCTTCTGGAGCGTATTGATAGACGGACTGTGTCCGTCTGTGCGACATTTCTCTGCGCCAATTTGCCTGCCATCGCGCTGGTGTTCAGCGTTGGAATGGGTTTCGTTGGCCAGCCGTATGAGCCCAGGCTGAGCGATCTCGAAGGAGAAATCCATGGTCTTCCCGCATTCAACAGTGCGGGTGATCGCTGGTTGTTTTCAGCCTTTGTGCAGGCCCAACTCTATTTTTACTATTGGCTGCAGTGGCTTGTACCCTCCACATCGCGTATGTCGGCAGACTTGCGAGTCGATTTTCTGCAACCTTGGACGCATGTTCGCGCGTGGCTGCAACTTGCTATTTTCGTGATCTTGCCGTCGACCGTAGCTGCACTTTCCCTGTGGAAGGGTAAATATCGATTGGTTGCCTTTGGCCTCGTATTCAGTGCCTTGTTGTTTACGGTCGAGTTCAGTCTTGTCCGTTTTCAAGAGCCCTATGTGCTCTATCGAAGCTACGTCTGGGCAATTGGGTATGCCGTGATGGTTGCCGCTCTCGCTCGACACCTTCCATTGCGCTGGCTTGCTGTCCTGTTTTGTATAGCGATGCCCTTTCTATTCGCGCAGTCGCGAGATCGTCTTGAGAGTTTTTCTTCGAGGGGAGCGCTGTGGGAAGATGCTGCTGCGAAATTGCCCAAACCAGAGGTTGCAGGGGCCAGTCGCATCTACTTTAACCGGGGCAATGAGCGTTTTCAGCGAGGCAATGCCGATGGGGCACTCGCAGATATCAGCAAGGCGATTGAGCTGAACCCCAAGAACTCCAGCTATTACGTAGCGCGGGCTACTACGCTCACTCGCACCGGCCACCCCACAGAGGCGCTTGCTGATCTGGATATCGCCGAGCGGATTTCGCCCCATGATGAGCCGCGCATTTGGTTCGAGAGATTCCGCGCGCTCCATGCGCTGCAGCATCCTGCAGCCGAGGATGCATTGCAAAAAGCGGCGCGTCTTGGTAGCTTCTCTGCACGATATTTCATCGAGAAGCGCCGAAGTAAGACAGCAGATGTAGAAGTATTAATGGAAGGAACCCGCTGAGAATGGCGATCAAATCAACGATATTCAAAGCGAACCTCCAGATCGCCGACATTGACCACGGCTACTACGCCGACCACGCGCTCACCTTGGCCCGCCACCCCAGCGAGACCGACGAACGCATGATGATCCGGCTGACTGCGCTGGCCATTCAGGCGCACCAGCTCAATGATCTTTGCAATGGCGATGCCGCACTGGCCTTTGGCGCCGGCCTGTCCGACCCCGATGACCCTGATGCGTCGCTGACGGACTACACGGGGCGCAAGCGCGTGTGGATCGAGGTGGGCCAGCCGGAGGACAAGCCACTCACCAAAGCCTGTAGCAAGGCCGATTCTGTGATCGTGTATTGCTTCAACCACGCCGCTGAGATCTGGTGGAAAGGAATCGAGACCAAGCTCTCTCGGCTCGAAAAATTGCAGGTGTGGCGGATTCCCACCGACGCCTCTCAGGCGCTGGCGCAATTGGCCGAACGCAGCATGCAACTGCAGGCCACGGTGCAGGAAGGGGCCATCACCCTGAGCAGCACGCGGGGCAGCGTGCATGTGGAGCCCGTGCGCTGGAAGTGAGCCGAAATCGGGCTAAAAAGGCCGCTAGCGCATGACACATAAGCGCTAGCCGCTATCAAATCAGGAATTTTGCAACTGATTGTCAGTCGTTTGGCATGAGCGCCCCACACTGCCAACATTGCTCGAATCCCCCTTCCACAGTTTCTCCACATCGGCACATCCAGCGGCGCTGAGGCAGATTCTGAAGTTCATGCAGCAAGGCATGTGCACGGGCAGCATGTTCGTCGTAATCCAACCAAATTTCAGGCAGGCACTGGTCGGGTGGCAAGTGTCCTGCGGCAGCACCGAGATACTGGCGTTGCACGGAGGCTGTCATGCCCGCCTCGCACAGCAGATCCGCCCACAGCGTGGCGATGGCGATGTTCGGGGCTTGAGTCAGGCGCAGCATGGCACCACGATAGCGGTTTGATCGCGTGGCGTACAGGCCTTGGCTTGCAAGAGCCTTCGCGCCGCTGCTGCGCTACCGGCCTCGGGATATTGCGCCCTGCCAAGCCGACACACCCTCCGCCGCCCGCTCTGAATAGCGGTTGAAGCGCCAGGCCGAATGCTCCAAGGTGATGCGTCGCCACACCGTGCGCTTCTCAGCGGGTGTCATGCCTGGCCAAAACTGCACTTCGTCGAATGTGCGCCCGCATCCCTTGCAAAGATCATCGCCCTGGCTGGTGGAGCAGATGGCGATGCAGGGTGTGTCGGGCGTAGTGTCGTACCAGGTCAGCCAAGCGGCCAATGCCTGGGCCGGCAGGTGCTCTTCGTCGACAGTGCTCTTGTGGTGGTAGACCATCAGCGCATAGGCCTCTCCCAGCGCTTCTATCTCGGGCGCCAGAGCGACGCCGTCAGGCGATGGGGCACAGCTGCGCCAGTGGTTGATGGCGGCTTCAATGTCGGTGATGTGAATGGCGGCCATGGAGGGCGTTGACACAAGGGGGCTGGATCATAGCCGCCCTGCCCGAGCGATGTTGCCCGTGTTGTTATTGGGGGTTCGCACGGTTTCCTGGACATACACAGGTGGCGGAGTACGGCCGTAAGCAGTAACCACAACACAGCGGCCCTTGCGCGCTGACGCTGGCGATGTTCCAATCGAAAACTCGAAGGGGAGTAGCTCCCGACTTGTACTGCAGCAAGGCCAGCTTCTGGCATGCACAACAGCACAAGGCATCGGATTCGTCGTCAATACGAAGCATCGCTTCCGGCGTTCCGGGTTCTCGCACATGGCTGTGTGCTGAACTGAGCAAGACCTTTGATGGGCCCTCTGTGGGCTGATCAAGGCCGTCCCTTCGCTTGCCATGTCTCCCTGGAGGCGCAAGAAATCCTTGATCCTCCGACAGCAGGCCCTCTATCCCTGGGATGGACTCGGCGCTACAGTGGCGACGAGATCCTCCTTTCGCGCCACTGATATTGAGGAATTTATGGACTTTTTGGCTTCGCCCGAATTCTGGCTCGCACTCGGCCAGATCATCATCATCGACATCCTGCTGGGTGGCGATAACGCTGTGGTTATAGCGCTGGCGTGCCGCAAGCTGCCACCGGCTCAGCGCACCAAGGGCATCATCTGGGGCACGGCCGGCGCCATTGTGCTGCGCGTGATCCTGATTGCGTTTGCGATGACATTGCTCGCGCTGCCCTTCCTCAAGTTTGTGGGTGCGGTGCTGCTCGTGTGGATTGGCGTCAAGCTGCTGGCCCCGGATGAGGATGGCCATGGCGATGTGCAGGGCAGCGACAAGCTGCTGGCCGCCATCAAGACCATCATCGTGGCCGACCTGGTGATGAGCGTGGACAACGTGATCGCCATTGCAGGTGCCGCGCAGAATGCCGGTGAGCACCAGTTCCTGCTGGTCGTGCTCGGCCTGCTGATCTCGATCCCGATCATCGTCTGGGGCAGCCAACTGGTCATCAAGCTCATGGAACGCTTCCCCATGATCATCACGCTGGGCGGCATGCTGTTGGGCTGGATTGCAGGTGGCATGCTGGTGACCGACCCCGTACTGGCCAACCACGACAAATGGCTGTGGATGCTGAAAATGCCGCTCGACAGCACCACCGGTGAAGTCACCGACATGATCAAGTATGGCGCCAGCGTGGCGGGCGCACTGCTGGTGTTGCTGGCTGGAAAGATCATTCTGGCGCGCCGTGCCGGGACGGAATCGGCGGCAGCGGGTCACTAACCCTCTCGTCGATCGGATTGCACAATCAAAGGTAGAAGCGCAAGGGGCCCCGGGCCTCTTGCAGCAAGTTTCCGTCGTTCATCTGGAGGTGGTATGGATAGAGTCATCGTGTACGTGGACGACGCAGCGTATGCCCAACAGGTGCTTGCGCCCTTGTTTGCCCGGGATACTGCCGTGCAGACCCAATGGGTGCTGGTGGCTTGTGCTCCCCGCATGACCCATCGCATCAGCAAGTGGGTGAGCCACAGCGCGCGCGAGAACTGGCGCACCAAGTGGGCCGATAAACTGTTTGCCCAGATCCTGCCCGCCCTGCGGACGCCTAAGAGCAGTGTGACCACGGTCGTGGCAAAGGGCCCGCTGCTTGAACTGACCGAGCAACTGCAGGCAGGACAACCTTCATGCGCCCAGGTGGTGGATGCTCGCCGACCAAAGTCGGACACGCCTGAAGAGCTAAATCAGACAGGCGGACGCTGGTCATCACCCCGGCCCGGAACGCTGTTGGGCAGTCTGCTGACAGGCTTTGGTGCTTTATGGGTGCTGGCACTAGAGTGATCTGGTAGTCACCCTGCCTGTTGCAGATTTTTTACGGAAAGGGCCTTGGGGCCCTTTTTATTTGCGGCGGGCCGGTGCTATTCTGCGGCTATGAAACTGCTTCTCAAATGGCTGCTCAGCGCCGCAGCACTGCTGTTCGTGGCCTACATCTACAGCGGGGTTGAGGTAAAGAGCTTTACCTCGGCGTTGATCGCTGCCTTCGTGATCGGGCTGTTCAATGCGGTGCTACGGCCAGTGCTGGTGGTGCTGACACTGCCGGTCACCATCGTCACCGTGGGGCTGTTCCTGTTTGTGATCAATGCGCTCATGTTCTGGGCAGCGGCCAGTGTGCTGGACGGTTTTCACGTCACGGGCTTTGGTGCCGCCCTGCTCGGATCGCTCATATATTCGGTGCTGGGCGTACTGATCGAATCAGCGCTCGGCGGCCTGTTCACGAAGGAGTGACTCCATGGCGCGCAACCGGGTGTCGATGATGGAGGCCTCTATGTGATCCCCTGCTGTGCCGTCGCGGCGCGCCATGTCCTGGCCCGCTTTGAACCGGTCCACCGCTGCGGCGTAGTCGTAACGCGCCGCGTGCGCTTCGGCTTCGGCACGCACTGCCCGCAGGCCTTGCCCTTGGGCCTGCCATACAGAAGCCAGAAGTTGCCATGCAGTAGCATCCTTGGGGTGGTTAGCCACCCAGGTTTGCAACGCCTCCGAGCCCTCGCTTGCCCGACCCGCCTTCAGCAAGGCCTGGGTATGCAGTACCAACGCGGGCCTGCGGGAGCTGCCATCGGACATGGGCATCGCTGTTATCGCGGCGATGGCATCGCCCGCAGCCAGCTCAATCTCGGCGTTCAACAACTGCACCAGTCGCGAAGCCACCAGGTCCGAGCGGACCAGATCCTCCAGTTTTTTGGCGGCAGCGCGTGCTCCGGTTGCGTCGCGTAATTGACTGCTGCCGAGGGCGGCCGCGTACAGCGCCGCAGCCCGTCGAAAGACCGGTTGGCTGGCGAATCCGGGGCCTCCCGGTTCGGCTATCCACTGGCGCAAGGTGTCCACACCTGGGTTAGAGAGCACCCTGGCCCGCGCTGCCACCATGGCGTGTTCAAAAGTGGAGGGCACTCCTGCCGGGGTCGCCCTCCCAGGCGGTATGCGCGCCTGCATATCTGCCATGCGTTCGGTAGTCAACGGATGGCTGCGCAGATACGGCCATGAACCATTGTCATTGAGTCGATTGGCCTGTTGCAACTTGTCAAACATGCTCACAAAGCCGTTGGGGGAAAACCCGGCAGGGGCCATCAACCCGTAGCCGACACGATCAGCCTCACGCTCCATGTCGCGTGAAAAGTTCAGTTGGTTTTGCATGACCAATGCCTGGCCGCCAACCACCAAGGCCTGGGTGGCGCCGGGATTCTTGCTGGCTGCCAGGGCACCCAACACCATGGCGCCCAGCAAAAGCGGGGTTTGCTTGCTCTGTTGTGTGATCAAGCGCGATATGTGACGCTGGGTCACATGACTCAACTCGTGCGCCAGCACAGAGGCGAGTTCATCACGCGAGGTGACAACACCAATCAGGCCCAGATGGACTCCCAGGTAGCCACCAGGCAAGGCAAAGGCGTTCACGGTACGGTCGCGCCCGAGCAAAATTTCCCATGCGAAACGCTCGTCCAGCTCGGGGGCTAGCTCGCCACGGGCCCTGGCGGCCGCCAGCAGAGGTCGCCATATGCCCTGCAGGTAGTCAGCGACCACCGGGTCATCAATGTAGTCAGGGTCCCGGTAGAGCTCGCGAATGATGCGGTCGCCCAGACGACGTTCGGCACTGGTGGTCAGATCGCTTCCATCGCCCAGGGTGGGGAGTGCGGTTTGCGCATTGGCTGATACACCGCAGGTGAGCAAATTCGCTCCCAAAATGATGGCAAGCAGTGCTCGTGGTAAGGGCGCTAGGCCTCCGTGGCGCATGAGAACCTGTGTCAGAAAGGGTCGATGGGAAGAAATCCCAAAGGTTCTGCCGTGGTCGCATCCAGTAACACGGTCCACGCGTTGTCACGCCCCACCAGTGGCAGATAGCGTAACTGGGCCACTGGCTTACCGGTGTTTTCAATGGTGCGATCAATCAATACAGTCTGGCTAGCAAACCTCGTAAGCAGGTCGGACGCGGGCTTGGACTCCTTGAGGATGTCTGTAGTGCTGTTGGCATAGGGCTGCCAAAGGTCGCTTCGGGCAGAGAGCGAAGGGCCGCCGATAGCAGCCATCGTGGCGTCAAACTCCTCCGCAGCGTCCTTAAAAGGCCTCAGCGCAATGGTTGTGGGACCAGTGACAGGAAGTTTTTGCAGCGCTGCCGGTGCTTTGGCCAGCAGGTCAGTATCAATATCGATGGCATGGACCACGCTCATGCGGCTGTACTCAAAGACCAGGTGTACAGGGCGGGCAACGAACACGGTCCATAAGCCGTAGCTGAGCGCGGCCACCTGCAGCAAGCCCACGACGGTGAAATCCATCACCAACTCGCGCCGGGGCTTGGCGCGGTTGAAGATGATCAACGTAATCAGGGGCCCCATGATGACGTCCACACCGGCCACCAACATAAAGAGTGAGCGCCCGCCCGATATTTCGCGGTAGGGATACGGATACCACAATCCAAAAACGAGCGCCGCAGCCAAAGCCGCAATGCAAAGGCTGATGCCCAGGTGAATGCTACCGGCGCGCAAGCGCCCTTTCCAGTTCTGCATGGTCTTATGATGCCTTTGTCTGATGAATGTTCATGAGCGATTGCCGCCAACCGTGTTTTTACCGCATGTCCGCACTTACCCACTTTGATGCCCAAGGCCAGGCCCACATGGTCGATGTGGCTGCAAAACCCGCCACCCACCGTATCGCCATTGCCAGCGGGCGCATTGAGATGCAGCCAGAAACGCTGGCGTTGATTGAGGCAGGAACCGCCAAAAAGGGCGATGTACTGGGTATCGCACGCATTGCCGGCATTCAGGCCGCCAAAAAAACCAGCGACCTGATTCCGCTGTGCCACCCTATTGCATTGACCCGTGTTGCTATTGAATTTGAAGCTGCCAGCGCACGCCAATCAAGCGCCATCGGTATATTTTGCACCGCAACCGTAGAAACGGTGGGGCCCACTGGCGTCGAGATGGAGGCCCTCACCGCTGTGCAGATCGCACTGCTCACCATATACGACATGTGCAAGGCCGTGGATCGGGGGATGTCCATCCATGGCGTGCACGTTGCGGAAAAACATGGTGGCAAGTCGGGGAGCTATGTCGGACTTTGAGGGTCACCGGCAGCAAACATAATGTGACCGAAAATTCAGCGCCGCTCGTTCTGGTAAACAAGGGCTGTGACCTGCACCGGCTGTTTCATGAGAGCAAGCAGCGACGCTCACGGTCAAATTTCTCGGGTCGCCAGTTTCGTAAAGTTGGTAGTCATGCACGAGATCAGTTTCAATGTTTGGTAACTTTTTCAATACCGTCCCCGTCGATACCTTTGCAATTCTCGTAGTGCGAGAATTGGTGAAAGGACTCCCTCCGCAGCAATTGGACACGCAGTCCAAGCAAGCAGAGAAGGCTCGTACCCGCATTGATGAAAAGATCCGAAATCATGCGCGGCAACTTGTCGATACCCATCGATTGAACATTTATCAAAAGGCCAAGTTGGGGAGTCGGCTGCAGGATGTTCTTCAAGAGGCTGGTTACCCTGAAAGCTTCAGCAAGCCTTTTGCATATGACGTTGTTCGGCTCGTAGCACTGGCGTCGACGCAGACGCTACCAAAATAATGCTGGCGTGGCTCAAAAAGAAATGGGCTTCTCCCCATAGTGCAGATTCATCGGCCGCAACGCAGACGACGCGCATCGCCTCCGAGCACTCACCAGTGTTGGCGCCCGTGGGGCCTTGGGCCTTGTACTTGGCGGGGCAAGGCGCCGCCGCCGAGCAAGCGACATTGGCGCAACTGGCGATTGAACCGGACCATGCAGATGGCCTTCTGGTGCAAGGCCTGATCGCCCTGGAGCGGGGGCACAAGGCCGATAGTCTGCGTATTTTGGAGCGAGCTGCATCCTTGCACCCTTCTAACGCAGAGATACATGTCGCTTTCGGTCGAGCGCTGCTGATTGCAGGTCGTGGCAAAGCATCTGCCGCTGCCTTTCACCGGGCACTTGCGGTGGATCCAGGTCACGCGATGGCCAATTTGAATCTCGCCAAACTAGCGCTGGCCAGTGGGCAAGAGGAAGATGGCATGAACCTGTTGCAGTCGGCAGTGACCCGCGATCCTTCTTTGGCGGAAGCGCAGTTTCATCTCGGTAACTTAATGCGTGTTCGTGGCGAACTGGATCTGGCTGAGAAGCACTATCGCAACGCTGTTTCATCGCGCCCTGACTATGTCGATGCTCTGGTCAATCTGGGGAGTTTCTTGAAAGACCGAGGTCGCAATGAGGAGGCTGTTCAGCATCTGGAACATGCTCTGCGGCTGAAACCGGATATCACCGAGGCCACGTTCAATCTGGCGATGATTCGTGTGAATCAGAGGATGTGGGTAGAGGCCAGCCACTGGCTTCGAAGTACGCTGGCCACAGATCCCAAGCAGGCAGATGCGCAGTATTGGCTGGGCAATGCATCAATGGGGCTTGGCGACGCAGTTACAGCACGAAAAGCCTACCAGGCAGCTCTTCGGATCAATGCCAACTACGTGCAGGCCCGATGGGGCCATGCCATGGCTCAGTTACCTGCCGTGCCACAGTCTGATGAGGAACAAAACACAGCGCCAAGAGCATTTGAGAGTGAGTTGGACAAGTTAAAAGCTTGGTTTCGCACTCATCGCCCGGCTGACGGGTACAGGGCAGTCGGTGCGCAGCAGCCTTATTATCTGGCTTATATTCCGCAGGACCATCGCGCCGTATTATCCCAGTATGGTGATTTATGCACATCTCTCATGGGAACATGGGCGCGCAAGGTGGGGGTGCCGACACCCGTCCGGAATATTGGCTCCAAATTGAAAATCGGTATTGTGTCGGCGCATATTCATGAGCATTCTGTCTGGCGTGCCATTGTGCGAGGGTGGGTGGAGCACCT
The DNA here is from genome assembly GCF_002797445.1 of Acidovorax sp. 69. NCBI lineage: Bacteria > Pseudomonadati > Pseudomonadota > Betaproteobacteria > Burkholderiales > Comamonadaceae > Acidovorax > Acidovorax sp. 69. The sequence continues at coordinate 330,568 of NZ_PGEP01000001.1, read as the reverse complement.
CGATCCCACTGAGTTTGAGATTCATATTTTTCATACGGGCACTGGACGGGATGCTCAGACCGAAATGGCGGCGGGAAGGGCTACCCGTTTTTATTATGCTGAAGGAGATTGGGTCGCATGGGCCAAGGTGATTTCAGACGCTCGTCTGAATATCTTGGCGTATCCAGAGATTGGCATGGACTCAACGACTGTGAGGTTGGCCTCCTTGCGATTGGCGCCGGTACAGCTTGCCAGCTGGGGGCATCCCATTACTACTGGTTTACCCACCATGGATGTATTTGTCAGTGCCGAGGCTTTAGAGCCCGAAGCGGCTTATGCAAACTATTCAGAGGAACTTATCGAATTGCCTGGTATTGGATGCTGCTATCACCCATTCTCCCAGTCACCTACCCCAATTGATCTAACGCAATGGGGTATTGGAAACGCTGATCGAATTTTATTGTGTGCCGGTACGCCTTTTAAATATGCACCACAAAACGATGTATTGTGGATCGATATTGCAAAACGCTGCCAGCCTTGCAAGCTGGTCTTCTTTCGCGCACAACCTGAGCCTCTGACTGCGTTACTTGAAGCGCGCCTTCGCAAAAAATTCACGGAGGCTTGCCTTGATTTCGACGCACATGTACGGTTCATCCCGTGGCTACCGCAGGCGAAATTTTTCGCATTGCTGGATCGAGCAGATGTTTACCTTGATAGTGTCGGATTTTCCGGATTTAACACCGCAATGCAAGCGATTGAGCGGTGTACTCCTATCGTCGCATGGGATGGGCAGTTTATGCGAGGCAGATTTGCAAGCGGTATCTTGCGGCAACTTGAGCTTGATGAATGGATTGCCGATTCGATGAGTGATTATGCAGCGCTGGTTGAGAATCTGTGTGCAAGCAGCGCACGACGAGACAGCGTAAGACAAAAAATCAGTACGCGCAGATCTCGTCTTTTTAGCGATCCCCATGCAGTCGCAGCCTTCGCGCAAAAGGTGACTTCACTGGGGCGAAAAATATAAATCGTCAGTCAGCGGCTTGTACCGAAGCTTGGAAACGGTAAATTTTCCAATTCTGGATAATCGGTCTTTCCAAGCTCATCCCACTGGCGCTTTGCGCTGAGGCACACGCTCTCGACTTGCATGGAGCACATTGTTCGCAGTGTTATGAGTGCATTTTCTGGTTGCTGGTTGAGAGCTTGGGCCAATGCATACTTGAACATAGGTGCTGCATAGGCAAATCGCTCCGATGCTCGACGCATAGCGTCTAGCTCATCGACTGACATTCCAGGTCGTGCTTCCGTGCGTGAGAAACGTAAGAATTGTTGAAGCCCTGTAAGGACCAATGCGGATGATTGGGTGTCTTTGACTTCAAGATTCCCAATTCGAGCTTCTTGAAACCGCATCAGATTCCAGTCCTCTTCTATTGGAAAATACTCCACGACCACTAAAACCGTCGCTGCAGACATCAAGCCACCCATGGTCAAAAGTCCAAGTCTCTTCGCTGTTGGAAAAACCGCGTATGTCTGCATCGGCATATTATTCGAAGTGGACAGCGCTCCTATAAAAAACCCAACGGGCAATAAAAAATATGCGTAGTTCAAAGGGTACTCCACCATGGCGTGGTTGAAGACTAACGCCACTCCCACCAATGTGGCCCATTTCATCGCGTTGTTGCAATTGCGCACTTGTCCCAAAAACCAGGCCCCGATTCCGAGAAAAATCAATAGCGCTATTGGTAGCCCATTCCAAAGGGCCAGGTCAATAAACAAATTGTGGGCACTTTCGAATAGCGAGTAAGTGGGTGGATGGTCGAGTGCCACTGTCACTTGGGCAATGCTGACTTGTCCCCACCCATAACCAAGCCACGGCGCGCGGCCGATGGCGTCCAGCATGGAGATCCAAAATACTTTCCGAATTCCGATAGAGCCCATTCGCTCTAAAGCTGTGTTGTTGCCTGAATTGAGGAGCAGCCATTCGCTCAATAATGGCCATAGCCATGTCATTACGAAGTAAAAAACGACACCCGCCGCAATCGCTGCTGGTGTCGTTCGCAGTTTGCACCGGCACCGCATTAGCGCATATGCTGGCAGCAGCCAAAGCAGAGCCATTAGAACCGTCCTGGATCCGGTCATTACCAAGGCCCACAAAAGTAGGAACGCTGCAGCCATTGCAAAAGGTGCGCGCAGTCGGCGGGTCTCCCATACAAACATAAGTCCCGCAATACCTAACATCAGTAAGGTAGCCAGCTGATTTGGTTGGGCCAGATTGGCAAACGGACGGCTTTGTGGCGGTATTTCTACGATGTAAATGCCTTGGTAGCTCGGTATGAGCCATTGATGAAAAGCCAGCCCTGCCGAGCACAACGCTGCCATCAGTATCGCAACCCACAGGTTCTCAATGGAGCCAAGGGAACGCTCCACATGGATGTTTCCTGGCGAGCCTGGCGCAAAGTGGGTCCCGTCGGTGCGGTAGTACAAAGCGCCTGCGTAAATAGCCAGAGCAAACCCCAGCAGATAAAGGCTCGACATCCACCCATCGGTGGCGAAATAGATTTGTCCACCTGCTATCTGCAGCAGGGGGACCACGGCTAACGCTGTTACTCCCATGGCCATTTTGGGAAATGGAGCAACCCGAGTGCATGCCCAAGCAAGCAATGGCGCAAAGGCTACTGCGGCCGTCAATTCCTGATGAAAGCTCAGCCAAGGTGAATAGTGGTTAGGCAGCAAATAGCTCAAAAATAACACCACTCCTGCCCACATCAGCAATTTTTCTTTCACCAGAATCCTCATATTCAAATAACTGACATTCACAAAAAAAAACGGTGCGCTGTTAAGCGCACCGTTTAGTCAAGTTTTTGCTAGTTAAGCAGAAACAAGATATTAACCACGGCAAGAACCTGGCAGATACTTCGCAGGCATTGGCTTTGCACCGCCAGGACCGCACTTCCATTCATAGACGGTAATATTAACATCTGTATTGGTGATAGCGGCGGAGGTCGTCGCGCCGGTTTTCTTAAAAGGGGTCATGATGACCTCCTTATCGCCGGCTTCCTTCAGGCTGGCTTCAGCCGTCGTGTGAATAGTTACAAGACCAGCATCAGTGGTGATAATTGACATCACATACTTGGTTGGGTTGCTGGAGGTGCTTTCTGCAGTATTCTGCTCGCAGCCCCAAGCGTTGGCAGCTGGAAGTACTGAACTCGAAATAGTTTGAACAGTTTCCGTAATACTCGTGCGGCATGCTGAGCCTGCCAAAATTACTTCCGACACCTTAGCGCGAATAGTGTAGTCCTGGTAAGCAGGCAGAGCCACGGCGGCCAAAATACCAATGATCGCAACAACGATCATCAATTCAATCAGGGTAAAACCCTTTTGCAGAGTGCGCTTCATGAAAAACTCCTAGGAAAAGTTGCAAATGCACAGTAGCCAAGCAAGTGCCATGCCCACTTACCAAAGCCAAAAAAACGATCCAAGCATGCTGAGGGCATTTTGAGGCGTGGAGCGCATTGATTGCGCGCACGGTGTGAGAGTGTCTGTGCGACATTGCGCTTGCCCGTTCCGAAAAATTTGGATTGGTCATTCTCAGCCAGGAGTGCCTTTCATCTGCTGATGGTTGTCACTTACATTTTTGTCGGTCAGGAATGTCAGCAGCAGCATTGAGTTACACCTCCAGCGCCTGCCCCGCGCTCAGCCAGCGTATGTCATGGGCGCGGCCCTGGCCAGCATCAAATTGACGAATCTCTTGCATGATTAGGCCGGTTTCTGACGGCTTGGTGTGCGTCACATAGATGGGGTAGCGACTTGCGAGGCAGATGTTCGCCAGTTCCTGAGCCAGCGTGTCGGGTGACAAATGTAGACTGCGGCGAGCCAGGTCGCACTCGCGGTTGCTGAAGGCGGTTTCTATGACGAGGCAAGCCACAGTCATCTGATTGATCCGGTCCCAAAAAAGCGGATTGCGCTCGGTGTCACCGCTGAATACCCACCAACCTGTAGTTCCTCGCGCAGCAAAACCAACGGCCGGTACCGTGTGGCGGGCGGGCAGCACTTCGATCTCGATACCTTCGACAATTAATGATTCGCCAGTGCAGAAAGGTTGATATTTCAGGAACGGCGACGCCGGAGAGGGAATGGCACTGAAGTCCGGCCAGATGACGTTGTTAAATACATGCGCCTGGAGCGCTTCAACGGTCTCGGGCAGTGCGTGAACTTGGACAGGGTGTTTCCTGAGGGACGACACTGCATCCAGCATGAGAGGCAGGGCGGCGATGTGATCAAGGTGCGAGTGCGTCAAGAACACATGGTCAATCTTGCCCATTTCATCCAGCGTGAGGTCACCGACCCCAGTGCCTGCATCGATCAGGATGCGGTCCCCAATCAAGAACGATGTCGTACGACAGTCCTTGGCGATAGCGCCGGAGCAACCCAGCACGCGAACCTTCATGTAGTGCCTTGCTGATTTATTTGGTGTCGAAATTGGTCGCGCTGTCCCATGCCGCGTTGAAAGGCTGCAATCGGAGGTGGGCGATTCGGGATGCGTACAACTCGTGGAGGACAGAATGGGGCTGAAACTCTTTTAGCTGCGTCAGAAGTACATCGCATTGTGCCCATTCCTGCGCTCCATAGGCTGTGAGAAATTGCGCCCATACGGAAAGCTCTTGGACTTGGCGGTCCGGCAAGTCGGACAGCTTTGACAAGGGCTGGTAAATTGGCACTGCCTGCGCTTTACCCTTGACGCGGACACAGTCCATTTGTTGCCAGGCAAACTGAGGCGCCAGCGATTTTGCACTTTCGCTCACCACGATGGAGGTGCCGTAGTATTTTGACAGCCCCTCCAGGCGCGAGCCGAGATTCACGGCATCGCCGATGACGGTGTAGGCGCGCCTTATGTCAGAGCCCATGTCGCCCACACACATGACACCCGTATTGAGTCCTATACCGACCCCTATTTCGGGCAAACCACGTTGTCGGTGATCTGCATTGATCTCTCCGATAGCGTTCGCCATTTCCATGGCAGCCGAAACTGCGAGTTGGGCATGCTCCGGTGTCGCCACAGGGGCACCCCAAAACGCCATGACGCAATCCCCCATGTATTTGTCGATGGTGCCCTTGTGCCTGCGAATGATATGGGTAAGTTTGCTGAAGACCTCGTTGAGCAGCGCCTGCAGTTGCAGCGGCTCCATGCGCTCTGACATCGCGGTGAATCCACGCATGTCGCAGAACATCACGGTCAGCTCGCGATTGGTGGCCTGCATGCTGTAGTGCTCGGGTTGCTTGACCATTTCGTCCACCAGCTCCGGCGGAACATAGGTGCCAAACAATGCCGCCAATTCCCGCTTGGAGCGACTTTCCACAAAGTAACCGTAGGCCATGTTCAGCGCGAACGCCAACAGCGCCATCACCACAGCAGTGGCGAGTGGTAGTGCCAGTCCGTGTGCAAGATAAAGCCAGAGATTAACGCCGACCAGCGTGCCCACAACCGCCGCGCTCAACAACACCGCAGCCAGTGCGGACAGCAGGGGGAGGGTGACCGCCAGAAGGATGCCCGCGCAAAGCAATTGCAAAGCGTCAAATCCCACCGCGTAGTCAGGTCGAACCATGTTCTTGCCGTCAAGAAATGCGGAAAGGACATTGGCATGTGCTTCTACACCGGGGTACGCTCTGCCCACAGGCGTAACGCGCAAGTCCAGGAGGCCAGGTGCGGTAGAACCCACTAGAACAAGTTGGTCTCTCAGCTGCCCTGCGCGCAGCCTGCCCTCCAGGACATCGGAGGCTGAGATGTATCGGAACGATCCCCCCTTGGCATCGCCAGGGCCTCGGTAAGGAACGAGCGTTGCAAGTTGGTGGTCCACGGGAAGCGCCAGCGTACGACCATCTGCCCGCAACACGATGCTTTCCAATGCGTCATGGGTGCCACCGGGTGTGGCATTGGCAAAACCTGGATGAATTTCCGGCGAGCCGATGACGGTGCGGAACATGGCCAAAGCGAGGGACTCGTAGTATTGCCCTTGGTATTCGGCCAGCAATGGCAGGGATCGCACCACACCGTCTTCGTCGGTGATGGAGTTGAAGAAACCCGCCGCTGGCGCGGCACTGGCCAAGCCTTCAATATTGCTGCTGTAGCCTTTCCAGGACGTGGATATGAGCGGCAATCCCCTCAGATGTGTCAAGGGAAGTGCCGGATTTGGCAATGTTCCCTTGGTGATTCCGTCGCGGTCGTCGCCCGAAAGGTAATAGCCCAGTACCACCGGCCGCCCTTGCAACGATTGCGCAAAAAGTGCGTCGTAGTTCAGAGACGGAGCGATGCGGGCCAGTTGTTCCTTGAAGCCTGGCTGCCCTTTGAGTGGCCCTTGAGCCAATTGCTGGAGTGTGGAAAGGCCCGAGCTTTCATCCGCTTCGGCGAACAGGACATCAAACCCGATCACAGACACCTGCTGCCTCTCGAACAATTCGCGCACCAGGGTCGCCAGCTTGTCCCTTCTCCAAGGCCACTGCCCTATCTGGCCTAGGCTCTTTTCGTCGATGTCGACAATGACGATGCGTTCATCCAGCGTCCGGGGCATCGTGACCCGCAACCGGGTGTCGTAAATGATGTTGTCCAACCGCTCCAAGACCTGAAGGTGAAGGATATCCGCAACGTGCAGAAGTGCAAAAACGAGCGGAATCAGCGTGAAAGCAATTCGCCGCCAGCGGCGCTGGAACAAGTGCGATAACTGCTGTCGCATAAGTCCGGCCGCGAGTGATGGAGTGAAGGGGTTGACAGTTGACGCCGACAAGGCGCCAACCGCCACCGCTTGTCAGCTTTGTTCGAATTGCATTTCGGTACCCGCCAACTCCAGTCGGTCACCGTTTTTGAGCGGGACCGGAGAGGCGCCAATGGCGGCTCCGTTGAGCAGGGGCATGTCTGGACCTTCCACGTGCGCCAACACAAAGCCTTGATGCCTCTTCGTGATCGAAGCCACAGCAAGACCCGGCTTGCCAATGGTGGTGACCACTTTTTGTAGAGACACTTCGCGCCCGGCTGCCGCACCCGACATCACCCGGATCAACGCGGAGATGGACACGGGAGCAGAAGCAGCAGGCGAAGGCCGCGCGGCGGCGCCGATGGGCGGAACCATGCCGGGCTTGAAGATCATGGTTTTTTCGAAATTCTGACCCTCGGCTTCCTGCAAGAATCGAATTTTGTACTTGCCCACTTCTACCGTGTCGCCATTGCGCAGTTCCTGGCGCTTGACGGCCTTGGCATTGACGTAGGTGCCGTTCGTGCTCCCCAGGTCTTCAATCTCTACGTCATGCCCTTCCATGTGGATCACGGCATGCTCTCCACTCACAGCAAGGTTGTCGATCACGATGTCGTTGTAGGGACGCCGACCGAGCGTTGTCCGCTCCTTCGTGAGTTGCACTTCCTTGATGACGACCCCGTCGATTGAAACGATCATTCTGGGCATGATCTACTCCTGATGTGATGAATTGTTGTGGTTTGAGCCATTCAAGAGGCCCCTAGCAATCGGGACATGAGGCTGCGTTTCTTGCCTCCCGCCGCAGCCTGCACCAGCAGCACGCTCACGTTATCACGGCCACCGTTCGCATTGGCAGTGTCGATGAGCAGTGTGGCTTTTTCCTCCAGTGGCAGAGAAGCGCGCATCATTTCCGCGATGTCGGTGTCCGACACCATGTCCGTGAGCCCGTCGGAGCACAACAGAAAAAGGTCGCTGGGTGTCACCTGGAACTCGTTGACTTCCATCATCACATTGGGCTCAACGCCCAATGCTCTGGTCACCAGATTGCGATTCGAAGATAGGGCCGCTTGCTGGGAGGTAAGCAGCCCCGCATCGACCTGCTCCTGCAGCCACGAGTGATCCCGCGTGATTTGCTGCAATGCACCGTCGCGCAGTCGGTAACAACGCGAATCGCCGATGTGCCCGAGTATGAGACGGCTGCCATGGAACACCGCCACCACCAGCGTAGTGCCCATGCCCGCATACTGGGGGTTGGACAGTGACGCGCCCAGGATGGCGTGGTTGGCGTTTTCCACGCAAATTTCCAGAGCCCGGCGCACATCGGTGGATTGTGGCGTGGCCCCGGCTTGTGCCAGCCAGCGGGCCATCTCGGTACGGATGAACGTGGTGGCCATTCCACTAGCGACCTCTCCAGCGTTGTATCCGCCCATGCCGTCGGCAAGAATGGCGATCTGTGCGTCGCGATCCACCGCCACAGCGTCTTCATTGTTGGTGCGCACGCGGCCCTTGTCGGTCCGAGCGGTAAATTCGTAGGTCATGGATGTTATGGCGAGCGTCATTGGGCGCCTGAAATCGGCGGGACTGCCGCTCCCCGAACTGCGGGGGGCTCCATCACGGTTTCCTGAAAATCCGCCATCTCATGCCCTGTTGCATCGCGGTCCGCATCATAGACCACTGCCCTGGGCGTGGGCGCACTGTCAGAGCGAGCCGGGCCAGCGGCGGCCTGTCGCAGATCAGCGGCAAACTGACGGCCGGTCTGGTAGCGGGCTTCGGGGCGTTTTTGCAACGACAGTGTGACCACTTTGGCAATGGCGGGCGAAAGATCAGGCCGCAGCTGGCGAATGTCCGGCGCCTCGATGTTCGCGATCTTGTGCATCAACTCTGTCATGGATTCACCACGCAACGGGAGGGTGCCCGTGAGCAGTTGAAACAGCGTGATACCCAGTGAATACAGGTCCGACCGGCCATCCACCTTCTTGCCCGCCAGTTGCTCCGGCGACATGAAGCTTGGGGTGCCCAGGACCAACCCTGTGCGGGTCTTGCTGGAGTCGGTGATGCGCGCAATACCGAAGTCGGTCACTTTCACGGCGTCGGTGGCTCCGTCAAACATGATGTTGGCTGGCTTGATATCGCGGTGCACCACGTTGTGGGCGTGGGCATAGTCCAGCGCATCCGCCACGCGGGCAGCGACTGACAACACGGTAGGCACGGGTAACAAGTGTTCTTTGTTGGCGGCATGGGTCAGGTCCTGGCCCTTGAGGAACTCCATGGCGATATAGGCCAGGTCATGCTCCTCGCCGGCATCAAAGATCGTCACGATGTTCGGATGCTGCAAGCGCCCTGCCGTTTCTGCTTCGCGGAAAAAGCGGGAACGGGCATCGATCAGCGCGTCGCCTTCGAATTCCTGGCCCAGCGCCAAGGTCTTGATGGCGACCACGCGACCGATCTTGGGATCCCGCCCCAGATAGACGACCCCCATGGCCCCTTTGCCTATTTCGCGGTCAACCTGATAGCGGCCGAGCATGGGTACGCTGGATGTGGCATCCCCGGGAAGCCGGAGGCTGGCACCCACCGGCGGCAGCGTCGGCGGCTGGCTGTTGGCTGTGTCTGCACCCTGGGCACGGGCGCATGCACGCTTGTAGCGACTCCGGGTGTCTTTGTACTGGCGGTTGTGCCGCAGGATGTGTTCGTACACAGCCTTGGCCTTGGCGAAATGACGCTTGCGCTCGAAGTCTTCCGCCAGGTGGTACAGGTTGTCCAAGAGGGCGTCGCTGGCAGGCACTTTGCGCAGACGCTCAAAAGCCATGTCCAACTGACCTTGACCTTGAAGGGCAAGACCCATCATCCGGTCCGCTTCGGCAGCTTCAGCGGATGGCGATGCACCCCACCCGCTTTTGCCCTGAAGAAGGACTCCGACTACGAAGCCCGCCAGCAGCACCATGACCGGCAGCACCACCGAAATCCACAAGCCGACGTAGCGCAGCAAAGTCCACTGCGCGCCAACAAGCACCAGCAGCAACGCTGCACCGATGCCCAGGCCCTTCAGGCCACGCGCTCTTGGCGCGAGCAGAGCCACACTGAGAAGTGCCCCGGCAAAGACCATCCAGGAGACCATGACACCCCAGCCTGGCGCATGCACGCTGAGACCCAGACGGATGGAAGACACGGTCTGCGCCAAAACATCGACGGGGTAGATTGCCCGCCCGGCGTGCAGAACCATGCCCGGCGCAAGAGCCTCGGTGGTCTCGCCCACAAACACGATCTTGTCCTTGAAGCGGCTGGCTGGGGTTTTCCCCTCTAGAACACTGACAAATGATGCCACCGGAAATGGGGGCGAACCATCCGGGAATGCCTGCGTTCGCGGGCGCAAAACAGCCGCGCTGTCTGTGGCGACGTTCAGTCCGCCCAGCCGCAGACCCCCTGATGCATCCAGGGGACGTATGTCACCGGGCCCCAGGTGCAGGCTGTGCTGGGCTGCCAGCAACGCAAGGGACGGCACGCCCACGTTGTCGTATCGCAGGATCAGGGGCACCTCACGGACCCGGCCATCCGGATCAGGATTGATATACAGGTGACCGACCCCGGTAGCCACCACGCCAAGCATGGCGATGGGGTGTTGGGCCGACTGAACCGGTGTCGCAGATTTGCCGAGGTCGGGCAGTGCGCTGCGGCGCACATAAGACGGCAGAGGCGTGGGCACCCCGGTGTTCGAATAGCGCGAGGCCAGCAACACATTGCCAGCCCGCTGGATCGAACTGGCAAGGCGTGTGTCGGTGTCGAGTGCCATATCGGCCTCGGCAGCAATGCGGCTGAGTTCCGCAGCCAGCGCAGAGCCATCCCCCGCACTTGCCAATGTTTCCCGGATCTTGCGGACGTATCCCAGCCCACGATCGCCTTGCGGCTCAGTGAAATACGGGGTGTAAACGATGGTTTTAGCGCCAGCGGTTGCCAGCTGGTCAATCAGCCGCGCATGAATGTCGCGTGTCCATGGCCAGGGGCCCAAAGCAGCCAGACTGGCATCGTCGATACCAACAATCGCTATTTCAGCCAGGGGGGGCGGGGCAGAGGTGCTGACGGCAGCATCGTATAGCGCGTTGTCCAGGCGCTGGGACATGCCTGTGGCCAAGCAGACGGCCGCCACTGCGAGCGCCGCCAGTGCGCTCAAAAAGCCATCGGTACGCCATAAATCAAGCCGCCGCGCCGAGGTTTTTCTGCCCACTTGCTGTTGTTCCACTCAGGTAATGAGCAGTCAATCAAGCAATATCTACGCCCAGGTTATTCAAGCCCCGCAGAGACCGCCAGTGGCCCAAAGCGATGCTGGAGCCCAGGCTCCATGTCGTTCTTGTCGGATTGGCACAGATCTGCGCAGAGGATGGTGCCATTTTTGTCACATGGACAGCGATGGCTGTCCATGTGACTTGTATTCCAGACCTAGGTGGCAGACTCTTTGCGGGCCTTCGACGGCCAGAACTTGCCCACACCCACCACCAGTGCCGCACCCAGGGCAGCAGCGACGTAATGGAGTGCAGGATGTGCCACAGCATAGTCATGCAAGATGGCATCGCTGACGATGGTTTCACCGCCCACCCAACCGATCAGCGCAGCGCCCAGCACCACGATGAAGGGGAAACGCTCCATGAGTTTGATCATGAGCGTGCTGCCAAAGATCACCAGGGGAATGCTGATGGCAAGGCCCAGTACCAGCAGAATCACGTTGCCTTGTGCGGCAGCGGCCACGGCAATCACGTTGTCCAGGCTCATGACCAGATCGGCAATCAGGATGGTGCGAACCGCCGCCATCAGACTGCCATAGGTCTTGGATTCGCCTTCGTCCTCATCCTCTTCGCTGAGCAACTGGAACCCGATCCACAGCAACAAGCAACCGCCCACAATCTGGAGAAAGGACAACTCCAGCAGCTTGGCTGCCACGACGGTCAGCAAAATCCGCAGCACCACAGCAGCGCCCGAGCCCCAGAAGACGGCTTTCTTTTGCTGATGGGGAGGGAGAGATCGGGCTGCCAGCGCGATGACCACCGCGTTGTCACCCGACAGAATGATATTGATCCAGACGATCTTCATCAGGCCGATCCAGAAATCGGCACTTTGCACAAACTCCATACTGAACTCCACTGTTATGAATGCAAGAAGCGCCGGGAACCAGGGTTCCAAGCGCTTCTCTTTTTATTGGAGCGGCCAGTTTATCCGGCCTTGCGGCTGTGGGCGTCCGTAATTGTGCTTACGAATGCCCGTGCCGAGGTGGGGCTGCTTACTTAAGCTGAGCCTTGAGCAGCTTGCCCAATTCCGACGGATTGCGGGTGATGATGAAGCCCGACTCTTCCATGATGGCCAGCTTGGCATCGGCCGTGTCGGCGCCGCCAGAGATCAGGGCGCCTGCGTGGCCCATGCGCTTGCCCGGAGGGGCAGTCACGCCAGCGATGAAGCCCACGATAGGCTTCTTCATGTTGGCCTTGCACCATTGGGCGGCTTCGGCTTCGTCTGGACCGCCGATTTCGCCAATCATGATGACGGCATCGGTGTCTGGATCGTCGTTGAAAGCCTTCATCACGTCGATATGCTTCAGACCGTTGATGGGGTCGCCACCAATGCCCACAGCGCTCGACTGGCCCAGGCCGACTTCGGTCAGCATGGCGACGGCTTCGTACGTCAGCGTGCCCGAACGGGACACCACGCCGATGCGGCCCTTGCGGTGGATATGACCGGGCATGATGCCGATCTTGATTTCATCAGGCGTGATCAGGCCGGGGCAGTTGGGGCCCAGCAGCAGGGTGCGCTTGCCGCCGGCAGCTTCCTTGGCCTTCATCTTGTTGCGCACTTCCAGCATGTCGCGCACTGGGATGCCTTCGGTGATACAGATGGCCAGGTCCAGGTCGGCTTCGACAGCTTCCCAGATGGCAGCTGCAGCGCCTGCTGGAGGCACGTAGATCACCGACACGGTGGCGCCAGTCTGGTGAGCGGCTTCCTTGACGGAGGCGTAGATCGGGATGTTGAAGATGGACTCGCCAGCCTTCTTGGGGTTCACGCCGGCCACGAAGGCGTTCTTGCCGTTCGCGTATTCCTGGCACTTTTCGGTGTGGAACTGGCCCGTCTTGCCCGTGATGCCCTGGGTGATGACCTTGGTGTCTTTGTTGATGTAGATCGACATGTGTGTTCTCCGGGCTTACTTGACGGCAGCAACGATCTTGGTCGCAGCTTCGGCCATGGTGTCTGCAGCGATGATGGGCAGGCCGGATTCGGCCAGCATCTTCTTGCCCAGCTCTTCGTTCGTGCCCTTCATGCGCACGACCAGCGGCACGTTCAGGTTCACGGCCTTGCAAGCGGTGATCACGCCGGTGGCGATGGTGTCGCACTTCATGATGCCGCCGAAGATGTTGACCAGAATGCCTTCGACCTTGGGGTTCTTCAGCATGATCTTGAAGGCTTCGGTCACCTTCTCGGGGGTGGCACCGCCGCCCACGTCCAGGAAGTTGGCAGGCTCGCCGCCGAACAGCTTGATGGTGTCCATGGTGGCCATGGCCAGGCCAGCGCCGTTCACCAGGCAGCCGATGTTGCCATCGAGGCTGATGTAGGCCAGGTCGAACTTCGAGGCTTCCACTTCGGCCGGATCTTCTTCGTCCAGATCGCGGAAGGCCACGATTTCTGGGTGGCGGAACAGGGCGTTGGCGTCAAAGTTGAACTTCGCGTCCAGGGCCATCAGGTTGCCCTTGGAGTCGCAGTTCAGTGGGTTGATTTCCACCAGCGACGCGTCGGTTTCCATGTAGCACTTGTAGATCTTGGCGAAGATGTCTACGGCTTGGTCGATGGAAGCGCCGGTCAGGCCGATGGCTGCAGCCACCTTCTTGCTCTGCTCGACGGTGATGCCGACGATAGGATCAATCATCTCGGTGATGATCTTCTCGGGCGTGGAGTGGGCCACTTCCTCGATGTCCATGCCGCCTTCGCTCGAAGCGATCAGGGCGACCTTCTGCGTGCCGCGGTCGGTGACCAGGGACACATACAGTTCGTTCTTGATGTCAGCGCCGTCTTCGATGTACAGGCGACGGACCTTCTGGCCTTCGGGGCCGGTCTGGTGGGTCTTGAGCTGCATGCCCAGGATTTCGCCAGAAATGCGCTTGACGTCGTCAATGGTCTTGGCGACCTTCACGCCACCACCCTTGCCACGGCCACCGGCGTGGATCTGGGCCTTGACCACCCACACGGGGCCGCCGAGTTTTTGGGCAGCTTCCACGGCTTCTTGCACCGTGAATGCAGGGATGCCGCGCGGAACGGGCACACCAAAATTGCGCAAGATTTCCTTGCCTTGGTATTCGTGAATCTTCATGAGGTCTCTCTCAGGGAAGGGTGGTATTTACCCGTTTACCATGAACAGTTGTCTGGCCGCGGGCTTGGGACATGGCAACCTGCGACTGTATCATGCTGCAACGCACCATCCTTGTGCCTCACTGACGCCCCGGTGGGCATCACGGCCTGTCCATTCGTCTTTTCTATCCGGCAGATGCTGCCGCCTTTTTGCAGGAGCTCCCCCATGTCCAAAGTTTTTATCGATGGCGAAGCCGGCACCACAGGCCTGCAGATCCGCGAGCGCCTGCAGGCCATGCCGCAGATCGAACTGGTCAGCATCGCCCCCGAGTTGCGCAAGGACCCTGGCGCCAAACGGGGCCTGATCGCAGGGGTGGACCTGGTCATCCTGTGCCTGCACGACGATGCTGCGCGTGACACGGTGGCCATGGTCGATGAGATCGAGCGCAGCTCGGGCCGCAAGGTCAAGGTGATTGATGCCAGCACTGCGCACCGCACCGCTTCGGGCTGGGTGTTTGGCTTCCCCGAACTGGCGGCGGGCCAGCGTGAGGCCGTGGCTGCAGCGCAGCGCGTGTCCAACCCAGGCTGCTACGCCACAGGCGCGATTGCACTGCTGCGCCCGCTGGTGGATGCGGGCCTCGTGCCCCCGGATTTTCCATTGGCACTGCCTTCGGTGAGCGGCTACTCGGGCGGCGGGCGCACCATGATTGAAGCCTACGAAGCAGGCGCTGCCCCCCTGTTCGAAGCCTATGCACTCACACTGCAACACAAGCATTTGCCAGAGATCATGCGCTACACCGGCATCACACGGCGCCCGATCTTCGTGCCGTCGGTGGGCAACTTCCGCCAGGGCATGCTGGTGCAATTGCCACTGCACCTGGACCTGCTGCCGGGCGCGCCCAAGGCCGCAGATTTGCACGACGCCTTGGCCGCCCACTATGCCAAGAGCAATACGCCTGAGCAATGGGTGAGCGTGCTCCCCGCCACCGCCGACGGCAAGCTCGACGCCACGGCGCTCAACGACACCAACAAGCTGGAGCTGCGCGTGTTTGCCAACGAGGAATACCGCCACGCCGTGCTGATTGCACGCCTGGACAACCTGGGCAAAGGCGCCAGCGGCGCTGCAGTGCAGAACCTGCAGCTCATGCTGGGTCTGTGACATCCTGCACACCCCGCTGCGGCCGCGCTGCCTGCGCGGCGGCGGGCGCCAGGCACCTGCACCCATAATCGCGCCAGTCCGGGCCGGTGCCCGGCACCGAAAGGCCTGGCATGAAGAACATGGCATCTCCCGGGTGGATGGCGGCGGCCACACTGCTCGTTGTCCTGGCGGCCCCTGCAGGGGCTCAGACACGCGTCCCGACACAGGATGCAAAGGGATTCACCGACCCTACGGGCCTCAAGCGCTACAGCGGCTCCGTGCTCGTGTACCGCGACGACGCTGCCTACGACGAAGTGCGGTTTCCGCTGGCCAAGGTGGTTGACCAAAACGACAAACTGGTGGCTGCACGCAACCTCGATCGCTCGGGCCAGCGCACGGCGCTGCAGTATGTGGCGCCCGCAGGGCGATCTTCGCTGGAGGTGCTGCGGGGCTACCAGCAAGAGCTGAAAGCGGCAGGATTCGAGACCGCCTTCGAATGCGCGGGCGACGCCTGCGGAGGCTCCAACATCTTTACCTTCAGCCTGCCGCGCTCGCTGCTGCCGGCAGGATGGTCGGGCAAGGTGGGCGACAACAGCCCCGCAGCCTGTGCAGCAGGCGGCACGGCAAGCGACCTGCGTTATGCGTTGCTGGACAACAAGGCCACCGGCGCTACCTTGGCCGTGCTGACCTGGAACCCAGATATCACCTCCGTCTACTGCGACGAGAAAGAATTCCAGAAACGCACCACCATTGCCGTCGTGCGCGTGGAGCCCAAGGCGCGCGAGCAGCAGATGGAAACCTTGTCTTCCAGCGAGATCGCCAAGGGGCTCGACGCCAATGGCAAGGTCGCCATTTACGGCATTCTTTTTGATACCGGCAAGGCCGACATCAAGGCGGAGAGCAAGGCTTCACTCGACCAGATCGGCGGCCTGCTCAAACAGCAAACGGGCCTCAAGCTCCACGTGGTGGGGCACACCGACAACGTGGGCAACCTGCCCGCCAACCTCGACCTGAGCCGGCGCCGCGCTGATGCCGTAGCGGCCGCGCTGGCCAAGGACTACGGCATTGCCCGCGACCGCCTGACCGCCAACGGCGTGGCCAGCCTGGCGCCGGTGGCATCCAATGGCAGCGACGGTGGCCGGGCGAAGAACCGCCGCGTCGAACTGGTGCTGCAGTAGCCGGTTTTGCTTCTTGTTTGATAGCTGCTCACGCTTAGTCAACAAGCGCAGGCATCTAAAAAGACTGAAATATCCGAGTGAGTGGCAGGTGGGGTCAGGTGTCATCACCATCCACCGTGCCACGCAGCACACGCCGCACCACGTCGCCCGAGAAGCCGCGCGTGAGCAGGAAACGGGTCTGCTTCGCGCTCTCCTGGGGCGTCTGGGGGGGTTGCACAAACTTGCGCGCCCACACGCTGCGGGCGCGGTCGAGTTCACTGGCCTGCAACTGCGCCACGGCGTTCTGAATGGCCTCGCCCGCCAGTCCCTTGGCCTGCAGCTCCTGGCGAATGCGCGCTCCCCCCAGGCGGCTGGCACGGCGGTGCACCACCGACTCCAGCACCCGGGTTTCATTGATGAAGTCCTTGGCCTGTAGTTCGTCGAGCACGGCCGAAAGGTCTTCACCGTCTTGCACATGCGGGGCCAGCTTTTTGATCAGCTCGGCCCGCGAATGCTCGCGCTGGCTGAGCAGCCGCAGCGCGCGGCCTTTGAGGGAGAGGGTGTCAAAGCCCATGGGTCATGGCAGCCAATGGGTATGAAATCAATAGCTGCCAGCGCTTATTGAATAAGCGCTAGAGGGCAATTTGACTCCAATTATTGGCGTGCCCCTGCCGGCTGCTTATTTGTCTTCCTTGTCGGCTTTGTCCGCCTTCTCGCCCTTGGCGGGCTTGGCCACAGGCGCTGCGCCTGCCAGAGGCGGCAGCAAGGCGATGCCCAGGCTTTCGCGCACCTTGTTTTCAATCTCGTGGGCCAGGTCGGCGTTTTCGCGCAGGAACTCACGGGCGTTGTCGCGGCCTTGGCCGATCTTTTCGCCGTTGTAGGCGTACCAAGCGCCGGCCTTTTCAACGATCTTGGCGTTCACGCCCATGTCGATGATTTCGCCTTCGCGGCTGATGCCCTCGCCAAACAGAATGTCGAACTCGGCCGTCTTGAACGGGGGGCTCACCTTGTTCTTGACCACCTTGACCTTGGTTTCGTTGCCGATGGCCTCGTCGCCCTTCTTGATGGTGCCGGTGCGGCGGATATCGAGGCGTACCGAGGCGTAGAACTTCAGCGCATTACCGCCGGTGGTGGTTTCAGGGCTGCCGAACATCACGCCAATCTTCATGCGGATCTGGTTGATGAAGATGACCATGCAGTTGGTCTTCTTGATGGTGCTGGTCAGCTTGCGCAGCGCCTGGCTCATCAGACGGGCCTGCAGGCCGGGCAGGCTGTCGCCCATTTCGCCTTCGATTTCAGCCTTGGGGGTGAGTGCGGCGACCGAGTCGATGACGATCAGGTCCACGGCGCCGGAGCGCACCAGGCTGTCCACAATCTCCAGCGCTTGCTCGCCGGTATCCGGCTGGCTGATCAGCAGGTCGGACAGCTGCACACCCAGCTTCTGGGCGTATTGCACATCCAGGGCGTGCTCGGCGTCGACAAACGCGCAGGTGCCGCCCTGCTTTTGCATTTCGGCGATCACTTGCAGTGTGAGCGTGGTCTTGCCCGACGATTCCGGGCCGTAGATTTCGACCACGCGGCCACGGGGCAGGCCGCCCACGCCCAGCGCAATGTCCAGGCCCAGCGAGCCGGTGGAGACGACCTGGATGTCCTCGATCACCTCGCCTTCGCCTAGGCGCATGATCGTGCCCTTGCCAAATTGTTTCTCGATCTGAGCGAGCGCGGCGGCCAGGGCCTTGGCCTTTTCGGTGTTCACTGGCAATGCGGGGTTGGTGCCTTTGACTGCGACGTCCATGAGAAAACTCCTTGAGAAACAACAGGTTAGATGGTTGCATCGCTCTGCGGTTAATCACAGGCTGGATGCTTGAACAGTAGTTTATGCGAGCTGTTGTGGGGCTTTCAAGGATAATTTAGTCAGTTTGCCTGACAATTGACCATGCCTGAATTTGTCCCCCCATCTACCGCCGAAGATGGCTGGCGCCAGACCCACCTGGGCCGCCTGTTCGGCCACGCCATGCGCCGCTTTGATGCGCGGGTGCTGCAGCTCATGGCGCGCAATGTCGAGGTGCCACTGGCACTGTCTAACTTGGCGGCACGCGACCAGGTGACGGCTGCGCACGTGCACATCACCCGCCACCTGGCGCTGCAAGGCGACCGGCTGACCGATCTGGCCCAGCGCGCGGGCATGACCAAGCAGGCCATGGCCAACCTGGTGGATCAGTGCGAGGCCTGGGGGCTGGTCACCCGTGCAGCCGACCCGCTGGATGCGCGGGCACGCCGGGTGTGTTTCACGCCCACGGGCCTGGCCTGGTTGCAGGCCTTTCGGGATGCGGTGGCGCAGGCCGAAGCCGAGTTTCGCGAGGAGGTAGGGCAGGACGTGGCCACCGTGGTGGCCATTGGGCTGGAGGCCTACGCCGGTGCAGCCGGTGGTTGAAGCAGCGTTGCTGCGTCGATAGCCCCCACAGGCTCGGCGCAGGCCAGCAGCCACTGCCGAAAGCACTGCAGCGCATGCAACTGCGTGCGCCCTTCGGGGTAACAAAACCAGTAGCCCATGTCGCTTTGATAACCACCACGCAGGGCGGCATCGGCCAAAGGCTCGCGCACCAGGCCCGCCGTGATCTCGTCTTGCACCAGGCAACGGGGCACCAGCGCCAGGCCCATGCCTGCTTGCACCGCGCGGATCATGGTCTGAAACTGGTCAAACTGCGGGCCCGCCAGGGGGTCGATGGCGCCTTCGACGGCATGGGTCTCGCTCCAGCGCAGCCAGGCCTCGGGCACCGTGACATGGCGCAGCAGGGTGTGTTGGGCGACGTCGCGCGGGGTATGGATGGCCCAGTCAGCCACTTTGGCGCGCGGTGCGATCAGCGCCACATCGTTGCCCGTTATGTGGTGGGCATGGGCGCCCGGCCAGTGGCCGTCGCCAAACAAAATCGCGCAGTCCAGCTCGGGCCGCGTGAAGTCGTAGCTGTGCACGTAGGGCACAAAGTGCAGCGTGATTTGCGGGTGCTGCTGCTGGAACTGCGGCAGCCGTGGAATGAGCCACTTGGCGGCAAACGTGGGCAAGCTGGACAGGTGCAGTGCGCCGCCGCCGTCGTCGCTGGTGATCAGCTCCAGCGTGGCAGCCTCCAGTTGCGCCAGCACCCCGCGCACGGCCTTTTCATAGCGCTCACCCGCCGGGGTCAACGCCAGGCGCTTGCGGCTGCGCTCGAACAACGGCACGCCAACCCAGGTTTCCAGCTCCTTGATTTGTTTGCTGACCGCGCTCTGGGTGAGGTGCAACGCCTCAGCCGCGCGCGACACGCCGCCAAACCGCGTCACGGTGGAGAACGCCCGCAACAAATGCAAAGGGGGTGAGAGACGGCGCAGCGAGGACATAGTAAGTCATCAAATCATTCCAAATTGGAATGTTATCAGGCATATCCATTGCTTGGTAGAGCACATCAATTCATTTAACCTCAACGCACTTCATAGGAGAAATCCCCATGCAACGCCGTCACCTGCTTTCCGCATTGGCCGCCGTATCTTTCGTTCCTGGAATGTCTTTGGCGCAAGAAGGCAAGCCTCTGCGCCTCATCGTCCCATTCCCTCCCGGGGGTGCAACAGACATCACGGCCCGCAGTCTGCAAGAGTCGCTGGCCCGCATCCTCAAGCAGCCCGTGGTGCTGGAAAACCGGGGCGGCGCAGGCGGCTCCATTGGCATGGCCGAAGTGGCACGCGCCCCGGCAGATGGCCTCACCATTGGCGTGGCCACGCTCTCCACGCACGGCGTGAACCCCGCCGTGTACAGCAAGCTGCCCTACAACCCGACCAAAGACTTTGTCGGTGTGACCGAGATCGTGAAGGCGCCTGGCGTCATCGTCATCAACCCGGCCGTGCTGCCTGTCAAGAGCTTCGCGGACCTTGTGAAGCACCTCAAGGCCAACCCCGGCAAGGTGTCATACGCCACGCCCGGCAACGGCACCATTGGCCACATGTGGGGTGAGCTGTTCAAGAGCAGCACGGGCACCTCGATGGTGCACATCCCCTACCGTGGTGCAGGCCCGGCCATCAACGACGTGTTGGCGGGCCAGGTGGCGGTGTACTTTGACCAGGTCGCCTCGTCGCTGCCCCACGTCAAGTCGGGCAAGCTCAAGGCGCTGGCCGTGTCATGGCATGAGCGACTGGATGTGCTGCCCGATGTGCCCACCTACGCCGAACTGGGTTTCAAACAGGCCAACGAGCCCTCATGGTTTGGCCTGGTGGCCCCCGCCGCCACACCCGCCGCAGCGGTCGAGCGCATTCAGCAGGCCGTGGCCCAGGCGCTCAAGGAACCCGCCGTGCGCGAGCGACTGGCGGGCCAGGGCCTCTACCCCTCGGGCACCACACCCAAGGAGTTCACTGCCCAGATCGTCACCGAGATCGACAAGATGAAGCGTGTGGCGGCCTACGCCAAGATCGCGCTGGATTGACACCCACACCGGGCCTGCGGGCCCGGCGGCCATAGCTGGGGAAGACCATCTCAGGGATAACCATGGTCTTCAACCGGTCTGGGCGGCTAGGCCAGCCGCCCCACTTTGCGCACACTCTGCCTATGCACGCAGCCTTGAAACTGATCCACCGCCGATTCCTGCAAGCCCAGCCGGGCGTCACCGGCTCGCCGGGGCTAGCCACTGAACCGGCCACCCGCACGGTGACATCCATACCGGGCAACACCGCCCTCGTGCTCGACTCGCCACACAGCGGTACCCAGTACCCCGGCGACTTCGGCTCCGCCTGCGACCTGCCCACGCTGCGGCGCGCCGAAGACACCCACGTCGAAAAGATCTACGCCTTCGCACCCGCCCTGGGTGCGGCCTGGGTCGAAGCCCACTTCCCCCGTATCTACCTCGATGCCAACCGCGACACGACCGAGCTGGACACCAGCCTGCTCGACGGCGACTGGCCCGACCCCATCTCCACCGATCCCCAGGTGCTCAGCAAGGTGCGGCTGGGCAAGGGCCTGATCTGGAAGTTCACCGACGAGGGCGAGCCCATCTACAACCGGCTGCTTTCCGTGGCCGAGGTGCGCGCCCGCATCGACCGCTGCTGGCGCCCCTACCACGCGGCGGTGGAAACCGCCATTGACGCCGCCCATGCGCGCCACGGCAACAGCATCCACCTCAACTGCCACTCCATGCCCGCCGTGGCGGGGCGCTTTGCCACCGAATATCCGGGGTTGCAGCATGCTGACTTTGTGGTGGGCGACCGCGACGGCACCACGGCCAGCCCCGCCCTGTCGGCACTGATCTGCGATCACCTGCGCGGCTGCGGATACAGCGTCGAATACAACCACCCCTACAAGGGCGTGGAACTGGTGCGTCGCTACGGCAAGCCCGCGCAACACCGGCACAGCATCCAGGTGGAGATCAACCGCAAGCTCTATATGGACGAGCACACGCTGGCCCAGCTGCCCGAGGGCATGGCCCGCCTGCAGGCCGACCTGACCGCGCTGGTGCACAGGCTGCTGGTCACCGACCCGCGCTGAAGACGGCGGCGGTGCGCAGGCGCGGGGCCAAGCCATGGCACGCGGCCCGCTTGCGGCGCAGCAAGGCGCCGCGCCGCCTAAAATCGCGGCACAGGCGCGGCGCAAGACCGCAGCCACCCACCAGGAGACTCCCGCATGCGCATCCTTATTGCCGAAGACGACCAGGTGCTGGCCGATGGCCTGCTGCGCACGCTGCGCGCCTCGGGGGCCGTGGTGGACCATGTCGCCAGCGGTAGCGAGGCCGATGCCGCCCTCATGACCAACAACGAGTTCGACCTGCTCATCCTGGACCTGGGCCTGCCCAAGATGCACGGACTGGAGGTGTTGAAAAAGCTGCGCGGCCGGGGATCGGCCCTGCCGGTGCTCATCCTCACCGCCGCCGACAGCGTGGAAGAGCGCGTGAAGGGCCTGGACTTTGGCGCCGACGACTACATGGCCAAGCCCTTCAGCCTGCAGGAGCTGGAAGCCCGCGTGCGGGCCCTCACGCGCCGGGGCATGGGCGGCACCAGCAGCGCCATCAAACACGGCCCGCTGGTGTACGACCAGGCCGGCCGCGTGGCCACCATCGACGGCAAGATGATCGAACTGTCGGCCCGCGAACTGGGCCTGCTCGAAGTGCTGCTGCAGCGCGCGGGCCGCCTCGTGAGCAAGGAGCAACTGGTGGAGCGCCTGTGCGAATGGGGCGAAGAAGTGAGCAACAACGCCATCGAGGTCTACATCCACCGCCTGCGCAAGAAGATCGAGGGCGGGCCCATCCGCATCGCCACGGTGCGCGGCCTGGGCTACTGCCTCGAAAAAATCCCCGGATGATATGAAGCCCCCCCTGAGTCGCTTCGCGCCGTTCCCCTCTCCTTCGGGAGGTGGACGCACCCGGTGGCCTGGCAGAGCCAGTTCCACGGGTGCACTGGCCTTGGTCGCGTCAGTCGCACAGGCTGTAGACGGGCATGGCGTGCTGGTTGAATACTATAAAGAAAATAGCTGTTAGCGCATGATGGATAAGCGCTAGAGGCCATTTTCATTCAAAAATTACTGCGGCGAACGCCTTGAAAATATTCCAGCGAGAGCAGCGCTCCCTGTTCGGCGAAATCCTCGACTGGATGCTCACGCCGCTGCTGCTGCTGTGGCCCGTGAGCCTGGCGCTCACCTGGCTGGTGGCACAGGGCCTGGCCAACAAGCCATTCGACCGCGCGCTCGAATACAACGCCCATGCGCTGGCCCAGCTGGTGAGCGTGGTGGGCGACAAGGCACAGTTCAACCTGCCCCAGCCCGCCAGCGAGATCCTGCGCGCCGATGACTCGGACATTGTTTATTACCAGGTCATCGGCCCGGGTGGTGAATTCCTCTCCGGCGAGCGGGATCTGCCCGAGCCCCCGAGCGATGAAGTCCCCATGTCGGGCGAGGTGCGGCTGCGCGACGCTGAGATGCGCGGCATTGACATCCGCGTGGCCTACATCTGGGTGCGCCTGCCGCTGCAGGACACCCCCGTGGCACTGGTGCAGGTGGCCGAGACGCGCGAGAAGCGCAGTGTGCTGGCCACCGAAATCATCAAGGGTGTGATGCTGCCGCAGTTTGTCATCCTGCCACTGGCCGTGTTGCTGGTGTGGCTGGCGCTGGCGCGCGGTATCCAGCCCCTGAACCAGCTGGAGCAGCGCATCCGCGCGCGCAACCCCGACGACCTCTCGCCGCTGGACGACCGCACCGTGCCACTCGAAGTGGCGCCGCTGGTGGCATCGGTGAACGACCTGCTCACGCGCCTGAACGACTCGCTGGCCACCCAAAAACGCTTTCTGGCCGATGCCGCGCACCAGCTCAAGACCCCGCTGGCGGGTCTGCGCATGCAGGCCGACCTGGCCCAGCGCGAAGGCACCAGCACCGAAGAACTCAAGCGCTCGCTGCAGCAGATCGGCCGCTCCAGCATCCGCGCCACGCACACCGTCAACCAGTTGCTGGCGCTGGCACGGGCCGAGGGCAGTGGCGTGGGCATCGCACGCCAGCCCTGCGACCTGGCGCGCCTGGCCATCGAGGTGGTCCGCGACTCGGTGCCCCGCGCGCTCGACAAGAAAATCGACCTGGGCTACGACGGCGCCGAACCGGGCTCGCCCGGTGTGCTGATCGACGGCAACCCCACCTTGCTCAAGGAGCTGGTGCGCAACCTGGTGGACAACGCCATCAACTACACCCCCTCCACGCCCGACAAGCCCGGCGTGGTCACCGCCCGCGTGCTGGCCGATACCTTTGGCCATGTGCTGCTGCTGCAGGTCGAAGACTCGGGCCCCGGTGTGCCCGAGGCCGAGCGCGAACTGGTGTTCCAGCCGTTTTACCGTGCGCTGGGCAGCGAGGCCGACGGCTCAGGCCTGGGCCTGCCGATCGTGCTGGAAATCGCGCGCAAACACGGCGCCGAGGTCACGCTCGAAGATGCCCGCCCCGGCCAGCTGCCACCCGGTGCACGTTTCAGCGTGCGTTTTTCAGCGCGCGAGGTGGTGGCGGGCAGCTGACCCGCTGATCGGTGCGCAGGCTGATCGCACGGTGCAGCCCACCCGTTGCACCGACGTCAGCGCCATGGAGAGAAAACCACGGGCCTTGGGCACGCGATACCCCCCTTGCGCACCCAGCACCTCGGCCACCACACCCGCCTCCGAGAAGGTCAGCGTTCCCGCTGACGGGGTCATGGTCCCACTGCCCACAACGCGAAATGCCGTAGTCGAGCTCCAGCGCATGCGGCATCTCCCGCAGCGCTGCAAGGGGTGCCTGCACAAGTGACCGCACACGCACAGGTGGCATACGACTCGCCGTGTTGATCGCGGTGGAGCAAGGAGGCTTCTTCGGTCATGGTGAACAGGTGCGCTCCATCTGGCCAGGGAACGCGCGGTAGGGGCGCTTGGGGGGCAGTACAACGGCGCGCCAGCAAGTGGCCGATGTGGCAAGCGGGGCGGGCTCAGCCGCAGGTGCGCAGCGTCTTGCCGGCCATGGCGGAGCGCAGGGCGTCCAGCTGCGGCCGCAGCGCGTCGGTCACGGAGGGCAGGCGCAACGTGAAGCCAGGGGATTCGGGGCGCTCCTGGATCACGCGGGCCGTGCGCACCCCTTTGTTGCCCAGGTTCACCAACTCACGCTTGGCCGCCTCTTCGGACGAAAAGCGGCCCAGCGACAGGCCCAGCTCCAGCGTGCCGCCCGCGCGGTCAAAGTTCACATTGCGCGCCCGCAGTTCTGCGCGCTTTTTGTCCAGGGTTTCCACATCGTCGAAGCGACCCATGTAAACCATCCAGCGGCCCGCAATGGGTGTGGACTCCAGTGCCCAGCTGCCCTGAGGCAGGCCTGCGGCAGCGGTGCGCAGGGCCTCGGCCTGGCGGTCGTCAAACACGCCGGCCTGCAGGCATTCGGCAAAATCGGCGGGCGGGGAGGGGACTGCGTCCGCCGCGCTGGCGGTGGTTGCTGCGAGCGCGGCGGAGGCGGGGGGGCTGGGGTGATGGACGAGGTCTTGCCCGGGTTCACCTTCAGGATCTGCAGCGTTTCGGGGCGGATCTGCTGCTCCATGCGCTGCGGCTCGGCCTGTTCTTCAGGGGCAAATCCCCAATTCTTGAGCAGGCCCTGCGACCACGCGTAGTAACCCGCGTTGGCCAGCAGCAGTGCCATCACGGCAAGACGCAACATGGGGCAGGGCCTTTCGATGGTCGGGTCATCAGAACCTGATGACGGTCTCGCAGGGGATTCATACCGGGGGCACGGCGCTGGGCCGCACGCTGATTTCGGAGCTGGTGATGGCCTGCATGCCGCCAGCCGTGTGCACCAGCAACGCACCATCGTCGCCCACGCCGTGCGCGGTGCCCGTGTGGCCGTCGCTGAGCGTCACGGCCCGGCCCTGCAGCACGTCGCGCGCCGCAAAGCGGGGCTGCATGGGCGCAAATCCATAGCCCGCAAACGACTGCAGCATGGCCACCAGCGGCGGCACGATGCGCAGCAAGGCCGTGGGTGCGTCCAGGCCGGTCTCCACATCCTGCAGACTGCCAGGGGGCATGCTCATGCCTTCGGGGCTGCGCGGCAGCACGTTGATGCCAATGCCCACCACCACATACCGCGCGATGCTGGTACTTGTACCGGTACTGGTGATGGCCTGCGAGGCTGCCGTCTGGGGCGTCACAAAACTGGCCGTCTCCACCAGGATGCCGCCGAGCTTGCGGTCGCCCGCCGCTGCATTGCCACCACCCAGCCACAAATCATTGGGCCACTTGAGCCCCACGCGCGCAGGCTGCCCTGCGCCCAGGGCAGGCAACACAGGCTGCAGGCTTTCAGCCACGCTCACCCCCACGGCCAGCGACAGGCCTGACCAATCGACGGGCGCCAGCGGCAAGCCCAGCGACATCATCAGCGACGCGCCCACATCGCTTTGCCACACCCGCCCCAGCCGCCCCCGCCCTGCGGTCTGCTGCTCGGCCACCAGCAGAGTGGGTTCACATTGCCCGGCGCGCGCACGGCGCATCAGCTCGGTGTTGGTCGAATCGATGGTGGGCAACACCTCCACTGTAAAACCGGGCAGCAGGGGCGCCACAGCCTCCCAGATGGCCTCTGCAGGCCAGCGGATGAGGGCGGCGCTCACCGGGACGGACCTCGGGAGGGGGTCTTTGTAGAGACCTTGGCGCCGGGCTTGGCACCGGTTGTCTGCACAGTGCCCGTGGCCTTGCGCGCCTTGGCGGCGGGCTTGGACGGCGGCAGCGGCACCGGCGGCGCCCAGCCACGCTTGGGAGCCAGCAACGTGCCCCGGCAGTTCTTGCTGCCACACCAGCAGGGGTACTCGGCCTTGAGCTTGGGGGTGTAGCGCTCTTCAATGATCAGGCCGTAGTCGTAGTTCAGCTCTTCACCCGCCTTGATGTTGCGCAGCGCCGTGATGAAGATGCGGTGGCCTTGTTCGTCGGCGTAGCAGTTGGGGTTGCAACTGTGGTTGATCCAGCGCGACGAGTTGCCGCCGAACTTTGCGTCGATCACGTGGTCTTCATCCACATGAAAGTAAAACGTGTGGTTGGGTTGCAGGGGGTCGTGCGGGTGGCGGTCCTGCGCCTCCTGCCAGCCAATCACCTCGCCCGTGTACTCCACAAGGACTTCGCCCTCTGCAATATCCTGCACCGCAAACACCCCTTTGCCATGCACTCCCGAGCGTCGCGTCTGGATGCGGCGGCCCGGCACGGGGGTAGGGGTAGAAGGCGATGCGGAGCGGGGCATGGCAAAAACTCTGTTAACTTGATAGTGCACACACATGTGTGCGTGCGCGTGTATGCGTGTACGTGCGCGTAAGAACCGAATTGTAGAAGCGCCCGGAACCCGGGCAACCAGATTGACTGGCGAGAGCCCCAAAATGACCAAGACCCTGGTAATTGCAGAAAAACCATCCGTCGCGCAAGACATCGTGCGCGCACTGACCCCCGTGGCCGGCAAGTTCGACAAGCACGACGACCACTTCGAGAACGACCGCTATGTAGTCACCAGCGCCGTGGGCCACCTGGTGGAGATCCAGGCGCCCGAAGAATTCGACGTGAAGCGCGGCAAGTGGAGCTTTGCGCACCTGCCCGTCATCCCGCCGTACTTCGATTTGAAGCCCGTGGACAAGACCAAGACGCGCCTGAACGCGGTGGTCAAGCAGGCCAAGCGCAAGGACGTCACGCAACTCATCAACGCCTGTGACGCGGGCCGCGAGGGCGAGCTGATCTTCCGCCTGATCGAGCAGTACGCCGGTGGTGCCAAGCCTCTGGGCAAGCCCGTCAAGCGGCTGTGGCTGCAGTCCATGACGCCCCAGGCCATCCGCGACGGCTTTGACGCCCTGCGCACGGAGCAGCAGATGGCAGGCCTGGCCCACGCCGCGCGCAGCCGGTCTGAGGCCGACTGGCTGGTGGGCATCAACGGCACGCGCGCCATGACGGCGTTCAACTCGCGCGACGGCGGGTTCTTCCTCACCACCGTGGGTCGCGTGCAGACGCCCACACTGTCGCTGGTGGTGGAGCGTGAAGAAAAGATCCGCAAGTTCATCAGCCGCGACTACTGGGAAATCCACGCCACCTTTGGCGCGCAGGCCGGTGAATACCCCGCCAAGTGGTTCGACCCCAAGTGGAAGAAAAGCGAAGACGTCGAAGCCCGCGCCGACCGCACATGGTCCGCCGCCGAAGCCACCGCCATTGCCAACGCCGTGCGCGGCAAGCAAGCCACGGTCACCGAAGAGAGCAAGCCCACCACGCAGGCATCGCCCCTGTTGTTTGACCTGACCAGCCTGCAGCGCGAGGCCAACGGCAAGTTCGGTTTCAGTGCCAAGACCACACTGGCGCTGGCGCAAAGCCTGTACGAGCGCCACAAGGCCCTGACCTACCCGCGGACCGACTCGCGCGCGCTGCCGGAAGACTACCTGCCCGTGGCCAAGCAGACCTTCGAGATGCTGGCCGACAGTGGCATGCGCCACCTGGCCCCGCACGCGCTCACCGCGCTCAACAACAACTACATCCGGCCCAGCAAGCGCATCTTTGACAACAGCAAGGTGAGCGATCACTTTGCCATCATCCCCACGCTGCAGGCGCCCAGTGGTCTGTCTGAAGCCGAGCAAAAGCTGTACGACCTGGTGGTGCGCCGCTTCATGGCCGTGTTCTTCCCCAGTGCGGAATACACGGTCACCACCCGCATTTCCACCGTGGCGCCCCACAGTTTCAAGACCGAAGGCAAGGTGCTGGTCAAGCCCGGCTGGCTGGCCATCTACGGCAAGGAAGCGGCCGACGAAGTCGAGGGCGGCAAAGAGGGTGACAAGGGCCAGAACCTGGTGCCGGTGAAGCCCGGCGAAATGGTCAACACCCTGGCCGTCGACCCCAAGGGGCTCAAGACCAAGCCCCCCGCACGCTACTCTGAAGCCACGCTGCTGGGCGCCATGGAAAGCGCCGGCAAGCAGATCGACGACGAAGAATTGCGTGAAGCCATGCAGGAAAAGGGCCTGGGTACGCCTGCCACGCGCGCAGCCACCATCGAAGGCTTGTTGACCGAAAAGTACATGCTGCGCGAAGGCCGCGAAATCATCCCCACGGCCAAGGCGTTTCAGCTCATGACGCTGCTGCGCGGGCTGGAGGTCGAAGAACTGTGCCGCGCCGACCTGACCGGCGAATGGGAGTTCAAGCTCTCGCAAATGGAAAAGGGCCTGCTCACCCGCGAAGACTTCATGGCGGGCATTGCCAGCATGACCGAGCGCATGGTCAAGAAGGCCAAGGAATACGACCGCGACACCATCCCCGGCGACTACGCCACGCTCGAATCCCCTTGCCCCAATTGCGGTGGCGTGGTGAAGGAAAACTACCGCCGCTTTGCCTGCGTGGGCAAGCCCGGCTCGGAAGGCTGCGGCTTCAGTTTTGGCAAGTCGCCCGCAGGCCGCACGTTTGAAACTGCCGAGGCCAATGCCCTGTTGGCGACCAAGAAGATCGGCCCGCTGGAAGGTTTCCGCTCCAAGGCGGGCTGGCCCTTCACGTCCGAGATCATCATCAAGTACGACGACGAGGCGCACAACTACAAGCTCGAATTCGACTTTGGCGACGACAAGAAGGGCGAAGAGTCGGGCGAGATCGTGGAGTTCGAAGACGCCGCGCTCGGCCCTTGCCCCATCTGCGGCTCAGAGGTGCACGAGCACGGCAGCAACTTTGTGTGCAGCAAGGCCGTGCCCACCGCTGCGCAACCCACACCGAGCTGCACCTTCAAGAGCGGCAAGATCATCCTGCAGCAGCCTGTGGAGCGTGAGCAGATGCAAAAGCTGCTGGCCACCGGCAAGACCGACCTGCTCGACAAGTTTGTGAGCATGCGCACCCGCCGCGCGTTCAAGGCCCACCTGGCGTGGGACAAGGAAGCGGGCAAGGTCAACTTTGAGTTTGCGCCATCCAAGTTTCCGCCCCGCCCTGGCGCTGCTGCAAAAACAGGAGCTGCTGGCGCAAGCAGGACAAGCGCTACAGCCAAAAAAGCCGCCAAACCTGCCGCCGCCAAGAAAGCGCCAGCCACCAAAACCGCCGCTGCCAAGGCCCCGCGAAAGGCCGCCGCAGGCAAGGCCCCCAGCGCCGCGCTGGCCGCCGTGATCGGCGCCGAGCCCGTGGCCCGGCCCGAGGCGGTCAAGAAGATGTGGGAGTACATCAAGGCCCACAACCTGCAAGACCCCAAAGACAAGCGCACCATCGTCGCCGATGACAAGCTGCGCGCCGTGTTCGGCAAGGACAGCGCAGGCATGTTCGAGCTGGCGGGCATTTTGGGCAACCACCTGGGCGGCGAGTGACCACGGCACCGCGCCCTGTACACCGCACCACGGCCAGTGCCCGTTGGCGCTGCGTGCTGTCGGCGCTGGCCGCCTTGGGCGTTGCCGGGGTGCTGGTGGGCTGCGGCAGCACGCCGGGTTCGGCGCGCTCCAGCGACCCTGCTGCGCCCACGCAGCCGGGCGGAAGCGGTGTCACCGTGTTTGGCGACATCGACGTGAACGTCACTAAGCAGCGCACGCGCTAGGGCACGTCCGCGCACCCCGCAGGCACCTGCTACCTCTACAGCACCCCACCCCATGCGCAGCCGCACCGAACGCACCGTTCTCACCGCCATTGCGGTGGTCGTGGTTGCCGCCGCCGCGGCCGCCTGGTGGACATCCGACCAGTGGCTGCCCCATGCAGGGCCGTGGACCGAGCAGGCCTGGAAGAAAGTCACCCGCCCCGGCCCCGAAACCCTGCCGCCTGACAAGCGGCCTGCGGCACAG